>DAHVFG010000009.1:0-42568 GCA_027317125.1 Chloroflexota bacterium | reverse complement strand
TACGTAACGTGTTACAACCTACGACCCGATGGTGAGGGTACTGAAACCCGAAAGCCCGCTCCTGATTGCATCACTGCCAGGAGCGGGTTACAACCTACGACCCGATGGTGAGGGTACTGAAACCAACAAGCAAAGGTAGGTATATTAGCTAGCTTGTGGAAGTTACAACCTACGACCCGATGGTGAGGGTACTGAAACTATTTACTTCCTACACTTGTAGTGTATGGATAAACGTCGTTACAACCTACGACCCGATGGTGAGGGTACTGAAACGAATACATGCCCGCGATGAACTGGTCAGCGGTATTGGGTTACAACCTACGACCCGATGGTGAGGGTACTGAAACTCTTGCGCGCGTCTACCTGGCTCTGTGCACCTTGCGTTACAACCTACGACCCGATGGTGAGGGTACTGAAACACACTGCCGCCCACTCACCTGCGCGCTTACCGTGTAGGTTACAACCTACGACCCGATGGTGAGGGTACTGAAACTTTGCGCGCTTATGTCCATTACTTTTACAGCTACAAGCGTTACAACCTACGACCCGATGGTGAGGGTACTGAAACTTGGACGGCACCCCCTGCCCATACGCGTTGCCCGTAGTGGCTGCATACTTTCAACCATCGACCCGACACTGAGGGTACTGAAACGCCGTGCCACAAGGCAGTGCACAGGCACTGGGATGCCTCTTTCAACCATCGACCCGACACTGAGGGTACTGAAACTTCTGTCGCGCCTGGAAGCGGGTGAAGAGGGTGAGGTCTTGTTTCTGGAGCGTCACCTCAGCCCCACTTGGCAGGCGCACACGGTAGGAATGGGTAGTGTCAGATGGGGCTTTCGCGATCAAGCCCATAGCTCCTGCCAGGCACACCAGCTCACCGGCTGCAGTGTGCACCTCTCTTCTGGCGACCACCCGCGTGCCCACGGGAAGTGTCAAACTGTCGCTTGTGATCTCACTCATTCTGATGCTCTGCTTTCGTCCTTCGACTGCTCAAACGCCGCCATCTGTGTGGGCGATCCCACCACCTGGTCTTCAGGCCCAACGGGCAGGAAGCGCACCGAGTAGCCAAACTTTTCCGCCACGCCTGTCGCCCAGCCCTGGAACTCGGCGCGGGACCACTCGAAGCGATGGTCACTGCTATGATCACCCATTCAGCGGCTATCTCCTCGGGAGATTGCCTCGTGACCTGAGGCTGAACGCCTGGATGTAAAGATGCTCTCCCTTGTGGGAGAAGATCACGGATCGGCATGCAGTGTAGAGGAGAGGAAAACAGTTGCCTCCGCCAATATAAGTATAACAAATCGGTCCTATACAAAAAACCGTCTACAGCACGATTTATTCCGCAGGCGCTGTTGTTATACTAAGCGGACTGTCACCGACTATCACCAGCCGCTTGATCTCGTCTTGGAGATGCCTGCATGGAAGAACCACAATCATCTCAACCATGAAAGGAGACAGAAGAATATGAGTTCATATATGCTTGGGTTGCAGAACATTGACAAAGCAAAACTCATCCTTGTTGGGGGTAAAGGCGCGAACCTGGGGGAACTATCCAGGATTGAAGGAATACGCGTACCAGATGGCTTTTGTATTACTACTGAAGCCTTTAAGAGAATTATTGGGGAAATGCCGTCGATTGACGAATTGCTTCATCGGCTATCACTTCTAAAGGCGGAAGACCGGGACAAAATCGGTGAAGTTAGTGGTGAGATTCGCAGGGTCATCGAAGGGATAGCCATTCCTCAAGACATCAGCGAAGAGATCACCCGCCTGCTCTCCAGGCTTGGAGAAAATAATGCCTATGCAGTACGATCCAGTGCAAACGCAGAGGATTTACCAACAGCCTCCTTTGCAGGCCAGCAGGATACGTATTTGAACATCACAGGTAAGGAGGCGATCATAAAGCATATCAGCAAGTGCTGGGCATCGCTATTTACCGAGAGGGCAGTAATTTACCGACTTCAAAACGGCTTCGACCACCGTAAAGTCCAGTTGGCTGTGGTTGTTCAGAAGATGGTCTTCCCGCAGGTGGCAGGAATATTGTTTACTGCCGATCCCGTCACTTCTAATAGGAAGGTGTTATCCATTGATGCCAGTTTCGGTCTTGGCGAGGCCCTGGTCTCCGGCCTCGTGAATGCTGATACCTATAAAGTGCGTAACGGTCGTGACGACAAGATTATCGACAAGAAGATCTCCACAAAGAAGCTGGCTATCTATGCCCAAAAAGATGGCGGTACGGAACAACAGGAGATCGAGCCTGAGCGGTGGAATAGGCAAGCGCTGACGGATGAGCAGATTTTGCAGCTTGAACAGATAGGCAGAAAGATCGAGGAACATTTCGGCTGCCCACAGGACATCGAATGGTGTCTGGCTTATGATACATTCTTTATTGTCCAGAGCCGGCCAATCACTACTCTATACCCCATCCCCGAAGCAGGGGACCAGGAAAATCACGTTTACGTGTCTGTCGGTCATGGACAAATGATGACCGACCCGATGAAGCCTTTGGGATTGTCTTTTTTCCTGTTAACGACTCGTGCACCCATGCGTAAAGCCGGTGGAAGGCTATTTGTTGACGTTACACCTTTGCTGGCTTCGCCTGACATGCGACACACGTTGATGGATACCATGGGACAGGGCGATCCGCTCATAAGAGACGCCCTCGTGACCATTGTAGAGAGAGAAGGTTTCATCAAATCACCCCCAGAGGATGAGAAAGAACAGAGTCCCGGTAGAGGCGCTAGAGTTGTTTCGCCTTCCGGCTTTCGCACGCAAATCGAGAGCGATCCGGTAATCGTTTCTGATTTGATCAAGCGTAGTCAGGCATCTATAGAAGAGCTAAAACGGAACATCCAAACAAAATCAGGACCTGAGCTGTTTGATTTCATCCTGGAAGATATCCAGCAGTTACAAAAGATTCTATTTGACCCACAAAGTCATGCTGTGATCATGGCTGCTATGGATGCTTCGGCATGGATCAATGAAATGATGAACGAATGGTTGGGCGAAAAGAACGCGGCAGACACGCTTTCCCAATCTGTGCCAAACAATGTCACCTCGGAGATGGGCCTGGCGCTGCTGGATGTCGCGGACGTGATCCGTCCTTACCAGGAAGTAATCGAGTATTTGCAACATATAAAGGCTGATAGCTTCTTGGATGGGCTGACTGAGCTTGAGGGTGGACGGGAAGCAAGAGACGCTATCTACGCCTTTCTCAACAAATTTGGAGTGCGATGTGCCGGGGAAATCGATATTACGAGAACTCGTTGGAGCGAGGAACCGGCTACCCTCATCCCCGCAATTCTCACTAACATCAGGAACTTTGAGCCTGGTGCGAGCGAGCGGAGATTTGAGCAAGGGCAACAGGAGGCTTTGCAAAAAGAACAAGAGTTGTTAGAGCGATTGAAGCAGCTACCGGATGGTGAAGAAAAAGCCGAAGAAACAAAACGAATGATCGACCTGATCCGGAATTTCGCCGGTTATCGTGAATATCCAAAATACGGCATGGTTAGTCGCTACTTCATTTATAAGAAGGCTTTGCTGAAAGAAGCCGAACGCCTCGTACGAGCCAACATCATTCATGAAAAAGAAGACATATACTATCTGACTTTTGAAGAGCTTAGCGGAGCCGTACGCACTCATACACTGGATTACGAGATCATCCGCAACCGAAAAGACGAGTACAAATTCTATGAGAAACTCACCCCGCCGCGTGTTCTCACATCAGATGGTGAAATAGTTACAGGTGAGTACAAGCGAGAGAATCTCCCGGCTGGAGCCCTTGCAGGTCTACCTGTTTCTTCCGGCGTTGTAGAGGGGCGGGCACGGATCATCTTAAGCATGGAAGACGCCGATCTGGAAGATGGAGATATATTAGTTACCTCCTTTACTGACCCTAGCTGGACAGCGTTATTCGTATCCATAAAAGGCCTGGTCACCGAAGTTGGTGGACTGATGACCCATGGAGCAGTTATCGCACGTGAATATGGCATACCGGCAGTTGTCGGAGTAGAAAATGCTACCAAACTGATAAAAGATGGGCAGCGAATTCGTGTACATGGAACAGAAGGGTATGTAGAAACCCTATAAAAACGGTTACGCCCACTGCCGGAGGCCGGATGGCCACTCATCTCAAAACTGAGTAGAAAGTGTCCGAGCGGTGGGCACTCAACAATCAGCAGCCGCCGCAGCCGAACTGCCTCGATGCAAGGAACGCTTGAGTGGGCCCCGTGCCTGGCAATGTCAGGCACAATTAAGATGCTTCTTTAGAGTTTGGTCGTCAGACCCAAACAAGAAGCCCGAACGAGCGAACATCCGAGCTGAAATCGTGCGTATTTTATGGTGAGCCGCCAAGGACTTAAACCCATTGATTACGAGTTCGCCCAGGAGGACTTCCGCAGGGGTCCGCCAGAGTCCATTCTGTGCGTGAAAAGAGAATGGATTTTCTATACAAGTCCGCGGAAATCCGCTGAAGTTTGCGGGTTTGGCCGTCAAGTTTGCTGCTGTTTTGGGCGTGCGAGATGAGGCTCCTGGTACAGCTTGGCTATTATCTCTCCATTCACCCTGGTCTTGCAGCCATTATACCATAGCCCTATTTGAGCCAAGCTGCACTAGGTGTTAGCCGTGACATGACACGGCTGTGGCGTGGTGGCGTGGTGGCGTGGTGGCGTGGCCGCTGGCTCACCTACAAGCGGTCTCACTGGAGGAGTTGGGAGTTAAAGAGCGCCTGACTGATGTGCCCTGTACAGGCGCACCTGCCCGCATCAGTGCTGAGGCGAGGCAGTGTGCCCAATCGTGCCCTTAGCGTATGAGGCTCCTGCCGAGAGTGGTCGCCAATCAGCCAACGGTATGCCTCCGGCACTCGTGAGCAAGCTCCGTTTGGTGCCGCTCTTGCTTCTGCCCGTCGAGTTAGGTCCTGTAGCTTCGGCCATTGCCCCGCTGCTCCCATCTTTTTCCCAACGGAGCTTTGGTCATTGCTCCGTCCATTGCTTGCCACTCCCACTGGATACCTTTCTGCTCGTTGTACTGCATCAAACCTTCTCGCCAAAGCTCCTCGAACACGCCTGCTTCTTACCACCGCGTGGATGTTACGCGTCCATGCGCAGCTCCTCAAGGTCAAGCTCCCGCTCGATCTCGCGCCATATCTCGTCGCTGACCATACCTCGCTCGCGCAAGTCCAGCACAGTGGACCGCTCCGCATCTATGACCGCCCGGCGGATCAGGTGGTGCTCAAGCATCTCCTGTTCCGGATCTTCTCGCTCTTCTGCGGTGGCGCCCTCCTGGCTCTCATCTCCACCAGAATCCCGCTTCGCCCGGTTCGCCGGTTCGGGTTCCAGGTGACTTGCTCGGTGCCCGTATTGGGCACGCAACGCATCGATCAGCGGGAGGTGTGCGGGCCACTCGCCCGACAGCTCCTCTAGCCGCGATAGTGCAGCTTCCACAGCTCTCCTGCGAGCAAACTGGCCCTGCTGCGCGACTACTGTCTCGTCTACACCCACCCCAAGCACACGGATGAGCAGTGGCAAAGTCAGCCCCTGCCCGACGAGAGTCACCAGAATGACGGTAAAGGCCACGAAGATTAGCAGGTCACGGTCGGGGGTCTGCTCGGGCAAGGCCAGGGCGGTGGCCAACGACACCACACCCCTCATACCGGCCCACCCGACGACGAGCATCTCTCTCCAGGGCGGCGCATCTAGTCCCGGCTCCTTGCCAGGAGTGTCCGACGCCCCGGATGTACTTAGATCCTCCGCGTCTTCTGAGCCCTCCATTATTGCCAACGTTGTTGGTGTTGCTGAGGGTGCTGGGAGCGCACTATCAGGCTCGGTGCCGATATGCCTGATACCATCCAGACCACCGGTACCACGAATGCGACGAAAAGGTCGCCACTTGCCCAACCACCAGCGAACGTACTCCTCGAGGAACACCCATGCCATACGCACCCCGATAGCCGCGATGCTGAGCACAAGGCCGATGCCGATGAGAGACAAGATAGAGCGGCCCGCGAGCCCTCGCAGTATGACTGAGAGTTGTAACCCTATCAGAATGAATACGAGGCCGTTCATGACGAAGTCGATCATGTTCCAAACTGCACGTCCACTGAGGCGGGCCGCCGACCTGGAGATGTATGGGTCGCGCCACCCGATATAGAGACCTGCCGTAACCGTAGCCAGCACGCCGGATAGACCCAGATACTCAGCAAGGAGATATGCACCGAAAGGGGTAAGCAGCGACAAGGCTATCTCCACTGGCGGGTCATTGAGGAGCCGCCGCAGCCAGCCGACAATTACCCCTACCAGGAGCCCGATCAGCACGCCCCCTAGCCCTACAACGGGGAAGCTAATGGCCGTCTGACCGAGCGAGAAGGAAACGGCCATCGCCCCTACGGCTGCACGGTAGGTCACCAGGGCCGTGGCATCGTTGAACAGGCTTTCCCCTTCAAGGAGCGCCACTATCCGGCGTGGGACGCCAAGCTGCCTGAATACGGCTACGGCTGCCACCGCATCGGGTGGAGAGATAATCGCACCGAAAGCAAAAGACGCGGGCCACCCCAGCCCAGGCAGCAGAGTATGAAGCAGCGCTGCGCTCACCACGGTAGTGAGTAGCACCAGCACCACAGCGAGCAAAATGATCGGCCGGAGCAGGCGGCGGAGGTCGCGAACGGACGTGCTGTACGCGGCACTGTACAGAAGCGGAGGGAGGAAGAGCAGCAGGACCAGATCCGGCTCTACCGGCACATCGGGGAAGATCGGCAGCAGCGCGAGCACCAGCCCGGCGAGCACCAGCACGACCGGATAGGGCACGCGGAACCTGCCCGCAAGCGGGATCAGTGCAGTCACGATTAAGAGCAGCACAAGTACCAGCTCAAGTCCAGGCATCTTGACGCCTCACTGTCACCCCCTGACCGCTACACACGAACTGCTCGAGCATACCTGATCCATCGATAGAATACCTGCTTCGCCTTCGCCTTTTACATATTGCGCCACTTCTAGCGCCGGTCCTCAGGGTATTTCATCTTCCATGAGCAACCAGCCTTCACTTCTCGGCTAGCGGCTGCTCCGTCTTGGCGAGATAGTGAATGCGGTCTGTCTCCTGATGGGCCGCATGCCGGAAGGTCGGTAGATGATCGCCCATGTACACGATCCACCACTTCCACCTGACCTACCCCGGGCTGAGCGACAGCCTTATTCTAACGCAGGTATCGCTCGTCTGTGTAGTGTCAGAACCGAACGCATGGTATGACTCTTTGGCCCTGCCCTTGCCTCGCCTTGCCTTACCTCGTGCCTTTAGCTGCGGGGCCCGGATCGTGTTCTGTGCCTCTCTATCCACTCCCTATTCCCATCTCCTTCGGTGCATAGTCACTCTTCTGAGATAATGCGCGCATTTCTACCAGGACCAGACCCTGGCTCCCCAACAGGATACCTTGAAGAGGGCGGGGTGCGAGTGAATAGTCACCGGTCGCGTGTCATTCGAATCCGGATAATCCCATGGAAATTCTACACCCCTAATCTGAGCATTTGCGCTCAGTTTTACCAGGGAATCCCGAATAAGATATACTTTAGCATGGCTATGCAACTGAACGAGCGGCACAGGCAGGTGCTGGGACTGGAAGGGCTGAGGCGCAAGCGCGGCTACAAAGAAGGGTGGCTGTATCACCTCTGCTTGCAGAAAGGATTGTTGGGCGAGCTACAGGAGTTGCAAGCGGCGAGGTTGGTGGGCGATGCGCCAGAGGTAACCGGCGGTATCGCACCCAGGCGCATCGCCGAAGCTCAGATCAGTCAAAATGGCGAAATACTCCTCCCCCGCACCTTGCTCACGGTGGAGCTTGTCCCAAGCAGCTGCTGGTTCTCCAACCTGCGCTCTGAATTGAGCAAGGAGGAATGGGACCGCCTCAGGCGTCCTGTTTTCAAGCGGGCGGGCCGACACTGCGAGGTGTGCGAGGGGCGAGGCGCACAGCACCCTGTTGAATGCCACGAAGTGTGGGAGTACGATGACGATGCTCATGTGCAGCATCTAGTGGGGCTTGTGGCTCTCTGCCCGGCGTGCCACGAAGCCAAGCATATGGGCTATGCATCGCGCGTTGGTAGAGCAGGAGAGGCGCGTGCCCATCTTGCCCGGGTCAACGGCTGGAGCATGGATGACGTTGAGTTATATCTGGAGATGCAGTTCGAACAGTGGTCGCGCCGCTCGCAGCACGAGTGGTCGCTTGACCTCTCCTGGCTGCGTGGCTTTGGGTTGGACATCAGCCCGAAACGTGGTGGTAAAGATGGATAGCCCAGAAGCTAGCCCATGGAGAGGCCCTTGCCGCCCACGGGGACGACCTCAACGCGCTCGCCGCCCGCAATTAAAGGCATGCCGCGCTCGATAAGCGTCCTGGTATCGTCTCTTGTGAGAGATGCCTGGTGCGCTGCCTGGCTACTCCATACCTCCGTCACCCACACTACGTCCGGCTCTGTGGCTGAGACATTCACGACATAGAGAGTGCAGTCCGGATCATCTTGCAGCAACGCTGCCGCCTCCAGGAGTATCACTACCAGGGCATCACGCTGGCCTCGGTGGGCAATGACTTTGCCATACAAACCGAATCTGCTCATTTACACGCCTCCGGGTTTAACTTCTAAAGCCGGTTAACGCTGGTGTCTGGCCGCCTGTGTTGTTTATTGCGTCGTACGAGGCAAGTAGCCACTGCACAAGCGGCCCATTCACCTGGCAAACCTCTGGGTAGAGCGTGCTCGTGCTCTGGCAGCCTCTTCTGTGCGGCTCCTCGGTGGTGCGTTCGTCTCAAGTGAGATAAGAAGGTTGCCTGCGACTGCCGCAATCTCGTCAACGGCAGCATTGAAGGCAGCTTCGTTAGCCTTCGATGGTTTGTTGAAGCCGCTAAGCTTTCGCACAAACTGCAACGATGCTGCCCGAATCTCGCCCTCGTTCACAGGCGGCTCGAAGTTGAAGAGGGTTTTGATGTTTCTACACATAAGGGTTACCCTTGTAGATGCTGCGCCGGCCGGTAAGTGAGGATAAGGACGCCCGTACCGGGCGTCACAGTATCAACAAGTTTCAAGGCGGTCATATCGCTCGCGCCGTTGAAGAGGCGTTTCCCACTCCCCAGAACGATGGGGTGGACCCAGAGCTGATATTCATCAATGAGGTTGTTTCGCCTTAGCGTCTCTACAAGATCGCCACTGCCAAAGATCAACAACTCCTGGCCTGCCTGCTGCTTCAACCTGGCGACCTCTTCCGCTACATCCCCTTTGATTAACGTGGCGTTCCACTGCGTCTCCGTCAGGGTCCGCGAGGCCACAAACTTGGGCATGCTGTTCATTTTGTCGGCAAACCCCACGTCATCAGTTATAGACGGCCAGGAAGCGGCAAAGCCCTCGTACGTTACTCGCCCAAGCAGAAGAGCGTCAGCCGCCGCTAACTGTTCGCTCATAAAGCGGCCTGAATCATCGTCGAAGTATGGAAGTTGCCAACCGCCGCGCTCGAAACCCTCGGATCCACCGGGGTCTTCCATAACGCCATCCAGCGTCAGGAATACTGATAAGACTACTTTGCGCATCTTTGTGCTCCTTTTTGTTGTGATGTACATAACCTGTGTGGCTCACCTGGCTTCGGCCATTGTAGTACCGCACGCGCCTCTGTCGCTTTCCAGTGCACCTGCTACGGCATCAGAACATTTGTTCCGCCAGCATGATACATCCACCATCTCTAAAAGTCAAGGGGCTACTTTGTTGTAAATGTTCAGATTTAGGGTGGAGCAGTCTTCTTGGGGTATCTGTGCGGGTGTTGCGCCATCTGCCCTCACCCGCCCTCACCCCCAACCCCCTCTCCCACAAGGGGAGAGGGGGCTTTACTCAACCTTGTAACCCCGTCAGGGGTGTCCCCTGTGCACTCAGCATGCACAAAGCCCCCTCTCCCCTTGTGGGAGAAGGGCATGGGGTGAGGGGAGGGACACCCCTGCACCCCAACTCTGAACACCTACACTTTGTTGATGAGTGTTCAGAGTAAACCATGACCCTGCGGGCCACCATTACGAATGAAAATACGAGTGATTTAGCACCCCTCTATACTACTACCCTTCTCATTTCTAGAGGAGTTGTGGTGGGGCAGGGCATATGCGCGGGCGTGCCCTCACCTGCCCGCGCATATGCCCCAAGAAGGTTGCCCCACCCCGACTCTGAACGCTTACAGCACACCTGCGGCTCGTATTTTTCAGCCTTCCCGCCTATAATAGAGCAGACCTGCCAGGAGAAGGGAGTTATATGAGCGACAAAGTATCAATCGAACAATGGGTGGAAGTGGCGACGGTAGATGACGTGCCGCCAGGGTCGTGCATTCGCATCAGCCACGAGGGGATAGATATAGCCATCTTCAATGCTGATGGCGACTTCTACGCGATAGGCGACACATGCACGCACGCCCAGGCATCGTTATCAGAGGGCGACTTCTACGAGGATATGAGAGGTTGGGTGGTGGAGTGCCCGCTCCACGGCTCTATCTTCGATGTGACCAGCGGCAAAGCCATATCTCTCCCCGCCACCGGGAACGCGGGCCAGTACGCACTGATGATAGAAGATGGCGTTATTTACCTCAACCCCGAGCCTCTAATGCCCTTTCACGAATAAGTAACCATCTCAAAACTCGGATGATAAGGCATAACCACCTGCAAAAAGGAGATGCAGATGGGTAAAGATACAAGAGCGACGGATCGGCACTGCTTTCATAAATCGTGCCCCAGTATCACTGCCAAATGCACAGGGTCGAATACACCCTGATCCATCATTACACACAGTGTAAACCCTCTCGACTGCTGCAGGTGGCCTGCGCCAGTACTGTGCGCTTATGCCCTCGTGTGCCTTCGTATTCCCGGCCGCATCAGGTGGGGCTTTCGATTGTGGCTCTCAAATCCGGCCTCAGTCAGGCGCACTGGATTTGTATTCGCGTCCATGTCCGCCTGGTTTAACATAGTGACCTGGCTCAACGCCCTGACAAACGAGGATCGAATGCCTCGTTCAGGCCATCAGCCACGAGGTTCATCGCCAGTACGGTCAGGGTGATGGCAAGCCCGGGAAAAGCTGAAATCCACCAGGCCTGACGCACGAACTGCTGCGCGTCGTTGAGTATAATACCCCAGCTCATGACGTTGCGATCGCCCAACCCCAGGAAGGAGAGACCCGCTTCCGTGAGTATGGCCCCTCCCACCTGGAGTGCTGCTTGAGTGATAACCGGGGGGAGCGCTGCGGGTAGCACGTGGCGTATCAGTATACCCGGCTCACTCACACCGATAGCACGCGCGGCCACAACGTAGTCGCGCGTGCGTAGCGATAGCACCTGAGAGCGTAGCAGCCGCGCTGTGCTCGGCCACATCGTCAGGCCGAGCACCAGCACAATCAGCCATATGCTTCCTCCGAAGAGGGACACGACGACCAGTACCAGGAAGAAGCGAGGCACCACCATGAACACTTCAGTCAGGCGCATCAGCACGTCGTCTACCAGGCTACCGGCGTAACCGGCCAACCCGCCGACCAGCACCCCAATGAGGGTAGCTGTAAGGGCGGAGACGAGGCCCACCAACAGCGAGACACGAGCGCCGTGTACCACTCCGCTAAAGACGTCTCGACCCAGATCATCGGTGCCGAACAGGTGCACAGCCGAAGGCGGGCGGAATGCCTCGGTCGAGGTGCTGAACGGATCGTGCGGCGCGATCACGTCTGCGCCCACGGCTGTGACTATCAGCACGAGCATTATGATAGCCCCGACCGCTGTAGCAGGCTGCCGCAGTATCCGCGGCAGTATCCGCGGCAGTATCCGCGACCAGAATCGTGCGCTCGCTCCGGAGCCACGACGCCCGCCCACTCCAGGCGCTGAAGCGGTCAGGGGCCCGGCAGTCTCGCCTTGCACGTCTCTAACCTCTCCGACCGCCATCTTAGCTGTACCTCACACGTGGGTCGAGCCATACATATGCCAGGTCTGTGAGCAGATTGGCTACCACAACGGTCACTGAGACCATGATAAAGATAGCCATCAAGAGTGGGTAGTCGCGGCTGAGGGTCGCGCCCAGGAGCAACCGCCCCAGGCCCGGCCACGCGAAGATCACCTCGGTGAGCGCCGCACCGGTGAGCATCGTACCGACGTGCCCGCCTACGACCGTTACAACAGGCAGCAGAGCGTTACGCAGGGCGTGGCGCGTCAGCACAGCCCGCTCCGAAAGCCCTTTGGCGCGGGCTGTACGCACAAAGTCCTCGCTCAGCATCTCTCGCAGGCTGGTGCGCGTCAAGCGTGAGGTGACACCAAGCTGCAACATACCCAGTGAGACTGCGGGCAGCACGAGGTGGTTCAGCACGTCTCCTACTGCCTGTAGGCCCGTGTAGCTCTCTCTGACAGATGAGATACCCTGTACCGGGAACCACTTGAGCCACACCGCGAAGACGATTACAAGCAGTTGGCCGAGCCAGAAGACCGGCATCGAGTAAGCCGCCAGCGTAGCAGCGGTGATGCAGTAGTCGAGTGGCGTGCGCGGACGCCTGGCGGCGAGCACCCCAAGTAGCAACCCGACGGTTGTCGAGAAGAGAAGCGCACTCCCCATGAGCAGCAGCGTTGCGGGCAGCCGGCTCAGGATCACACTGAAGACCGGCTGCTGGTAGCTGAACGAGTAGCCGAAGTCGCCATGTAGAACCGCAAAGAGGTACCGCACGAGCTGCTCAGGCAGCGAGCGGTCAAGGCCGTAATAGGCATGCATCTGTGCGTAATAGGCTGCGTCTCCGCCGTCGCCCGCCAGTATGTAGATAGGATCGCCGGGGGCGAGGTGGATGAGCATGAAGGTGAGCACCAGCACACCAAGCAGCACGGGTACGGCCTGCAACATGCGGCGGAGCAGATACCTGCCCAGGAAAAAGCCTCTTACGCTTCCTCTATCCAACGTGCCTGCTCTACCCTGTGCGCTGGTGCTCACCTCTACTTATCTCTACTTACCGGCATCCGTCGTCCAGGCCGTCTCAACAAGGGGGCCTTTGGAAACCTGGAAGCCCTTGAACACAGCGCGATATGCCCTGTACCCCTGGGAGTCTACGAGCCAGAAGTATGGCAGGTCGCCGGTGATGATCTTTTGAATCTGGGCATATATCGCGGCGCGCTGCGTCCGGTCAGTGAGGGCTGCTGCCTGATCGAACAACTGGTCTACTGTAGGATTCTTGTAGCCCGCGCCGTTGGAGAAAGCGATTGGCCCTATGTTGCTCGAAACATACGCGCGGCGCACGCCGACCTCCGGGTCCGACCCGTTGCAGTAGGAGGCAATACCCAGGTCGAAGTTCTTCTTTACGAAGACTTTATCCACCGCCGTATTGAAATCCAGGCTTTCCTGGTTGAGAGTAATACCCACCTGCTTCAGTTCGTCGGCCATCGCCGCCCCTAGCTTATCGAATGAGGTAGCATGCGTGAAGGTAATGGCGAATCGCGTGCCGTCAGCGCCGCGAGGGTAGCCCGCCTGGTCGAGCAGTTGGTTAGCCATAGCTACATCGTAGGGGTACGTGGTCACATCGGAGGTATAAGCCCACACCATCTGCTTGCTTATCGGCCCTGTCGAGAGCGTGCCCTGGTTGAAGTACACCTGGTTGAGGATGAACTGCCGGTCCAGAGCCATGTAGAAGGCCTGCCGCACCTGTAGCTTATCGAAGGGCGATTTGGTCAGGTTGGGGATAAGTGTGTCCTGGCATACGCTCCCTCCTGAACCGCCGTAGCCTTGCGCAAGGGTGATCTCTTTGTTATTTTGCAGGCGCTGAAGGTCAGAACCTTGCACTGAGCCGATGTAGTCCACCTCTCCCTGTTCGAGGGCCTGGGCTGCGGTGCTCGCGTTCGGTATGATACGGTAGATTACTTTATCGAGGTATGGCAGCCCTGCTCTGAAGTAATCAGGGTTGCGCTGTAGCGTTACATTGTCGCCTTTCACGTAGCCCACAAACTTGAAAGGCCCTGTGCCGATAGGCGTGAGATTGGCGGGGTCGTTTTGCACATCCTTGCCCTGGTAGATGTGCATCGGGATGATCGGCGCTTCCACCACATCCAGGCGTTGCAGCAACGGGCCGTAAGGCTGCTTCAGACGGAACACCACAGTATTAGTATCGGGCGTATCTATGCCGTCGAGCACCGGCGCAAGCCCAGCCTTCGTGCGCGCATGGTACTTCAGCAGGGCCTGCTCGAAGCTGAACTTAACATCGGCAGAGGTAAAAGCTACGCCGTCGTGCCACTTCACGTTCGGTTGCAGGTGAAACGTGTATGTTTTGCCGTCAGAGCTGATCTCCCAACTCTTCGCCAGCTCAGGGATAGGATTGAGGCTGTCGTCGAGGCCGACCAGGCCGTTATAGATTTGGTCTGCTACCGAGTGAGTGTTACCCGAGGTGGTGATGGCAGGGTTGAGTTGGCCGGGATCGGTGCCTATCGCTATGACTGCTGTGCCTCCGTACTTGGGTGTACCGGCGGCATACTTACGACCGTACTGGAAGCGGCCCAGCAGCGAGAGGAGCACGTCGTTAGGAGCCGCATTTTCCGGGTGCGCCTCGAATACCGCACGCTCGAAATACTGTACAGTGTAGGTCTTGCCGTCTGTCTGGCTGACCTCCTGGAACTCGTTGGTGAGGGGATAGCCCATCTGTGCCAGGCCCCCGTGAGACTCCCAGTAGGTGCGAAACTTGCCGCCCACCACTTTGCTCGTCTTATCGAACTTCAGTGGATTGTCGGTGCTGGCCTTCTCACCCGGCACACCCAGAGGGTGTGAGAGCTTGAGTTGGGAGACGCCGAGGAGGGAGAGGAGTATATCGTAGGGGGCCTGGTTCTCCGGGTGCGCCTCGAATACCGCACGCTCGAAATACTGTACAGTGTAGGTCTTGCCGTCCGTCTCCGACTTCTCCTGCATCTCTGACGAGATAGGCAGTCCTTGCTGCGCCAGCCCTCCGTGGCTGTTCCAGTAGGTGAGGAACTTGCCTTGTACCGTTTTGCCGGTCTGCGGAAACGTCTGAGAGCCGCTTTGCGCATGGCTTGTGCTCCCATCAAAGGCAGGAAGTGCAAGCGCTGCAAGCATAAGGGCGGCGAGTATAGATACCCACTTTGATGTCCATCTGACCATTTAGGGTTCTCCTTTGGTGAAATAGGGCCGGTAAATAAGTATGTTCCGTACTCTGTTGCCACTTTACGTCCCATTTGACCCTCGATCCGGGTCGTCTTGGTTATTAGCCAGCTAGTATAACTGGCCGTTAGTTCTCTTGCATGAAAGGTGCGGAACAGCATACATACCTTGATAGGTTGTACTCAATAACAGGCGAGCAAAGAACCTGTATATGCTCCCGGGCCACTATGGGCTGCTCTCTATTACTTCATGCTACAGCAGTGGAAATTTTTAATCAGGAAGCGTGCTTAACGCGCCTCGAACTGCTCAAAACAAGGGATGCACAGATTTTGCCCATCGTAGCGGCGGAGGCGCGTCTCCATCGTCATCTCCCCACACTTATCGCACTGTACCGACTGGTGCATCCGCGCTTGCCTGGGCACTTGAGCTTCGATCTCCCTGGTTTCGAATAGCTGCTCCTCAGGCACGCTCAAAATCGAGAGGGCGCGTTCTTCCTGGAGTTCCCAGTAGCGGCGCTGCTCGGCTTCGGTAGCAGCGCCCGCCCGCACCTTCTGAAAGAGAGCCGCACGCTCCGGGTTGTCCTGCCCCCAGGCATTCGGGCGTGTGACTATGCGCACCGCCTTACCGTCAGCACGACGTATAAAGGTGTAGGCGTTCTTGCCGTAATCGCGGTGTATAAGGTTGCCCTTGCCGAATGTGCAGCCGGTCAGCATCTGTATAGCATCCACAGCACACATGTCGGTTTCAACGATAGCGACCACTTCTTCGTCCTCGGAGTGAGGACCAATCTCGCGGAGGGCGATTTGCGCTGCCCGCACTCCCATCGTCAGACCGCCACACAAGTGCCCATGGAAATCGCGGACCTTCTGGATTGTTTCGTCCATCGTACTCCTCTATCTCCAGCCTGGAGCAGACTTCTAGCCTGGTAGTTGCGGCACGTGAGCAGGAGTGTGGTCTAGACGAGATTGAAGCCTCTCTACCAGCCCGGTACGCTCGATCAATTTGGCGAGCGCCCAGCCTACCAGGCCGCTCAACACGCCGACGACAAGCAGCGCCAGTATCTCGCCGCCAAGGAACGTTTGCCACGGTGCAAACTGCTCGGCCTGCGCGTTGCTCATACCGGCCATACCGCCCATCTTCATTTGTGCGCCGGTGCCAACACTGCCGGTGGCGACGGCGTTGGTGCCGCCAATTGCCGAGGTCACCATGGCCCACAGGTTTTCGAGCGTCTTCGCCCCGATTCCTCCCGCCAAAAACGCGCTCAACGCATCAAACCGGCGGTAGCGGAAAAAGGCAAAAGCAACTTCAGCCCCTGTGCCCTCAAGTAGGCCGAAAAGGAGATTGCTGAGGTCGCCATTTGCGATTGCCTGAACGCTGCCGTAAATCAGAGCAGTGGCAAGCGCCACGCCTGGCTTACGCAACAGCAGCATCACTATTACAGGGGCCATTGTAAAGAAGGAGCCATATGGCACCCTTGCGCCCCAGAGCATAAAGTGGTTGTGCACGATAGAAGAGATGGTGACATTGACGATGCCACCCAGGATGCCGAATGCCAACACAATTGCGGCATCAGAAACTGTATAACTTGCAACTCGTTGTAACTGCTTCACGGCTGCCATGTGATACCTCCTGTTGGTTACAGGGCGACCACCCTGTATCGACGTATTCACTTATCGCCATCTTCCATAGGCACTCTCTCTTGTTCGTCATCTCGCGCCTGCAAGACCCCAAACCTCTATTAGCTGGCTAATATCACCTGCCCAAAAATAGCCAGTGGCGCCCAGTCGAGTTCAGAGCCGTCTCTGTTGAAGCAAGTCGGCCAGCGCGCCGATTGCCTGTACAGCCTCGCTCTGCGGAACAAAATCCACTGGCGCGACCCCGCTCTGCTCCGCCTCTATGACTGCCTCATCATAAGGGATAGAGGCTAGCAGCTCCAGGTCGTGGCTGCGACAATATTGCTCTACAGCTTCCCTGTCGTGGGTTGTGCGGATACTGTTCGCAACTACTGAAAGCTGGGGAATGTGCAGTTGAGCCGCGAGGTCACGGATGCGCACACCTGCTTCTAACGCTCTGTAGTATGGCTCAACCACGATAAGCAATACGTCTACATGTTCGACAGTGCCCCGCCCCAGGTGCTCAAGCCCCGCTTCCATGTCAAGCAGCGTAACGTCGGCTACCCTCTCGCCACCTGAGAGCAGGTGGTCGGTTATACCTCGTGCCACTGCGTGCGCTTCGCAGCGACATCCGATGCTGGCCCGCAGCACCTGGCCCATAACCAGCAGCCGCACCCCATCAGGCGCGTGCATGCCGTACCTGGCTATGAGCTCCTCTACAGGCTTGTGCAGATGCACATGGGCCTCACCATCTTCGTCGTCTACCCATTCGGTCAGGCCCTGGGGCACCTCAGGTGCTGCTGCTGCTTGTTCCCTCGGGATTCCCAGCGCAAGGGCAAGGTTGGGGTTAGAATCGGCGTCGAGCGCCAGCACGCGCTTGCCTCTCTGTGCAATCACACGTGAGAGCGTGCCCGCGATAGTTGTTTTACCGACGCCACCTTTACCTGCTATAGCTATCCTCATTATTCTCCCCTGTCCTCTCGCCACCGACGCGTTACAGTAATCCTCTGTCTTGTCTTCTGTGGCCGCACCTTGCCGCGCCTTACACCGGCAAGCAACCGCAGCTATATAGCATACCATACGATTAGCGACTGTTCTACCCGCGAGCGGTTTCGGCCTATCCTCTAGCTTCTCGAATTGCTGTCATCGGCGCTACAGGCGCAGCCCGCGCAGGCACATCGCCCCTCGAAAAGAGAGCGTTCCAGCCGTAGCACACGCTGTAGCAACTCACGTTCTCGCCCTTCGAAGCTCTCAATGATCTGGGGAAGCTCCAAAGCAAGGACGATCAGGTGCTCAACTGTGGGCGCTTCTGTGCCGTTCTCCCAGAACGAAATAGTGCCCTGACTGACCCCCAGGCGCATACCGAGGTCGCCTTGCGTCAGCCCGCGCTCGATCCTGGCTGTCCTGATTGCCTGAGCTGTATGATAACTGGTCGCTCCCAAGCTACAGTTCCTCTTTTCCCTGCCCCTCGCCGTCATTGTCCGCACAATCGCACGCTTGCTGTGCGTTCAGCAAGCGCACCATGACCGATATGACCAGGGCTTCTGCCTCTTTGATAATGGCCTGCGCTTCGGGTGGTTGGGCGGCCCAGCCGTCCATCAGCTTCACGTCCGCCAGGTACGAGGCTGCTATCATGAGGCGGCCCGGCAGCACTCCCATCTCCCGCTCGTAGTAATCTATCAGCGGCGCTATCTCTGCCAGGGTAACTTCCGCTGAAGCGCCGACCCCCTGCCCGAAGATAGCAACGTCCCGGTATGCTTCCATAGGTAACTCCCCGGTAACTCCAAACTGACCACCAGCTAACTACCTGTGTGCTTCTCACACCCCGCTGGCGTGGGCGCAGACGCGAGGAGGCGGACTTCCCGCACCAGCCGCTCGACACTCGGCTCCACTGCTGCCGCTACCGGCTCGCTCAGGCCGATCTCAAACTCGTCTATATGGTGTGGCTGGCAGCCGAATATGTAGACTAGAGGAGGCAGCACGCCCAGGCTCTTTGCCAGCACGAAAGCCCGCGACGGTGTTGCCAGGTGTATATCTGCCATCAACTCCTGCTGGTGCTCAAGAGGCATGTCGATGAGGTTGGGCACCTCCGCTTCTAATAAGTAAGTCGTGCCGGGTTCTCCGCCGCGATCTACAGCATCTACAACAACCAGTGCATCGTAACCTGCAAACAACTCCTGCACCATGCTCATCCCACCTATGCCCACCTCCATCACGGTGACGCTGGGTGGCACATCTGCGCGCATGAGCCGTTGCGCAACTTCGACGCCGAAGCCGTCATCGCCCTGTAGCACATTCCCCACGCCTACAACCAGCACGCGACGCGGCGCAGTAACCTCTGGAGCCGTGACCGCTTCTTCTTCTACAGCTTCTACAGGCACAGCAGCTTATCCTAACGCCACCGGCTCGACGTTGAGGGCGAGTTGAATTGTGCCATCGCGCACAGCTACCGGGATCACCTGCAACCTGCCTTCTCCCTTATCGACGCGCCGCCCCGTGCGTGCGTCAAAGGCGCAGTTGTGCCAGGGACAAACCAGCACCGTGCCGTTGAGCACCCCCTCATCGAGCGGCAGGTTGGAGCCTGGGCACTCGTTGCCGTAAGCATATACCTCGCCTCCTACGTTGCACAGCAGGATGCGTTTTCCATCTACTTGCACAGCCCTCATCGACTGGGGAGGCAATGCTTCGATATGGCCGACGGTTGTGAAGACCGGGCGATTGAGCGTTCTTGCCTCCGCCCCGACCTGCTGCAAAGGGATGAAGCTAGCGGGTAACTTTCTTTGCGCCACGTCTACAGGCTCATGGACCTCGATACTCTGGAAACCCGGAAAGCCCTCTTGCAGTGCTGCCTCGATACCGCGCTTCAGCGTCATCGCGGAGCCTGCACAGCCCTGGCAGGCCCCGCTGAGGCGTATATGTACCACGCCGTCCACCACGTCGAGGATCTCTACAGCACCGCCATGGGACTGGATGTAGGGCCGAACTCCCTCAAGCGCCAGTTCGGCTTGCTCTCGCGGCTCTGGCTCTCCGGGCCCCAGGTCGTAGAGTTGGAGAAGCATATCAATCGCAGGGTCGCCTAGCGCTTTTTCGAGCACTGCCGGGCTACCCGTCCAGAGTAGCTCCACCAGGCGGTACACGCCGTCGCGGTGGAGTGCGTCTATCAGGCTGAGCATCTCAAGAGCGTCGCTACGCACCGCTTCTATCGGGTGCTGCTCAAAACTCTGCACCAGGGCGTCCAACCGCAGAGCGATCTGTGAAAGGCTCTCCTGGGAGGTCTGGGAGGTAATCTCTGTTGTACCGTTTTCCATGGATCTGCTCATTTAGCCACCTGATCTAGGTGAATAGCTCTTCGACCGCCATATACCAGCCTGGCAGAGCGGGTTCAGCTTCAGCCGTCTGATCTCGCCCGTATACGTCCGAATTTCCCGGGCTCTCCGCCCTATATACTTTCACAGCCTGACCTCAGAAGCTATGCTACGGCAATGCACGCAGTCCTCGGGTGGAAGGTCTTTGCAGATAGGGCAGTTGGGGGGGCAGTCGCCATGGCCTTGCTTGGTAATATCCGCGAACTCGTCAGCGAAGCGGCGTGCGCCCTCCCTGGCACCGAATTCGGTGAAGGAATAGTGCGGCACGTCACCCTGGCTATGCCTTTGCAGGAAACCCGCCTTTACCATCTGCTCCAGGTGGCCGCCGATGGCCTCTTCATCGATCGCCGTGAGGAAAGTCCGCAGCTCACGCGCCGCGATTTCAGTGCCGAAGCCCTCGCCCTGGTACCAGTACATCATTTGCAAGATCTCGTCACGCCAGAAGAGGTCCGAGAGCAGCGGCCTGCTCTCGCCTCCGTACTCTCCGCCCTCCATGTTATCTCCGGCGCTGCTGTTGTGCACTTGCTTCTCATACTCCTGCATTATCTTTGCGCCTCCACGACACTACCCGCGGGAGTTTCGGGTACAGAGGCTCTATCCTGAATCTCGTTGGTGAAATTGCTGACGTCATGCACGCCAGTTGCAGCCTGCACCCCGAATGGGCTTGCTGGCAATCCGTCCAGAGGCCCCAGAGCCATCTTGCGCACAGAGGATAAGATAGCGGGCACAGCGGCTGCTACGCGGTCGCTCAACTCTGCACCGAACTCCTCCTCACACGGCTCTACCTCTATTACAGCTACCTCAGCAGGCCATACCCCAAAATACTCACCTATAATCAGCAGATTATCCAGGCCGATTATGCCGGTCACCGCCTCGCATACGCGCTGCTGTATCTCGTCCGCAGCCGGCAGCGTCCCGTTCCATCTGTACGTGTAAACGGCCCCAGGCTCGCGGTTCCGGGTGACACCCGACAAGAGAATGATTCGGCTGTAGTAGCCAGGCTTCTCCTGGAGCCACTGCATGACGTGGATCGGCCCGAAGTGGATGTCGTAAATCTCCACGCCCTCCGGCCATTCCAGCTTCTGTAGGGCGGGCACGAGCGTGGGGCCAACCGAGACATCCCGCAGGAAGGGGTGCCCCACACCACCGATCAGGGTGTGCCCTCCTTGATACTCCCTACCTCCCTTATCGCACCGGTCTACCCGATCCTCTTGTGCTCTGTCAGTCATCTATGCCACAGGCGCATGTATTGACCTCTCTCGTGATCACCCGGTCCGAGCCGCTCACATGAACGTGGGTGGTGCAGGGCATACAAGGGTCAAAGCTGCGTATGGTACGCAATATATCTATGCCTTTGTATTCTGCTTCGCTGGAGAAGTTCTCAAGAATAGGAGTGTTGAGCACCGACTCCTCGTAAGGTCCCGGCTGGCCCCAGGGGTCCTTGGGGCTAGCGTTGAAGGTCGAAGGCGTCAATATCTGGTAGTTGCTGAGCGCGCCGTGATCTATAGTGGCGTGATGGGTCAGGAATCCTCGTCCCGCACCCCAGAAGCCGACGCCGATCTGCGAACCCTTGCGCGGCGTCTCAAACGGAGTATGCACCTGCGTTTTGCCTTGCTTGAGCAAGTCCATGCACACAAGCCAGTTGTCGAGGGCCACCACCGTAGTCATCACCAGGTGGTAAGCGCGGCCCCGGTTGCGCTCAAAAGCGTTCCACACATCGGGTATATGCCACTCCATGTCCATAGCGGGGAGAGTGCTCTCCGGCACGTGCATTCGCAGGCTCGTGCCCGTAGGCTCCAGGAACCGAGTGTGGGGCAGCACACCGCCTGCCGCCGTGTTCCACAGGCGAGCCGAACATTCGGCCTCCATTACCTTGCGGTCCCAACGAGGTGACGTGGACCACGAGTACTTTTCGCGCCAGTTCTGGCCGACAGGGCGGGGCTTGGTCTCCTTATTCCACATGTGATAAGGGCTGATGGGGTTGCCCACAGGATCGGTTTGGAAGCGTGGAGTGTCCCAGTTCTCGTAGTACGAATGCTCTACGAACTCTTCGAGGCCGATATTGAGCGCCTGGAGCTTGGTGGTAACCAGCTGCCCGTCCACGATCACGCCGGGTGTAGCCCAGCGACGCTCGCCCCACTCGTTGCAGTTGGCGTAGGTGCCATCGTAGGAGAACGGATCGTCCCATATGCCGGTGTCTATCATGTTGGCGGGCCGCACGCCGGTCTTCTTGTAATCGGGGTTGGCATCGTAGAAAAAATCTACTATATCGTCCCATATACAGGCTGTTTTCTTGCAGTAATCGAACAGTTGGCGCAGATGGGTGTATACCTCGTTGAAGACGGTGAGGCTTATCGTAGTGCTCATACCACCGGGGATCACCGTTTCGGGGTGCGGGTACTTTGCGCCTATCAGCACGTATGCTTCGCGTGCGGTGCGCGTCATGGCAAGCCCCGCCAGGTACAGCGCGCCTGTGAGGGGGTTGAGATCGGTCATGATATCACCGACCGTTTTGTAGCCGTGCACCTCGGCGTGCGGCGCTGGGGTGTGCCGGGCCTTCTCCCAAACCTCTGGATTGGTCGTCTGCACTATAGCTTGCGAGTAGTCAGGCCCCGCCAGCAAGAATAGGTGCAGCGGGTTGTCGTACCAAAACTCAAGGGCCATCATCAGGTTACGCAAGGCGATGCCCAGAGGAGGCGGGGCCACGGGGAAGGCCATCTCCATACAGAGGGCCGACACCGTGGAATGCACACCGCCGCACACGCCGCAGGCCCGGCTGCTGATAAAAGCGGCATCGCGTGGATCTCGGCCTTTGAGGATGACCTCGTACCCTCGGAAAAGGGTAGCCATCGAGTTCGTCTCGATCACCCGCCGCTCTTTCAGGTCTACTACCGAGTGGAACGCAAGCGCGCCCGCCACTCGCGTAACAGGGTCGAAGTTGACCGACTTGATATGGCCATTACGCTCCAAAAGGTCTTTGATCCGGTCGGCCTGCTCGTCGAGGGACCGCGTTTCGTAGGAGTATGGATTACGCACTCCCTCTTTGAGGTATGCTTTGCCATTCGCATCAAATTCTATCGGCAGATTCTTGAAGCACATAAAGCTCTCCTAACTTCCGGGTCCTCTGTTCGCTATTTCTTTACAGTAAAGAGTGACGGGTTAGCTCTGAACGGCTTGTATTACTTTCACAAGGTTAACGTCCACAGAAGTCAGCCCATCTCGCAACGCGACAGCTGCGCCGTTGATGGCAGTAAGGTCTTCGGCCAGAGGCGCTGTATTGTCACGGATCGCCACAAGACCGCCATCGAGCTTCGCCAGGTTGCTATTGGCGTGCAGTAGGGCCACCGCGATCTGCACTAGGTAAAACGCCACCACGCCGACGACGGCGGTGGCAACGAGGAGCGTCAATCGGGTCAGCAGCGTCTTCACAGTTGGACCTCCTCTGTCTTGCCGTTTCCGGTACCGTTGCCTGAGTTGGCGCTCGGTTGCGGGACAGCAGCCGGAGCAAGGGCCGCTGCGATTGTAGCTGTATGCCCTTCAAGGGAGCCTGCTGCCGCCAGCAATCCTGTGGCCGCAGAGATCGTATCCTTGAGAGCCGCTACATTAGCGGTGTTTTCGGCTATCCTGACACCCCCATCGAGCGCCTCTGCTGTGTACCGCTCGATGTTACGTGCGGCGTCAAGCGCGCGTGACAACAGTGTTACGGCAGCAGGCACTACAGCCGCGACAGTAGCGATGAGCATACCCCACCAGATAAGAGCGATTCCACGATTCACAGGGCGCCCTCCTTCCCTTTTGACAAAGCCTGCGCCACCGGTCCGAGATGGCCGTCAACTACCCCCAGGTTCCCCGCCAGCGTGGTTAGCCCCGCATTTAGCTGCGTTACCTGTGGAGCCAGATAGCTGGTCTCCTTATCTATGGCGCGCACGCCATAACCGAGCCGCGCCAGGTAGCTGTTGGCAGAGCCTCCAATACTTTCCAGGGCAGAAACGATCCGGCCCAGGAAATAGACCAAAGCGCCTGCGAACGCAAGTACTTCCAGGGCTGACAGAATGGTGAGTCGAATGCGCATTGGGTAGCTCCTTGTCAGGCTTGTCAGGTTTATTGGGCCTCTGCCTGCTCGCCTTCGCCTACTACCACTGCCGCTTGAATGCGGCTGGTGGCCCCCGCGATCCCCTCGCTTGTCGCCACTATATTGGCGGCGACCTGGTTTGTGCGGGCCAGCATCGGTATATGGACGGTGTTGTTGGCGATCAGCTTGCCGGTTTCCCAGACTTGAGCAGCGCCGCCGTTGATCTGCTCTGCTGTGCGGGTAAGCGTATTCAGCAGCAAGGCGACTACCCCCACCACCACAGCCCCCAGCGTGAGGCTGATACCCCAGTATTTTGCTATCGCCCCGTCAAGTGCGCGCTTGTCTGCGCTCTTCTTTGCGTGCTTCATAGTAAGTTGGTTCCTCCCCACACTGGCGTCAATAGGCTCGACACTGCTGATGTCAGCTATCAGCGCGCGGCAGGAGCTGGCGCTTCGAGAGCATCAGCTATCTGCGTAGCGTGTTGCTCGATAGCTTTGGCACCCTCTAGAAGCTCATTGGCAACAGAGTTAGTCTTTTCCAGGTCCCAGATCGGCTGCGTATTGCTGACGATTTCCTTAGCAACGCCAAGCGCGTGCGTGGCGTTTCGGAGGATGCTGCGCGCCACGCCGATGATCGTGAGCAAAAGTGCCGCTACAACGGCCACCACCGCACCGGCAATGCCCATGCCCAGATACCAATTACCCAGAAACTTCCGCTTGGTCATGCCGCCTCCTCAACTGCTCTGAAATGGACTGTATGCGCCCGGATAGCGAAGGATGCCAACCTGTACCCACCACTGTGGGAGCCTTGTAGCCCTCGGTCAGGGTGCTGTTTAGTCCTCAGGGCCCGGCTCCGGATGATGTGGCTGTAGCCCCTCGTGCACGGGTGGTGCGCCCGTCTGCCCAGGCCGCGTACCCGGCGCTTTATAGCCGTCACGGTACTGCTCATAGGAGTGGGTGCGCCCTGGGGTCTCGGTGTCAAAGTGCTGCAATTTTTCATAGAAAAAGTGCGTGACCTTCTTCAGGGGTCCCGGGTCATCAATGTGGCCCCAGCCGCTCGGCACCTGGTCCTTCAAGTCCCACAGCGGCTCGCGGTTCTGAAACTGCATCGTGAGGCGGCGGAGCGGGCGAATGAACGAGCCAGTAGTCCGTGAGGCCGTGGAAGAGACAGTAGAACCCGGGGAGCGTTTGTAGAATGGCGCGAAGCGGTCGGGGAAGCCAGGCATGGTGCAGCCGATGCAGACGCCCCCGGTATTCATGCAGCCGCCGTAGTGGTTTATAGCGCCGCGCTTGGTGATGTTGCACTGCACGACCGGCCCCCAGCAACCGATCTCCACCAGGCACTCCTTGTCGCCGTAGTGATGTGCGAAAATGCCCTCCTCGTAGAAGCCGCCGCGCACACACTGCTGGTGTACCGTGTCCTTGAAGAGCCAGGAAGGGCGACCCAATTCGTCGAACTCAGGCAAGGGGCCGAGACCATTGAGGAAGAGCAAAACGGCGTTCACAGTCTCGGTGAAGTTGTCACCTATCGGTGAGCAACCGGGCACGTTGATGACGGGAAGCCCCAGAGCGCTAACGTAGTCTTGTCCTAAAAAGTCCATCACGCTCATTGCACCTGTAGGATTGCCGTAGGCAGCCGGTATGCCTCCCCACGTCGCACAGGTGCCGATGGCAAGCACCGCCGCAGCGCCGGGGGCCAGGCGCTTGAGCCACGCGGAGGTGGGAATGGGTTTGTTCTGGCCGTCCACTGTTTCGACACCCATACCGCACCAGTACCCGCCTGTTTCAGAGGCAAGGCTTTCGTTGGCGATTGACCCTTCGTATATGACAACATAGGGTGTGTTGAGCTTGCCTTCAGCCGCAAGCTCGTAATTGTGCATAAACGCTTCGCCCGATTCCACTGAGGTTACAGGATGATGTAACACAACGCGCGGCACACCCGGTATTCGTCCGATCAGCAAGTCCTCGACGCTGGGAGCGGTCGCGCCCGTCACGGCCACTGTGCAGCCGTCGCAGCTCATCCCCGCGAGCCAATAGGCATGCACCACCTTCACCGGGCCAAGCAGCGCACCGGCACGTTCCTCTCCTGGGGCCTTCTTCATTTCTCGATCGGCACTGGAGGTCAGCCAATCAACTGCCCCTACTCGCTCCTCAACATCGGCCTCAATGAGGGGCGAGGCGGGTGTTGTTACTTGCTCGGCCATTGTATGCTCCCTTCCATGAACCTTACGGAACCTTACGCGCGTCTTACTCGATGTCCGGTTCGCTTACATGTTCTATATCTATTCCTCCATTATACGCTGTTCTGCATACCTTACCAGCAGCATAAATCTTGCCACACTTCAGGTACCCAGACCAGTAGGGCGGCCCAAGCCGCACGACCTAGCCGGTGGTCGCTTCTGAGGGGGACTCTTGAAGCAGCCTGTCAACCAGTTGGTCAACCAGGCCGACGTAGCCCGGCTGAGGCTGGCGGTCGAGGACAGGAGTGCCCGCGTTATCGGCCTGCCGCACGTCGTCGTCAAAGGGGAGCACAGCGATGATCTCAAGGTCGCGCTCGGCGCAGTAATGGCGGATAGCTTCTTCATCCTGGATAGACCGCACTTTGTTCGCCACCACGTAGACCTTCTTAATGCCCAGGCCACGAGCCAGATTAGCTGTGCGCCCCGTGGTCTCCAGCGAGCGGTAATATGGCTCGGTGACTATGAGCATCACATCGGTATAGCGAACGGTGCCACGGCTCATATGCTCTATTGAGGCTTCCATATCCACGATAGTAAGCTCGTCTGCCTGCTCCATAAGCTGGCTCAACATGCCACGCACGGTGGCATGCGCTCCGCAGAGTCAGCCGGCGCCTGGGTGATCAACGTGAGCCGTAAGCAGCAGAGTGACGTTATCGGGGCCGACTACACCGTGCTCGGCGGTAACGTCGGACATCGGCTGAGTGAGGGTCAGCTGCTTTGCGCCGTAGGGGTCTGCATGCTCTTGGAGGATCGTGCGTGGGAGCGCATGGAGGGAAGAAAGTCCTTGCTGCGTGATACCGAGGGCCACCCCCAGGTTGGGGTTGGGGTCGCCGTCTATCGCCAGCACGGAGTATCCGCGCCGGGCAAACAGACGCGCAAGGGTCGCCGAGAGCGTTGTTTTACCTGAGCCACCTTTACCAGAGACAGCCAGCTTCATAGCTTTCTCCTTTACGTCGTTGTACGGCGAGGTACACCCTGGTTCAATGACAGGCTATCCCGCTCAGCTGAGTAGCCTGATAGTGCAGCTAGCGCCTGTACTTATATATTACGTCCATCAACGAGTCGTAAGTTTCGGCTCTACCATCGGCCTCTTGCGACTGTAGAGCGTCCGTAACGCAGTGTTCGAGGTAATTTCTGGTGAACCAGTGTACTGACCTGGGAGAGAGCTTCCTGCGCGGCAGATAGCTGCATCAGCACGGACGGTTGTCTATCATCTGCTCGGACCCCGCACCTATCCCTCGCTCGCGCTGAGTTTACGCCTAATCTGGTGGGTGCGCTCGGCTCCGAAGCGTTGCTAAGACACGGCATTGTCATTCATGCGCTTGCTCCTCGGGCACAATTTGCAACGGGTAGAGAGTATAGAGTTGAGGCTACCTTGAACACACTCCTGGAGGGTAAAGGTATTATACCTCTGGCCGTGGTAGGCGTCAAGACGGTAAAAATAAGTAACTGTTCAGAGTTAGGGTGGAGGGGCGTCCCTCCCCTCACCCCCAACTACCCTCACGCACCCCATGCCCCTCTCCCATGAAGGGAGAGGGGGCTTTATTGCTGGGGAGTATATCTCCCATGAAGGGAGAGGGGGCTTTAATCACCCTTGTAACCCCGTCAGGGGCAGGCCCCTGTGCACTCAGCAGGAGTAAAGCCCCCTCTCCCTTCATGGGAGAAGGGGTTGGGGATGAGGGTGCGTAAGGGTAGGTGAGGGTACGCCTCCCTCCACAGCTTCTCCTTGCAGATTGCCATACCCCAACTCTGAACTCTTACCCCTTCTTCCTGGCATTGAATTGCAGAGCGCTAAACTATATACTGCTCATGATAGCTTCTAAAACGCTACGGGCGCGACAGCGAGCTATGCCTTTTCGCTTCCGCCCCCAGGGGCGGCAAGGTGACATGCTCAGCTTTATTGTGGTGTAAAGTCGCCGGTTAGTAATTCCACCGGCTACTGGCACAAAGATTGCGGACCTCTAACCCAACACTCTTGCGCAGGAGCAGTGATGAGTAACAAACAAATCTCACTTGGGCTGGTCTTCCACAACCACCAACCTGTGGGGCAGGCTGACCAGGTTTTCGAGGAGATATACGAGCGGGCATACAAGCTTATGGTGGCCGCCTTGGAGCGGCACCCAGGCGTGCGCGTGGGCCTCCACTACACAGGCTCGCTCCTTGACTGGCTCACAGAGCGCAAGCCGCAGTTCATAGAGAGAATACGCACTATGGCAGAGCGCGGCCAGGTAGAGATCCTCTCCGGCGGCTACTACGAGCCTATCCTCCCTTCTATACCTGACAACGATAAGCATTCGCAGATATTGAAGCTGACAGATGCTGTGCAGAGCAACTTCGGATACAATCCTACCGGCATGTGGCTTGCCGAGCGCGTCTGGGAGCCGACGCTGCCCAGCCACCTGGCAGCCGCTAATATAGAGTGGACTATCCTGGATGATATACACTTCAAGATGGTCGGCCTCACTGATGATGACCTCACAGGCTACTTTGTAACCGAAGATGACGGCAGCCCCGTCAACGTCTTCGGCACCTCCAAACAGCTGCGCTACACTATTCCCTGGCGGCCCGTCGAAGAGACGTTGCAGTACATGTACAATGAAGCCGTAGCCGCGCCAGGCAAAATCCTCGTCATGGGCGACGATGGCGAGAAGTTCGGCGCATGGCCCGACACCTACGAGCACTGCTGGGGCTCGGATGGCAAGAGCGGCTGGGTAGATAACTTCTTCAGCGCCCTCGAAGCCAATAGCCAGTGGCTCCATACAATGAAACTCGGCGAGCATGTACATAACTTCCCGGCGGTAGGGCGCGTTTACCTGCCTACCGCCTCCTATAACGAGATGATGGAGTGGGCGCTCCCCGCCACGCAATCGCATGAGTTCACCGAGATGTACCACAAGCTGGAAGCGACAGGCGACGCCACCTTGCGCTTCATGAAGGGCGGCTTCTGGCGCAACTTTATGGTGAAGTACCCTGAGATAAATACGCAACATAAGAAGATGCTCCGCGTCCACGACAAGATAACAGCCGCGAGGAGTGCACCCGCCGAAGGTGGGCTGCAAGGCGAGTACGGCGACCTGGGGCAAGAAGACCTGTGGCGCGGGCAGAGCAACGACACCTACTGGCACGGCCTCTTCGGTGGGGTTTACATGACCGATGTGCGAGTGCGCGTGCAAGCATTTCTGATCCGTGCCCAGCAAGCCGCCGAGCGCGCGCTTTACGGCGACCGCAACTGGCTAGCCCCTGAGATAACCGATTTCGACCGCGACTCGCTGCAGGAACTGCTGATCGAAGGCAACGCCCTCAACCTCTACGTCGATCTGGCCGATGGCGGCTCGACCTTTGAGTGGGATTTGCGTCCACACAACTACAATCTCGCCTCTGTCGTCAGCCGCAGGCCCGAAGGCTACCACCTGACGCTCAAGGAGTTCGAGGAGAAACGGCGGCGTCAGAAGCGGGAGGCAGCAACAGGCACAAGCTCTCACTCTGCCTCTCACAACGAAGAAAGCGAGTCGCTCAATCCGCACAGCACAGTGCGTGTAAAAGAAGAAGGGCTTGACCGCTTCCTCAACTACGACCCTTACCGCCGCAACTGCATGATAGACCACTTTCTCGGCCCCGGCACTACGCTGGACTCTTTTGCCAAAGGGCTTTACAACGAGGAAGGCGACTTCATCTACGGCGCATACCAGGCCGAGATGGAGGAAGGCGGCGAGAATACCCTGCATGTTGTGCTGGCGCGCGATGGACAGATCACTACAGAGGGAGGGCGCAAAGCTGTGCGCGTAAGCAAGCGCCTCACCCTCAAGCCCGGGTCGCCCAACTTCCGCGTGCTCTACACCCTCGAAAACAGAGACGACACCGAGCTTTCGGCGGTCTTTGGCTCTGAATGGAATGTCAACCTTCTGGGGGGAGGGCACAACCCGTCGGCTTACTATCGTGTCGAAGGGCACGAGCTGGAAGATGCCGCCCTCGACTCGACGGGGGAGGTGCGCAACGTTAGCGCGCTGGCGGTAGGTAATTCGTGGCTCAATATCGAAATGGGCCTCAAGACCAACCGTGAGGCCACTTTCTGGCGCTTTCCACTAGAGACAGTTTCAGGCTCCGAAGCGGGCTTCGAGCGCACCTACCAGGGCAGTTGCATACTCCTTCAGTGGCTTCTTACCCTTCCTCCCGGCGAGTGCGTGGATATAGAGCTGGAGTGGTCTTCGCATACGCATGAATAGCTTTGGGCTGTCGATGCCGGGGAACTCGCCTTCAGCAACCAGCCTCGAAACCCCGGACCCAAAAGCTAGCTTACGAGTAGCCTTTGATGCCCGCATGCTTCACTACAGGCGTGCGGGCATCGGGCAGTATGCCATCAGCCTCTTGCGTGCCTTCGCCGCATCGCCTGAGATTGGACCGGAGGCGCGATTTCAGGTGCTGCAAATGCGCAGCGACGCCGAGCCTGTGGTGCGCAATTCGCGCTTCAGCCGCGTGCCAATGTGGACGCCGCCCCACAACCGCTTTGAGCAACCTGCTCTCGGAGTAGAACTCCTCAAGCTACGGCCACAGCCGCAGTTGATCCACTCGCCAGACTTTGTGCCCCCCCGCTACAGGCGCTGTCCCGCTGTGGTCAACGTGCAGGACCTGGCCTTCCTCAAGTTCCCTGAGCTTACTCTGCTTACGGGCGAGAGCAAGCGATATTATGGACAGGTGACACGCGCCGCTCACGAGGCTGAGGCGCTAATCGCCCTCTCACGTTCTGCCCGCGACGATATGGTGCAGATACTTGGCGTTGACCCGGCGAAAGTGGACGTTATCACTGCGGCGGCGGGCGCTGACTTTAAGCCCCCTTCCGACTTGCTCTTGGCGCAACAAGCAGCGGCAAAGACGTTCAACCTGCCGGGGCCTGACCAGGGGGGTTATATTCTCTTCGTTGGCACGATAGAGCCGCGCAAGAACCTCGCAACACTCCTTGAGGCTTACAGGTTGCTGGTAGACAGCAGGCGCGTGCGGCCTGTGCCTGTGCTAGCGGTCGCGGGAAGTGAAGGCTGGCTGCATGAAAAAGTGCTGTCTCGCATAGGTGCGCTCAGGCTGCAAGATCATGTGCGGCTGCTGGGGAGAGCGCCCGATGAGAAGCTGGCGGCTCTCTATCAAGGGGCAAGACTCCTGGCTTTTCCCTCTTTGTACGAAGGCTTTGGCATGCCCGCCCTCGAAGCGCTGGCCTGCGGCACGCCCGTTATCTCTTCTAATGCAGGCTCGTTGCCCGAGGTGGTAGGAGATGCAGGCATATTGCTGAATCCTCACGACGTAGAAGGTTGGGCCACCAACATGGAGCGCCTCTTACTGGAGACCGTGGAAGAACAAAAACTGAGGAGCGCAGGCCCACCGCAAGCAGCCCACTTCTCCTGGCACAAGGCTGCCGCGCAGACATGGGAGCTGTACAGAAGGGTGTTGGGGTTAGGGCGTGGTTATTAGTACGAAGCGCTATGTGAATAGCACCTGCAGATGACCCCGGATTTATACCCCCGCCGGGCGTCGTCTCCTGCGGCGAGCGCGCCACCGGTACACTATGTAGAGCACTATGGCGAGGAAAAGTATCATTATCAGGGCGGCTACAAGGGGCGCGGCTAGAGCCAGCACTGCCGTTGTCCCTGAGAGAATATCCTCAAGGAGGCTGATGATGGGGTTGCCGAGGCCGCCTGTGGTAGCTGTTATCACCGGGCGGCTGGTGGCCTTCACCACATGTACGCCCCCCGCCGACAGCAGGCCAAGTATAAAGCTGGGCACGGGATCGAGGCCACCCACAGCGCCGCTATGCGCGGCAAAGAGAACACCCCCCGCCACCGGACGAATGAAGGTGTGAATAATATCGTTGACAGTATCAATCGCTGGTATCTTGTCGGCGAATATCTCTATCAGCAGAAGGACGGCGAGGACGATAAGCACCCACGTCTGCGTGAGCAGGTCATAGGGCTTCTGCAAAGTAAGATTGAACAGGTGAAACCGCCCCGCCAGCCCTGTGATTAGCAGGGGCAGCCAGGCATTAAGCCCGGCGGGTGCGGCTAATCCGAAGCCAGACAATATACTTGTCAAAATATCCATAGGAGACTCCCAATGTTCGACGCGTCTCTACTGTGTATTACGTGAGAATAATGAGAGATGTTACATGCCCAGGCTTTTACGTAATATGCAATATGCGCTACGCACCGGCTCCCTGGCGGCTACGTAAACAAGCGCGCCCAACCACCCGGCCAGCGTGCAGCCTGCGTATGTTATACCTGCTGTGATAGCCCCGGCCACGATCGCGGCAGGGAGTGCGGCATCATGCACCGCGGACGCAATCTCAGGGCCAACTTGCCGGGCGTAATGCGCCCAATCGGTATTGAGCACTCCCAGCGCCAGCAGTGACAGTAAGAGTAGAGCCGCGAAATGTGCTGTTATCGCCCCCGCCAACGCGCCCTCTCTCGCTGCCAACTCGCTATCGTTGTCTCGCCACAGCGAAAGGTGCCCGGCCAGCACTCCGGGCAGAAGGAGCGCTAACAGCCAGGATAAGCCCAACTCATCTCCGGTCCACTGAAGTATACGTGAGTAAACTACGTAAAGTGCCGCAACCAGCGCCATACCGCACAGCCCAGCGACAGTATGTGGCCTCATGCTTATAGCCCTGCTCAATAACTCACCTTACATGACCACCGACCACAGCTCCCCGGTCAGTCCTCCTCCAACTGCTCAGGGCCGAGCAGCCTCTCGGTCAGTTAACCCGCCAGCCAGGTGGCAAGGGTAGTCAACACCAGCGCCAGGATACCCTTTACAATTCTCCGCGTTGTATCTTGATCCATATTTGTGATACCTCTCTTTGTTTAGTGAGTGTGCATGTTACGTGAGCCACTATAGGTGCTCTACTTTTGTCTCCGCCGCAGTATGTATTACCTTCTATTTCTCACTCACCGGCAACCAGGGGCTCTTCTTGCGTTGGGGCTTCGCCTCGCCTTCCTTTTTGGGGCGGAGCCTGCGGACACGGGCAGTCTCAGAGCTGAACTCCGCGCCGACCAATATTATAACCGATGAGAGATATATCCAGGTGAGTAGCGCGAAGGTTGTGGCAAAAGGGCCATACCGAGCAAAGTTCGCGAAGGGAGAACCTACATAGTAGGCGAATATCTCTTTTACAATAGCCCACAGAATAGCTGCGACAAGAGAGGCGACCCAGATATCGCGCAGCTTCACATCGGCGCGAGGTAAGAAGCGGTACATCAACAAGAATACCACGAAGACAATGGCGATGGAAGCTAAGAAGTTGACTACTTGCCAGAAGATCTGATCACCCGGCACCCGGCCAATGATGGCAGTCGTGAAAGCGCGGCTGCTGGTGAGTGCGGCGGTGACGATAAGAGAGGCAAGGAGGACGAGGACCATCGCAAGCATCATCGCAAGGCCGGTGAGCCTGTTGCTCAAGAAGTTCGGGACTTTCTCACTTTGCCAGGCACGGTTGATTGAGTTGTCGAGGGCGCTAAAGGCACCGGAGGCGGAGAAAACAAGCGCGAGGAGGCCTGCAAGTGCAACCCAGCCTGCATTTTGCTGATTCTTGAAGGCAGTATTAAGAGCATCTTCTAAGGGTTGCACTGAACCGGGCAACACCCTTGCTACGGTCTCAAAGATGAAGCGCGTGGCATCCTGGGGATTCAGAAAAATGCCTCCGAGGGTAACAGCCAGGATCAATAAGGGGAAGATGCTGAAAAAGACAAAGTAGGTAAGTGAAGCAGCCATAGAGCCGACGTCATCTTTGCCGAACTCATGTACAGTTGCCTTTACTACGGTGCCGTACTCCCTAAGGTTCATTGAGAGCTTGCAGGTTCCGCTCTATTACTTCCATCGGATTGACGCCCAGAGATGTTAGCTCATCTGCCATATCAAGAATTATACGCACGCCTTCAAGGTTTACACCTGCCTTGGTAAGACGGCGTATGAACTGAAACCGCTGGATGTCGTTTTGCGAATAGCGGCGGCGGTTGCCCTGGGTGCGCGCAGGGAGCACCAGCTTTTTTTCCTCGTAGATGCGCAGAGTGCGCGGGTGCAGGCCGAGCAGGTCGGCGGCCACGCTCAGGGTGAAAATAGGCCTGTCAGTGGTGATCTGCGAGAGATTAGAGATACGTGAGCCTTTGCTCGCAGTAGAAGCTTTTGCGCCTCCTTTTGAGCCGCCCTTTCGACTTCTGTTCTCCTCCTGTGCGTCCGGCGGCCCCATCTCACCATTGGATGCGGACCCATCAATCTGCGCCAATTCGCCTGTATCCCGATCAGGATCACCGGAGTGGAAATCATCCCCCATCACAACCACCTCACAATCTTCAACAACACCCTATCTGGCCCACTATATCATATGCCATCAATAGAGGCAAGAATAAGGCCATAATCGCTGCCATGAAATGAGGAGTTTGGGGCAACAGGACAGCAACTAATCCCTGCTCCCAGGCCTCACTACCCTGGTGCATTAACTTGCGGGCGCATCCTGGGCGTGCTAGACTTTACGCAACCATTTTACGTCAACTGCGTCATATGTGTGCCTGGCGTAACACTTTACCGCCCATAACTGAGGCATGGAGGATTTGTATGCATCTGCAGAAAATAAGGATCGGGCGTTCTTTAGGATTATGGGTGCTGCTCACTGTCGGGGCTACGGTGGCTGGCTGCCAGTCATCGGCAGCAGTTACACAGTCTGGTAGCGTCACTGCTTTGCCCAACCCGCCTGCCGTTGTGCAGGCTACCCTGACGGCGGGGTCCAACATGGTGGGGAAGCAAGGCGTTGCCACAGCAACCGGCAACGCAGTTAGCGGTAAGGCGTCGCCCACCTCCGTTACGGGGGGCACTGTAGGGTCCGGCGGCCTTCCCGACATCTCGAGCTGGACCAAAGTTCAACAAAGCTCAGGAGGCGTTACGTACAGCTATTCATACCCGCCCGGCTGGAAGGAGAGCCTCTCGTATTGTGTGACCGGGGCCAACACAGGCAGCGCAGGAGGCGACTTACCGGCGGGGTGTGTGTCTACTGACTTGCTGGTGGGGGCAAAGGCCCAGAGCATGGGGCAAATAGCCGGTGATGCGCTGACGATAAGTGGACTGCATGCCATCAAGCAAGTGGAGGCCAGTCCGCGCAGTGGTCTGGCCTCCGCCATATATACCTTGCTCGTATATAGCGATGCAGGTGCTCCCCTATTTGGCTTCTCCTCCTCGATTGGCCGGGGCACAGACGCGGCCACCCAGCAGGCAATAACAGCCACGCTCGACCAGATAGCGAGCACCATAGCGATAACGAGCCAGCCATGAGGGTAATGAGAGTGAGCAGCAGAAAGCGCAACCTGGCAAAGGTCTGCTTTTTCGCTCTTTGTCTGGCTGTGGCGGGGCTGGGTACGGCTGGCATGGTATTGGGAACGTTGGCCGCAGCGCCCATGTCGGGCGGCTTTGGCATGCCGACAGGCGGCTACCTGAGCACGTACTTCCTGCAGCCTATAGACTACGAAGAGGGCGGGGCCTACTACGACCAGAGTAACAACTTCCAGTATGCCAGCTATGCATTCCATCATGGCATTGACGTATCGGCGGGGTGTGTAGCGGGCAGTTATCCTGTTTATGCCGCCGCTTCAGGCACAATTGCGCTGGCGCAGTATATTAACGACGGCTATGGCTCGCAGGTCGCCATTGATCACGGCTATAATCTCGGTAACAACGGCATGTACACTTATACCTTCTACAGTCACATGGGGAGCCGCTCGACGGGGGCGCAGTATATACTGGTATCGCCAGGGCAGCGTGTTGAGGCCGGGCAGATAATAGGCTACCAGGGCAACGACGGCGCGGTTTACGGCTCGTGCAACCCCGACCCGGGCACGCACCTCGACTGGGAGGTAAGGGTGAATAGCAACCCTCTCTCATACGACACCTCGATGCGCTACAACAGCACCGCCGCCAGCCCCGACTTCTATACCAATCAGCAGCTTACATATACAGACCCATCTCCGGCGAGCCATGTTGTGCCAGGTCCATTCTCACCCGACCCAGGGCCACAACCAACCTGGACGCCCGGCCCCTGCGGCATGCGCTTCGTTGATATACCTGATAACTATTGGGCATACCCTTATATATCCTACCTCTATTGTCGTGGTATTGTGAGCGGCTATGACGACGGCACCTTCCGCCCGGCCGACCTCAACACTCGCGGGCAATTCGCCAAAATGATAGTGCTCGGCTTCGGCTGGCAGCTTTATAACCCTTACTTCCAATCCTTCACCGATGTGCCGCCCGGCAGCACCTTCTACCAGTACATAGAAACCGCGCATCTCAGGAATATTATCAGCGGCTATGAGGACGGCACCTTCCGTCCCGGCAACTCGGTAACGAGGGCGCAGGCGTCCAAGATGCTCGTGCTGTCGCTGGGGCAGTCGCCCAGCTACCCACCACAGCCGACCTTCTGGGACGTGCCACCAGGCTACTGGGGCTACGGCTATATAGAGGAGGCATCCAACCTGGGCGTTATCAGCGGCTATAACGACGGCTCGTTCCGCCCCGATGTGCCCGTAATGAGAGCGCAGCTATCAAAGATGCTGGCGCTGGCGATGCAAAGGCAGAGCAGGTAGCTTCGAGCATTGACCTGCGTGCTATAATTGAGAAGGACCACTTGGATCCTGCAAAGGACCGAGATGGCGGGCAGCGTTTATTGTCTTGTGTTGTCTGCTCTTTGCGCACATTCCGCCCTCGGTGCTTTCGTAACGTTAGCGCGAGGGCTATTTTTATGGCTGCGACCCTTGATCGAGGTCGGGCAGGTAAGGAAAAGAAAATAGTGCACGGGCCGGTAGGGTTCATCGGGGCAGGCAAGGTAGGCACTGCTCTGGCGGCGCTGTTGCACGCACGTGGAGCAAATGTGATCGCGCTGTCGGGTCGCGATGTGGCAGCAAGCAAGCGGATGGCGAAAGCTGCGGGACTGCCTGGCGGCGTGCCCATGAGCCGAGCAGAAACTTTGCGGGCAGCCGAGATAGTTTTCCTGACGGTGCCTGACGATGCGATTGGCCCTCTATGTGAGGAGATAGCGGAGCTAGGTGGGTGGCGAGAGGGGCAGAGCGTAGTGCATTGCAGCGGTGCCCTTTCCAGCGATGTGCTGCAATCTGCGCGTGCCTGTGGCGCTCTGGCGGCGTCCTTCCACCCTTTGCAAGCGTTCGCCAGCCTTGAAGCCGCTATTCAGCATATCCCCGGTTCGACCTTCGCCCTTGAGGGCGACGCGGAATTAGTAAGCCGGCTCGATACATTTGTTGGTTTGCTTGGCGGCGTGTCGCTCCATCTAAGCGGAGAAGAGAAAGCGGTTTACCATGCTGCCGCGGTTGTTGCCTCGAATTACATGGTGACCCTTGCCGCCCTTGCTTCCGAGATGCTGGTGCGCGGAGGCATAGCGCCCGATAGTAACAAGGCGCTCGACTACTTGATGCCTCTGTTGAAAGGCACTGTAGACAATTTGCAAGCTCTGGGCCTGCCCGATGCGCTCACCGGTCCGCTTGCGCGTGGTGATGTTGGCACGGTTGCGCGGCATATATATGCTCTGGAGGCCTGCGCGCCTGAGATAGCAGGCGTCTACAGGCAGCTTGCGCTGCTTACCCTGCCGCTTGCTTTGGCTAAAGGGCACATTGACGAAGCACGTCTATTGGAATTAAAGAAGATCTTAGCAGAGTAGGAGTGGTCCACAGTCTATTCTTTTTCAAAGAGGAGGCGAAAGATGTCAGTCATCGAAGTACCGGTGAGCGGTGTAGCCGAAAAAGGCCAGGAGCGCGGAGGGCGCGTCACAGTCACTAAACTGAAGGCGATGAAGGAGCGTGGTGAGAAGATCGCAATGCTTACGGCCTACGATTATTCGACCGCGCGGCTGGCCGATGAAGCGGGCATACCTGTTTTGCTGGTGGGCGATTCGCTGGCGCAGGTGGTGTTGGGCTATGACTCGACCGTGCGCGTGACTATGGATGAGATGCTCCACCACGTCAAGGCGGTGAGCCGCGGCGCACAGCACGCGCTGGTGATTGGCGATATGCCCTTCTTGAGTTACAACACTAACCCTGATGAGGCGCTACGCAACGCCGGGCGCTTCCTGCAAGAAGGGGGCGCGCGTGCGGTCAAGCTGGAAGGAGCCTCTGTCGCGCCCACCGTCGAGCGGATGGTAGCTGCCGGTATACCTGTTATGGGCCACCTGGGGCTGACACCGCAGTCAATTAACGTCTTCGGCGGGCACAAAATACAGGGGAAGACGAGAGAAGCGGCGGCCCGCATTTTGCGCGATGCCCTGGCGTTGCAAGAAGCAGGCTGCTTCGCACTTGTGCTGGAAACGGTGCCTACGCCTCTTGCCTCTCTTATTACAGAACGGTTGAGCATACCCACCATCGGCATAGGGGCGGGCGCTGGCTGCGACGGGCAAGTGCAGGTGTTACACGATTTGCTCGGCTGGTACGCCGATTTCACTCCCAGGCACGCCCGCAAGTATGTTGATATGGGCACCTTACTCAACGCCGCATTCCAGGAGTATATGGCGGATGTAAAAGCAGGCCGCTTCCCAACCGAAGAGAATGCCTTCCCAATGGACGAGGCGCTGCTACGGGAGTTATGAATTAGCAATTATGAATTAGCAATTAGCGGTAGGCTATGAGGTGGTACAGTATGGGACAATTCATAATTGCTAATTCATAATTCCGCCGAAGGCGGGGGTGTGTCAAAAACAGGGAGTATGAGTATAATATAAGTTAAGAAGGCGAAATGCGCGGGTACGTCTGCGTACTCCATATATATTTACTTTTCAATGGAGAAAGGAAGTAACAAAGATGTCTGATGCTACACGTACGAAAGGGCTTGAGGGGGTAGTTGCCGGTAGTAGCTCTATCAGCATGGTAGAGGGCACCGAGGGCCGCCTCAGCTACAGAGGATATAAGATACAAGACCTTGCAGCTAACTCTCAGTTTGAGGAAGTGCTCTATCTACTGATAAATGGCGAGCTGCCGAACAAAGAGCAGCTTGCTCAAATCACCAGTACGCTACGTGAGAGGCGTGACCTGCCAAAGGAAGCAATGGATGTGCTGCGCGTCCTCCCCACAACTGGTGAGCCAATAGACGTGCTACGTACAGTGGCTTCGACGCTGGCATTGATGGACAAAGAGGTGAATAACACCGAGCACGACGCGGTTGTTGACAAGGCGCTGACGCTGGCCGCGCGCTTCCCTACTATTGTCGCTGCTTATAATCACTTGCGTAACGGCAAAGAGCCTGTCGCCCCCAGTAAGGAGCTAGGGCACGCAGCCAACTTGCTCTACATGGTGCGTGGCGAGAAGCCGCCGGAAGAAGACTCCAGCGCCCTCAACACCTATATGGTGCTGGCTGCCGAACATAGCTTCAACGCCTCAACCTTCACTGCCAAGATCGTGATCTCGACCCTATCTGATTATTATTCGGCTATCGTGGCGGCTCTTTCTTCGCTGAAGGGTGTTTCACACGGTGGGGCTAACCAGAAAGCTATGGAGATGATGCTTGAGGTTGGTAACGTAGACAATGTTGAGAGCTTTATCGATAATGCGCTGGCGACCAAGCGACGCCTGATGGGTATGGGCCACCGCATTTACAAGACCTATGACCCCCGCGCCGCGCAGCTTAACGAGCATGCTCGTATCGTGGCCGAGCGAAGCGGCAACACCAGGTGGTATGACATAGCGCAAAAGATAGATAATATCTCGCATACCCACCCTTATTTCAGCGAGCGCAAGATCTATCCCAACGTCGAGTTCTATTCCGCTCCACTCCTCTACACCCTCGGCTTCCAGCCTGACATGATGCCTGCCCTCTTCGGGTGCAGCCGCATCGCGGGGTGGTCAGCTCATATTCTTGAGCAGTTGCAAGATAACCGCATTATCCGCCCCAACGCCGACTATGTAGGACCCGAAATACGGGATTACGTGGCGGTGGATGGCCGGTAGCTCAGTAAGGACGCTGGAGCATTTAGCTCCCCTTACTGCTTTGCGCTACCCTGGCTATGAGGTTACATGCAGCTAATCTCAACAATAGCCGAAATGCGTGCCCTGCGATCCTCTGCGGCGAATGGGAAAATGGTGGGGTTGGTACCCACTATGGGCTATCTGCACGCGGGGCACATCTCGCATGTGGAGAGGGCGCGGGCCGCCGATGATCTGGTAGCGGTGAGCATATTCGTCAACCCGACACAATTTGGCCCCAGCGAGGACTTCAGCCGTTACCCGCATGACATGGAGAGCGACCTCAAGCTCCTTGAGCAAGCGGGTGTTGACTGGGTATTCGCGCCTGATGCTGAGGAGATGTATCCTCAGGGCTACACCACCTATGTAGATGTGCTTGGAGTGACTGCTGTGCTCGAAGGTGCCGCGAGGCTGGGACACTTCAGAGGGGTGGCTACCGTGGTGGCGAAGCTCTTCAACATTGTGCAGCCGCACCACGCCTACTTCGGGCAGAAGGACGCGCAGCAGGCAGTCGTCATACGCAAGATGGTGCGAGAGCTAAACTTTCCAGTGGAGATTGTAGTGGGCGAAACAGTGCGCGCAGCTGATGGGCTGGCTATGTCGTCACGCAATATATATCTGGGTACGCATGAGCGAAAGGCCGCCCTCGTGCTGCACAAGTCACTGGAGGCTGTTGGCGAATTATGGGACCGGGGCGAGAGGCGCGGCTCGGCCTTGCGCGAGGCGATGAGCCGGACCCTGGCCGCTGAACCATTGGCGCGCCCCGACTACGTGAGCGTGGCCAACCCTCAAACGCTACTGGAGCTTGATGACAGCGGAGATGCACACCAGGCGTTAGCGTCGTTGGCGGTAAGGATAGGCGATACCCGCTTGATAGACAATTTTGTCCTCGGCGAAGGGTAACAGAGAGTACCTCGGTGGTGGAAGGAGTAAAGCGAGTGGCTGGATTGGTCTTTGCCTCTATCGCGCCACATGGTGGTGAAGTGATTGCAGAGCTTGCGGGTGATGAAGCGACGAGCACAGCCGCCACACGGCAAGCGATGGAAGAAGTGGGCCGCCGCATGGCGAAGACGCAGCCCGAAACTGTGGTGGTGATCACTCCACATGGGGTGCGCGTCACTGGCGCTGTCTGCGTAATGACCACCGAGCGGGCCACAGGTATACTGGAAGGCGAAGATAGTCACGGCAAGGTAGAGGTGGAGATGGCCGTTGACACAGAACTGAGCCGCCGTATCGCGGAGCGAGCTTCAACTGCCTACAGCGTGCCGGTGGTAACGGCCATCTATGGCGCAAGCGGCGGAGATGGCTGTTTCACTCCGCTGGACTGGGGCGCTGTTGTGCCTCTCTGGTTCCTGGGTGCACGCTGGCTCATGCCGCCAGCCATAGTAAGCATCACTCCTTCACGTGATCTGACATTGAAACAACTATATGATTTTGGTACCGCCCTCGCTGAGGCCGCTGCCGAGACTGGGCGGCGAGTGGCGCTGGTGGCGAGCGCCGATTGGGGCCATGCCCATGCCACCGACGGCCCATATGGGTTCGACCCTGCCTCGGCTGAGTACGATGCAATGATACAGCAAACTATCAAGGCGGGCGCTCTGGATAGCCTGCTAGACGCTGACCTTGATTTCGCGGATAGGGCAAAGGTGGATGGCCTCTGGCAGGCTGTGATGCTGGCAGGTGCGCTGCACCACATACCAATGAGAGGCGAGCTTCTCTCCTATCAAGCGCCAACCTATTTTGGCATGCTGGTTGCGGCTTACGAGCCGGCAGTTAGCTGCTAACCCCGATCCATAATCCTCACCTCCGGTAGAGAAGCTATGCTACTTGCTATAGAAGTCGGCAACACAAATACCTCCCTTGGATTGTACGGCGCCGAGGGGCTTATCGCGCACTGGCGCATGGCTACGATACACGACAAAATGTCCGATGAGTGGGCCGCCGCGTTGATAACGCTGATGGGCGAGCGAGGTTACAAGCTTGGTGATGTAGACGCGGCGATTTGTTCGAGCGTGGTGCCGCCTGTTACAACCGCCATGCGGCAGATGGTTGAGGACCACCTTCATACTCGCTTGATGATTGTTGAGCCGGGGATGAAGACGGGCGTAAAGGTGAACGTTGACAACCCGCGTGAGGTGGGAGCCGACCGCATAGTGAACACACTGGCGGCGCACATGCGATA
>DAHVFG010000099.1:0-10763 GCA_027317125.1 Chloroflexota bacterium | reverse complement strand
CAGGATTCGAACCTGGAACATCCTGATTAACAGTCAGGCGCTCTACCGTTGAGCTATCGCGGAATACTTCCTGTGAACCTCCCAGAAGGCACGCTGAATTATACTTGGGCACGCCTGCTTTGTCAAGCTTTTAGAGGCCCATGCTGCTCTGCATGATGCCGCCATCTATGAAGAAGGTTGTGGCGGTGACGTAGGCGCTCTTATCGGAGGCGAGCCATGCCACCAGGCCTGCGATCTCTTCGGCCTTAGCTAACCTGCGCTCAGGTATTTCCTGGTTAAGAGCAGCCAGCTTCTCAGGGTCGGTGGTTGTGCCCTTGTTTATCGGCGTGTCCACCGCGCCGGGCCCCACTCCTACAACTGTGATCTGGTACGGGGCAAGCTCTACCCCCGCCGTGCGGGTGAGCATTCTCATGCCGCCTTTGGCGCAGCAGTAGGGTGTATTGCCGGGCATCGGCCAGTCCTCGTGTACTGACGAGATATTTATTATCCGCCCCGGCCCTCCTTGCTTTATCATTTGCTCGGCTGCCGCCTGCGCGCCGAAGAAGGCTCCTTTAAGATCTACCGCGATCACCTTGTCGAAATCTTCTTCGGTGCTGGTGAGTATGGAAGTGCGTGTCTCCATACCAGCGTTATTGACCATAATATCTAGGCGGCCTAAGCTCTTTACTGTTTGCTCAACGAGCGCGCGCACATCGGCCACTTTCGACACATCGCCCTGCACCACCAGCGCTTTGCCTCCCCTGCTCTCTATCTCTGCTTTTACAGCGTTAGCCGCCTGCTCGTTGCTGTGATAGTTGATCGTCACCGCAGCGCCTTCTTTCGCAAGCTCCACAGCGATTGCCTTGCCTATGCCGCTGTCGCCGCCGGTTACGATAGCGACTTTGTTCTCAAGTGTCATCTTACTCTCCCATTTGTCTCTTCTCTATCCAAGGGCCTCTGATAATCTCACCTGACCCTCTACTTGCATGACGCGTGCCGCCTCCAAAGCGGGCTTCATGGCCGCCCAGTGAAGTGGGAGGGTGCTTTCGATGTGTTTGTCGGCCCAATGCCAGTTGTGCTTTGACCTTGCAAGCACAGGCCCGACAGCGTTTTCAAGCCCGCGCGCCTGCAGTATGCCAATGACGTGCTGTGCTCGGAAGTAGTTCGATTGCCATGGCTCCGCCGATTGTGGTCCGCTACGGATCATCCACTGGATGCCGGCGAGAGCATCGCGCTCGTTGCGCCAGAGGAGATTCGCGGGGCTGTTCTGCGTGATAAAGCTCATATCGCGGGGCATGCCAAAGGCAGGAGCAAATATAGGGTTGTGTATCACCCGGTCGTTTGCTCGCACTGCTTTCCCCCTGTTTATTGCGTACAGAAATGTACCGTCGAAAGCGCCCGCCGACACGAAAAGCTCCGGGTGCTGAGCCGCAATCTTGATAGCGGCGAAGCCTCCCAGAGAGAAGCCGTCCACCGCCCGTGCGCCTCTTTCCGCCAGCGTGCGGAATCTGCTGTCTATATAGGGCACAAGCTCCTTGAGAAAGTAATCTTCAAAGCGTCCGGTGCCGATGCCGGGAGCACGCTGGGCAAGCTCCGGTGCGCGGAAGTTGACAAGGATGCCAGGTACGCGATTGTCGTCGCTGCTGATGCCCGGGAAGACCAGGATCATAGGCCCTACTTTGCCGTCGGCAAGCAACGCTCGATAGAGGTCAATAAGAGTGCGGCCCCGGCGCGATTTATCCTGCCACCTGTGTACCCATTCGCGCTCGTGCCCCCTGAAGAGATAAAGTACAGGATAACGCTCTCGTGCACTAGCCAGCCGATTGTATCCGGGCGGCAGCGCTATGTAAAAACCCTTGCTTACCCCAAGCGTCTTGCTCTCGATAGTGATGTGCCGCCCCCGTGCGTCTATAGCTCTTTGTTCAGCGCGCTGCAGGGCATAATGGTGAGTTGGCGTTGTCTCGTCAGGCATAGGGTCTATTATACTGTCGTCCGGGGATTTTCGGCAAAAGGCGTCGGTGGTGCAACTGTTCAGATTTAGGGTGGAGGAACAAAGTTCAAGGGGTATCTGTGCGGGTGTTGCGCCCTCAACTACCCCTCATCCGCCCTCACCCCAGAGCTTAGCTGGATGTCATACTTGCCTGCCGGCAGGCGAAGCTCCGCGGGATTATCCCATGGGGTGCCAATTGCATTGTTGTGGTCGGTTTGGAGAAAGGCTTGCGTTACAAGCCTGATGCCTGCGCCCCTGGGACGCCATCTTGCTCGTCGACCGTCAAGCTTAGCAGACCGCTCCCCAAGTTGATCTCTTGCTTTGTAACCACTCCGGCCTTGACCTGCAGATTGTACGTACTCTGCTCCCGCCCCTGATACCCGGCTTTCACGTCATAACTGCCTTCCCATGCAAGTGATATGGGAGGTCGCCCGCTGGCAGCTAGGGGCATCTCCTCACTGGATACTTTGGTTGTTGCAGGCGCGTCATGATCTATCTTGTTCGTGTAATCAGTCATGCCCACTCCTTTGTTGGCTCCTTCCGCGTTCTGACCTCACATCTCTAATTCGATACACTAAAGGGAAACGCGTCTGAGTTCGTACTTTATGGATCGCTATAAGAGTCAGTACTCCTTGCTCTCCACGATCTCGACAATATGAGCTTGTGGGTTCCACATGATCGTGCCCTCCACGCGACCCCACACCTCGAGTTCAGCGGCAAGAAGAGCATCCGCTTCGCTCTTGCTGCTGAACTCGAGATCGATCATGACATAGTTCGGGTCGTCCATTGATCGTAAGATTTGGTAGCCGCGGACGCCTGATCTCTCCCGACCCGCGGGATCGCTGTCAAAGGCAGCCTTTCACCCGTCGAAATTAGGAGCCGGGTGTTCAATCCTGAGAACCGGCATGTGATCTCTCTACTTTCGGATATTCATATGACGACGTATCGAAAGCTAACTGCTCACGGGCTGACCAGGGGAGTGTCAGTAGGCGCGTCCGGCGGTGGCGTATCCTGCGCGCCTGCTGTATCAGCTGGGACCTCGGGCACCAAGGTATCGGTCGGCTCCGGGGGAACGGGGGTGTCTGTGCCGGCTACCTCATGCGTCGCATCGGCGCTCACGACACCCTCCGCCATCTGGACGAATGCTGTCTGAGTGGCTGCCACCTGGGCCCTCAGGGCGACCTCCGTCGCTTCGGTCACAGGCGTGCCTGCCGAGGCGATATCGCTCGCCTTGACTGCAAAGACGGCCTGGTTGGGACCAAAGTCCTTGAAGATCCACACCATGTCGCCCCCCGCCATCGGCAGTTGGTAGCCGATCGCCCCGCTCTTCTTCGCCCCAGGATCGAGCGCTCCATCGAGGTTAGTTGTCGCCGGGTCCAGGCTGATGCTGAACGGGTCCATGAAGTATTGCTTGCCGCCGGTGTCCTCCCAGTGGGTGCCACTCAACATGTTCGTCTGAAACGCGTTCTTGCCCCGGTTCTCCACAGTAATGTAAACAAAGACGAAACGATTGCCCGCTGTTGGCAGCACGCCGCCGCTCCCAGGCAGGCTCACCACCTTGTCGAGGCTCACGCGCAGGTCGCCCACGGTGGCCGTCTGGCCTATCTGGTAGCTTGCTGCCAGGGGTGTGGCTTGCGCACCGGGCATCTGCGCCTGGGGTACACTGGCCGATACGCCCGGGCAGGCACTATCCACCGCACTGTTGATAGCGGAAGTCATCTTGACGATCTTGACGGTGAAGTCGAGCAGTTGCTTGTCCGTTGTACCCGCGTTAATCACAGGCGTGCTGCTCGACGCTCCACCGGCATCCTTGTCCACCAGATCGAGCAGTTGCCGCCACTGCGGTATCGCCTCGCTCGGCTTGCCCATAATAGATATATCCGTCGCATCTGTAGGATCTGGTAATGCGGCGAGCACGTTCAGATCTGCTCGTACTTTGGCTGTGTCTACATAGAAAGGCGAGTCGACGCGGTTCACAACGGAGCCTCCCCCGCCGGCCAGCGTAATCAGGAAAGTTGAACTAGTATTCAGATCGAAGGCAGCGTTGGCAAGAGCCTGGCAATTGAGTTTGCCGCTTGTCTTGTTCCCCAGGGGCGTGCCCGTTGCCGCCGCGCCACTCGGCGGGTTGACAGCCCCGCTGGATGTTACCCCGGCAGCCGCAGTTGGTTGGGGCGCTAGGCTCGCGGTGCCCCCAGCGCTACATGCTGTGGTTATCAGCCCACCGATAAGCACGAGCGCCAGCGTGGCGCCGCCGCGTAAGATGGGGATGTCTCTCCTGATCGTCATCTTCTTTATCCTTTCACTATCCGTTCTGATAGGGTGGCACACAGTGAGTAACAGCTATGCATAGACGTCTACGGTATTGGCGCTTCAATTTTGATGTCGGCGTTGTAGTCGTAGTAGATAATCGTGGTCGGCGGCGAGGTCCTAGTTTGCTCGTTAACTTTTGCTGTGCCGTACACTACTGACTTACGTGGCAGACCATCTGATACCGCTACCCACATTTTAGTGTTGAGGGCGCGCATGTTAGGTTCTGGGGTGTCCGTAGTACGGGGTCTGAACTCGTACTGGTAGACCAGCGTCGGCATACCATCAAGATCTTCTGTGCCGAGCGCCTGCACGTTTGAGATCAGCTTGCGAAATGATTCGATTGATGCGAGACCCTGCCTGGCGCTGTCTATCTCCGCCTGCACCTTTGCTGTTACCGGCGTCTTCTGCCACGCACCGCCCCCGGTCTTAGAGTAGGTGACTCCGGGGATGCGGATAATTTCCTGTGTTACCTTTCCTCCCTCGATGTCTACTTGGCGCAATCGATCGGGGTTCACTATCTCCATAACTTCACTAGACCCAGGTGCATCAGTAGCCCTGCTTGCCTTGTAGCGGAAGGACTTGACTGCCGTCTGTGTCTGGTACATGCGGAAGATGGCCGCAAGGTCATCGTCGCTCCCACCCTGCGGCGCGGAACTCGTAGCTTCCTGTATGACTGTGGGAACTATAGCTGCTGTAGCTGTCTCTGAAGGTTGTGTGGGCATGGCCGACGGCGCGGCGGTTGCCAGCGCATCTGTTGGGGCGCTGATGGGGGCAACTGTGGAGGGTACTTCAGTTACCGGGGCTGTGGCGCTTTCCACCAGCGCGGGGGACGGCGAAGCGTCCGAAGGCTGGCTGTTGCCGCCGGTGCTGCTCCCTGCCGTTGGTGCTGTAACCGCAGTTGGTGCAACTTGTGTGCTGGTAGCCGGACCTTGGCCCGTCAAACTGGACCCGCACCCGGCCACGAGCAACATGCTAGCGATGATTAGCGTGCTAAAACCGATCTGTCCTTTCATTTTGGTTCTCCTTTTAATACCTGCCGCCGGTCCGCTGCTAATTCGTGTCGTGCAGGGCCTATCATCTCAGCTGCTTTCGCCCTCTGCCATGGCAGCCTGCTTGCTGTTGAGCCTCAGGGTAATGAAGTCGTTTAGATCACCGAGCGAGGCGAAATAGAGGCGCTGCGCCGAGGGCACGTGTTCGACCGAGCCGCGCCACCCTGGGGGTTTGGGGCTGCTCGGTTCCTGCCACATACGCACGATAAAAAGATGCTGTGACCGCTCGTTAGTATCAGGCAATAGAGCCTCCGTGGATAAAGGATTATCTTTACTGTCGAGAACCATCATCATAGAAGGGGTGTCCGAAAAGCGTCCGATAGGATCTTGGAACTTTGTAGGCAATCTCACAGGGAGAGCGCAACCTCGGCGTTGAGGTTATGCTCTCCCTGTGCCCGGCAGCGTGTGCGTCAGGCGTGTGCTATGATCATGTTCGGGGTCTAGTGTCCCTGGAAGAGGCTGAGGTCGGGCGGGTTGCCTATGTTGTTGCCATCAGCCCGCAACACAGCAATTACAGCCTTGGTAATTTTATTTTCGCCGCCGGGGGTGGGGAAGTAGACCGAGGCCTTCTGAATTTTGGCCTTCAGGCTGGCAGGCGGCAGGAAGACCTGGCCTCCACCCGGAGGGTCTGCCACATTGTTGCCCAGGCTCCAACCGGCTTTGGTTAGTGTGTCTATGTAGAAGCGCAGCATAGCATCGGTATTGAAAGCGCTCCCGTCCGCCATACTATACGAGACGTCCTGGGCCAGGTCGTCACCCAATCCCGGAACATCACCGGCGAAGGCTCCAACCGCGTCGCTGCAGATGCCTGTGATGCACCACTCGGTGATGTAGGAATTGGCGGGGCGAGGGATGAACTTGAAGTCGCTCGTGCCCGGCGCGTCTTTGGAGCTTGCGCCACCTTGTCCTGCACCCCCGCGAGCCTTGATGGCTTCAACGCCGAGCAAACCTAGCAGCACTTCGTTCTGGGTGCCTTTGTACTCCAGGTGCTGCTCGAAGCGAGCGCGCTCGAAATACTGCGTCAGATACTGCTTACCGTCTATTGAGTTCTTCTCCATCTTGGCGTCTGTTATGGGGTAGCCCTGTTGAGCCAGGCCGCCATGACTCAGCCAATATTGGTAGAAAATAGCCGGAACGGTACGCCCGGTCTCAGGGAATGTCTTATCTCCTACCTGCTGGGCCATACCGGCTGCGGGCGCTTGCTGCACCGCCAATGCAGATACGAATAAGAGCGCCAGTACTATCGCCGCGATCTTGAATGTTTGTTTCATTTTCGTTGCCTCCTTATTTGTGAATTGCTATTCTCGACGTGAGGATAGTGTAATAAGGCGGGCGTCCGAAAAGCGTCCGATTGCTGTTTGATTATTCAGGCAGCGGCCACTCGTCTCTTTCGTAGGCGGCGGTCAGCTCGCGATTATAGGGGAGCTGAGCGAAGGTGGTCCGAGATTCAGGGTCGGGGATGGAGGCGATTTTCTCCTGTAAGGCGCGGTGGGCCTCCGCGAGCAGTTCACCGGCCCGCTCTGCCTGTCCCACGGCGCGGTACGTTTGGGCGGCTGCCCAGAGGATGAACTGCGGGTAGGTCATGTGCTCTCGGTCCGCAGACAGGAGATCAAGCATCTCTTCAGCAGTTTGTTGAGCTCTGCGGAAGTTGCCTGCCCGCAAGTAGGCGACGGTCAGGTCACAAAGGTCGGTGGCCAATTCAACTGGCGCTTGCCCGATTTCTCGACGTATCTGTAAGCCCGCTTCCATGTGGGCAATAGCCCGCTCTGATTGCCCTAGCTCTCGATCGGCAGCTCCGAGGTTCCCAAGGGCATACGCTTCAAACAGCCGATTCTTCGTGGAGCGCGCTAACTTCAGGGCGCGTAGCCCTGCCGCACGTGCAGCCCGATAATCACCCTGCCGCAGGGAATGTGAGGCGATATTGATGAGGCTCACCATCTGCCCCCTGGGATCGCCCAGCCCCTTGAATAACTCCTCCGCGAGCTTCGTGGCGTCTATAGCCTCTGCGTAGTGGCCCAGGTTGGCCGTGAGCATTCCCGCGTTCACAAGTACTGCGGCTTGCCCACGCCGGTTCCCCAACATCGCGTAGAGGGACTCGGCCTGCCTGTAGTGACTTCGCGCCTCTTCGACATGGAAGAGCCGTGAGGCGGCGGTCGCCACACGCGTATGAGCGTCTGCTTCGCCTTCTCGATCACCGATGCTGCTGCACAGCTCCAGCATCTGCAATCCTAACTTGTAAGCGGTGTCAATCTCTACCTGCACGATAGCGGCAATGGAGGCGGCCCTTAGCGTTCGCACCAGCAGTGACCGGTTGGCGTCCGGCCCTGCTATGGAAATAGCCTGCTTGAGCATCCTCTGAGCTTCCGCGAAATGCCCACGATAGGCAGCAACTTCAGATAGAAGCGCGTAACATTCCACCTGGCCTGTTGTGTCGTCGAGGAGGCGCTTAAGTGCCAGCGCCTCTTCCAGAATTGTGTGTGCAGAATCGTACTGACTGAGCAATACCTGGTAGTCCGCCTCTGCCTTCAACGCTTCGGCTTGCCACCGAATCTTGCCCGAAGCGGCTGCCCGCTCCTTGAGGGCCAGGAGCAAATCAGCTTCAGCCTGTCGCTCTCCGAGCAGACGTTGGAGCAAGACGCGGCGCAAGAGCACCTCGCAAATACGGTCTTCGTCGGCGAGCGCACCGGCCAGGACTTCCAACTGGTTCAGATCGTCCTGTTGTGCAAGACGGTTACCGAGGCGGCTCTCTACGCTCTCGCGCAGGGCAAGCAGGTCGAAGCGCATTGAGGGACCGTGCGAGAGGTCAAGTGCCCTCGACAGGTAACGCAAGGCTTCTTCATTGGCGAATATAGCCACTGCTCGGTGGGCTGCCTTCAGATAATTTGCCGCCGCCGCCTCATGTTCGTTGCCCAGGTCGAAGTGCAGGGCCAGTTCTCCGGCTAGCTCTTCCTGGCGCTCTGGATATATCTCTTCCATGATCTGCGCCAGCCGCCTGTGGCGGCGCATAGCCAGAGCGGGTGTCATACCAGCATAGATAGCGGCCTGGATGAGATGGTGGGTAAACACATAATCAGCCTGGCTGCGGCCCGCCGCTTCGCTCACCAATCCTCGATCGAGCAGTTCGTCCAGGCTATCAAGCACCTCCGCCTCATCTCGCCCGCTCATCTCATGTACAAGCTCGACTGTGAAGGCTGCTCCCACTACTGAGGCAACCTCTGCCAACGACCGGGCGTCGGGTGAGAGGCGCTCCATCCTGGCCGCGATAAGGGCGCGCACCCCATGAGGGGCAGTGACAGCTTCAGGCTGGTGAGTATACTCGCTAGCTGTTTGTCCCGCATCCAGCCCGGCTTCCACCAGCTCCCGGATTAGTTCGCTGAGGAAGAAGGGCTGTCCTTCGCTTTCGGCGTAGAGCTTACGAGCGAGTGGGCCAGCACCACCACGATGCTCGTGCTCAAGCGCTGGTATTTGAGCAACCAGGCTCTCTAACGCTTCTATGTGTAGCGGTCCCAAAGCCAGGTGTCGCAGCTCGCTTTCCCTCTGTAAGCGACGTCGCAAGTCGCGCAACGGATGGGCGCGCACCGTCTCTTCTTCGCGATAGGTCACGACGATGAGCACGGCCTGTTGCGACACGCGGCGGGCCAGGAACTCAAGAACACTCGCTGTCGCCGCGCCCGCCCAGTGCAGGTCTTCAAGAACGACCAAAAGGGGCCGAGGTCGGGCCAGACCTTCCAGGCACCGGGCCAGACCCTCAAACAAGCGCGTGCGCTCTCGCTCCGCATCGAGTGGCAAAAGAGACGGCAGGCGACCTGGCCCTTCACCACGGCGGGTACGCAATTCGGGGATCAGCGAAGCCACGGCTGCCAGCCATAGAGGTTCAATCTCAAGAGAGGCAAGCAGGGGCAATGCGGAGTGGAAGGCTTCAATAAGGGCCTGGTATGGTGCAGGCTCCGCAAAGGTAGTATTGCCGAGCAGGATACGCGCACCTTCTTTCTCCGCCTGACTCCCAAGCTGGGTTGCCAGGCGCGTTTTGCCAATACCGGCTTCACCTCCGAGCATGACAAGTCCACCTTTGCCGCGTGCCGCACGACTCCACCAGCCACGCAACTGCTCGAGCTCGGTTTCGCGGCCAACGAAAGGCAAGAGGAGACGCTCTACCTTGTGGGCTGAGGCCGGAAGGGACTGCACATCCACCTCCCCATCCCCATTCCCAGACCCTACCGTTCCAGGTAGGCGCGCCTCTCTGACAACTGCTTCGCGCAGTGCAGCCGTTTCCGGCATCGGTTCCACGCCCAATTCTTCCCTCAGGTGCCGGGCAAACTGCTCGTATGCTTGCAATGCGCCATTGCGATCGCCCGCTGCATAGCGCGCCGCCATCAACTGGCGTAAAGCGTCCTCGCGCAAGGGATCAATCTCGAGAATCTTGCGCGCATAGGTGGCCGCCAGTGAGTTGTTGCGCTCGGCACGGCACTGCGAGGTGAGTTGGCTCAGATCGGCCAGGTAGATGTCACGTAGACGCTCGCGCTCATAGAAGAGCCAGTCGTCGTAGGAACTCTCCAGGAAGTCACCCCCGTAGAGTGTTACAGCCTCAGCGAGAGTATCAGCAGACTCACTCAGTCGTTCGAACTCGGTTACGTCCAGCCAGTAGTCGGATTCGGGGTTCCAATGGATCGTTCTGGCATCTATCCGCAGCCAGTCACGTTCGGCCTCCGCAGACGGGACGGGGAGAATACGCTTCAAATCGTGCAAGTGCCGACGCAGATTGGCCCGCGCTGAGGCTTCCGGCTCGTCTGGCCAGAGAGTGTATGCGAGGGTTTCCCGCTTGACGGGATGCGAGCAATGCAGGAGTAGATAGGCCCACAGCGCCCAGGTCCTGGGCAAGGTGGCAAACTCCTGTGGCTCGTTGCCAACCAGAAAGTGTGGTCGGCCAAGCAGATGAATCTGGAGCATAGGCATCTCTTGTAGCTACCGGCTTGAGCCGCTGATTCCGTCGTCTAGGGGGCAAGATAGAGGCTGTGCCATGACCTCTCATATCGCCGACCATACCCGATCAGCGCGGTTGTCTGGCCCCTTTTGTTCCTATAGTACGTTAGCGCGATAGCTGCTTTCATTATACTACGCAGAACTATGCAAGTTGCTCGGGCCAGGAAGACGCCATTGGCAGCGTCTCGTTCTTTGCGGCAAGACGCAAAGTGGGATTCCCCCGAAAAAGTTGACACGAGGAATATACCGAACTCCTGATAAACTGAAAAGGAGGAGGAACTATGATACCGAAGCGAACATTCACTAAGCTCGACTTTGTACAAAAATGAAAGGAGGTGAAAACAGGTAAAGGGACCCGCCAGCCCTTTGTTGTAAGATAGAAGCTGACCAAAGCACCATCCGCAACAAGGAGGCTCACGATGTCCCTACCCACCCCGATTATACAGGTGCTACTC
>DAHVFG010000098.1:0-10812 GCA_027317125.1 Chloroflexota bacterium | reverse complement strand
CGTCCGTCTCCCCAGCCAGGATGAGAGGGTCGCCGGCTGTGGTACGAGCCAGCACACGCGCCCACGAAGGAGCAATTATGCGCTGGGCAAGAGCGATGTGCGTTCCCGACAAATCCACGAAGCGCATGAGAGGATCGTTCACATCTACCTGCCCGACCACCGGGTATGGTATTGTGCCCGACAGAGGCATCAGCGTCGTGCTGGTCGGCGCAAAGATTAGCAAATTGCCTTTTGGAAGCTGAGAAGGCATATAGGCATCGAAGACTGTCAGCCCGAAATCGCCGGAAGGGGCGTACTGAGCAGGGGCAGCTTTGAACAACTTAGCGTTGGGTATGAGGCTGAGCGACTTTTCGAGGAAGCTATTGTTCTCCGAGACAAGGAGCACGCTAGAAGCGGGCGGCTCTGGGCGCAGCGCCCAAGCTTCATCGTCAGTGGCGAGGACGTTCGCCGCCTTGTCGCTGGCCGATAGTCTGGCGTGCGCTACTTGCGTATCTAAGGGCAGGTCCTGGAGGGTGATCGTCTTTTCCTCTCCTGGGGCGAGGTCAACTTGCTGGGAGTCGCGCAGCCTGCCATCTACATCTACGGAGAAGAGTGCGCGTGCAGGCTCTTTGCCGCTATTGGAAATGCCCGCAAAGAGTTGGGGGCCGGTGGGGGCATCGCGCAGTGAGAGGGCTGTTATCCCGATATTTCGAGATGACTTACCGACGCTCAGATATCGAGCCTTGCCGGGCACCTGTGGCAACGCGCTCGCCTGTGCAAACGCGCCGTCCGAGATCAGCACAGTGGTCGCACCTCCAAGCTGTCGGGCGGAAGCAGCCGCCAGAGTAACCGCAGGAACGATGTCGGCTGTGCCGTTGGAAGCAGTAAGGCTGTTCAGGGCGGAGTGCAGAGCGCTCTTATCAGCCGATGACCGCACGACCACCTCGGCTGAAGGCCCCGCAAAGATAAGCGACATCCCTTCGTTGCCCTGCAAGCCATCTACCAGAGTGCTCACTTCCTGCTTGGCTCTGTCGAACCTGCTCACACCACCGACCTCATCCGCGGCCTGCATAGAAGCCGACCCGTCGAGCACAACCACTATATTGCCTGAGGCTACCGCATCAGTTAAGATGAAAGGGCGCGCCAGACTGAACACCAGCAGGAGGAGCAGGAGGAGTTGTAGCAGGAGTAGCAAGTTGCGCCGCAGCCGCTGCCAGGGCGCGTTGGCTGTGCGGTCTTGTAAAGCGCGACGCCACAGCAGCGATGACGAGACGGAGAACTCCTCGCGCCGCAATCGCAGCATATAGAAAACGATAATAGGCACCGCCAGGGCGAGGAGCGCCAGGGCTGTGGGGATCAATATGCCCATAGCCAATTATACAGCGTTGGAGAATAAAAGCCCCCTCTCCACTATGGAGAGGGGGCTTTTATTCTTACCAAAACCCATACAAAACAGCAATCTAGAGTTGCTGTTTTGATGCTATTTATTCTCCCTTTACTCTTAGGCAGAGCGTCAGCATAACTGTTCAGGATAGGGGTGGAGCAATCTTCTTGGGGTATCTGTGCTGGCGCTGCGCCAGCACAGATACCCCTTAAACTTTGTTCCTCCACCCTAACTCTGAACACTTACGCGTCAGCAGGGTTCAGAGAGGCGCAGGTCGCGCAGCTTTAGCTGTAGATGCACATCGCCCTTCCATTCTCGCCGCTCGATGTAGAAGAGGATGTCTATCCTTGGGCTGCGCTTGACTGCCTCCGCCATGTGCGCCGTGCGGAACGCGATTGCCTCAACCGGGGCGCGAGAGATATTGGTCTGGTCGGCGAGAAGCAGCTTGAGGTGGGCGCTGTCTCCCATCGGGCAAACCGAGAGGACGCGCACGCCCTGAGCCATAAAGAGGGGTGAGGGGTTGCCTGAGCCGAATGGAGCCAGGCGGTTAATGCTATCGAGGGTGCCATCGGTCACTTCCCGCATCGTCAGTTCAGCATCGGCGTTATGGGTAGATTGTAGATGCTGCTCCTGCAAGTGCTCACCGGCGACCTCGCAAAGGCGGCGGTTTAGCTCGGCGATCTTCGCGGTCTTCACGGTGAAGCCTGCGGCAGCGCTGTGCCCCCCAAAGCGCACCAGGAGGTCCTGCACCTCGGTAAGGGTCTCTATGATGTTGAGGTGAGGCGTGCTGCGCGCTGAGCCTCGGCTCTCGTCCTCACCTTCCTCAAGGATAAGCACAGGCCGCCCAAACTCCTCAACCAGTCTGCTCGCCACCAACCCGACCACCCCCGCGGGCCAGTTCGGATCGGAGAGGAGGATTAGCTTCAGGCCGTCGCCCATCTGCCGGGCACGCTCTTTTGCCTGCTCTACGATAGAGTTCATCAGGGCCTGGCGGCGGCGGTTCTGGGCTTCGAGCTTTTGGGCAAGCTCCCGCGCTTCGCGCAAGTCCTCTGTCATCAAGAGACGATAAGCAGTGCGGGCGTCATCTATGCGCCCGGCGGCGTTGAGGCGCGGCCCTATGACAAAGCCGATGCGCTCTGTATCTACACCGTCCATCTTGATATGGGCGTATTCCAGCATCGTCCTTATACCGGGCAACGAGTGGTGAGGGATGGCTGCCAGCCCTTGCTGCACGAGTGTGCGGTTAGCGCCTTTGAGGGGGACAATATCGGCTACTGTGCCTACAGCTACGAGGGCAAGCAGGTCTCGGTTTACAAGATTCTTCGGCTTGCCGCAGCGCTTCACCAGCGCTCTCACCAGCTGGTAAGCCACTCCTACGCCTGCAAGGTCCTGATAGCATTCGCAGCCATCAACCGGCTGCTTGGGGTTGATGCAGGCGATTGCCTCCGGCAGGTCGGTGGGCAGGTGATGGTGGTCGGTAACGATAACGTCCAGCCCGGCTTTCCGGGCCTCAGCCACCTCGGAGCGGCCCGATATGCCACAGTCTACTGTGATAAGCAGCTTCGCGCCTTTTGAAGCGATCTCGCGCACCGCATTAGCATTGAGACCATACCCCTCGGTTACCCTGTTGGGCACGTAAGGCTCTACGTCGAGGTTGAAGTGCCTGAGCGCCATAGTCAACAGAGCAGTGGAAGTCACCCCATCGGCGTCGAAATCGCCATAGACCACCACCTTCTCATGGCTATCTATAGCCTGACAGATGCGATCAACGGCGGCTCTCATGCCAGTCAGCAGGAGAGGATCTGGGTGAGAAGCTATATCAGGTGGGTGAACGAAGGCCTCTATGTCGCCGGCTTCGACCACGCCCCTATTCGCCAGGATTTGCACCATCAGGGGCGTTAGCTCGAGATGCGCGAGTTGCGCCTGGACCTCCTTTACTATGTCAGGCGACAAGGGCGGGTGAAGTATCCAGTGGGGCTGCCGGGCTTCCAAAAGCTCTCTCTTTCCACAAATAAGGCGCTAAAACTCAAAGCCATGCTCTCCCACCAATAATAGCACAACTGATAAGGGGGCCGCAACGGACTCGTATAAGGTGGGGGTTCAGAGTTGAGGTGTAGTAATCTTCAAGGAGTAGCTGTGGAGGCGTACCCTCACCTACCCTCACCCCATGCCCCTCTCCCATGAAGGGAGAGGGGGCTTTCTTCTTGGGGAGTATATCTCCCATGAAGTGAGAGGGGGCCAGACCAGCCCCTCCACCCTGAATCTGAACAGTTACCGTGTAAGGTGAGGCGCGATGGATAGGAGTACACTCGTAACGCGTGTGCCTGGGACTGGCTGCTACCTCTGGGGTGCGGTGTTGCAAACCTCAACCTGCGCGATGCAGATTAAGCGGTAATCTCGTGGCAAAAGTGCACGGTTGGTGTAGAATTATAATATGAGCGCAACCTTACCGCAGAATGGCTATATACCAGTTGCACAAGGTGATATGCCTGGGAAAGCACCTGTGGGGAGGTTGGTGAATGTCATCAAGGCGTATCCTATGGGCAACAGACAGTATATCGCGCTCAAGGGGGTGAACCTCACCCTTTATGCGGGGGAATTCACGGCTATAGTTGGCCCTTCGGGAAGCGGTAAGTCTACTATACTCAACATGGTCACAGGCATAGATAGGCCATCCACGGGGCAGGTGTTGATGGCAGGCGCGCCTCTTCATATGATGAGCGAAAATGAGCTTGCCAAATGGCGTGGGGCAAACGTTGGGATAGTCTTTCAGTTCTTCCAGTTGCTGCCTACCCTTACCGCACTTGAGAACGTTATGCTGCCGATGGACTTTCTCAACAGCTATGGCGCTCGGCGGCGAGATAGGGCGCTGTCACTATTGGAGCGAGTGGGCCTCGGCGGGCGAGCGAGCCATTTGCCGAGCGAGCTTTCGGGTGGCGAGCAGCAGCGTGTGGCTATAGCGCGCTCCCTCGCCAATGACCCGCCGATAGTCATCGCCGACGAGCCGACAGGCAACCTCGACACCGCCACAGGTGAGCATATAATGGGGTTGCTGGAAGAGTTGAGCAGCCAGGGGAAATCGGTGGTCTTTGTAACGCATGACCCTCTTCTGGCCGCCCACGCACGCCGCGTTGTCAGGGTGCAGGACGGCCATATCGTCTCCGACGAGTACCACTAACCGGGTTGCGTGGCTGCGCTTCCCCTAGCTGGCCTGTTCTATTTCGGATAGCGAGAGGCCGGGGTCGAGGATGGCTTCGGGGTGAAGGGCTAGCTCTCTCTGTTCAGTGTCATCTTCTTCCGGCTTATCTTTGAGGGTGATAGCAGGAAGCACCAGCCAGGCGGTGACGCCCATAAGCAGGCATATAACCCCTGCTATCAGGAAAACGACCGGTATACCGAGCATAGCGCCGAGCACACCTGCAAGGCTCATCGATCCTAAGGTGGCAGTATCTATTACTGTGCCCACGCCGCCATTGACACGGCCTAGCTGTTCGTTGGGCACTACTATCTGAATGAGGGTGGAGACGCCTGTGTTGATTGGCGCTACGAACGCCCCCAGGAGCACGATGCTTGCGGCGATTGTCCAATAGTCGGGCAAGTATCCGAAGACAGCAAGCATAACGCCTATCCCCAGCAGGCTGCCGACACAGAACCACTTGGGCGCAAGGTTCGACAGCACGTTGCCTGTGATTACGCTGGACATTATCATGCCGGCGGCAAAGGCTATATCGAGGATGCTTAGCCGCCACGCCAGCTCCGCCCCCTCAAGCCCAAAGCGCGTCTTCAGATAAATAATCCAGAGGACATTTACCGCGCCCATACCAAGCATTGTGATGCCGAGAATAGCTGTGACTGTGCCTACTGTGCGGTTGAGCATAAGGGTTTTCAGGCCGACGAGCAGCTCTTCCCAGACGCGGCGCACTGCCCCTTTTTCGGGGCCGGAAGCTGAGGGCTGCGTATCGCTTGCTTTCTCAGGTGGCACTGATATGAAGAATATCGCTGTGGCCGAGATGAGGAAAGAGAGGGAGTCTACCAGGAAAGCGACCCACTCGTTGCCTGTGCCCGCTAACTTGAGTGTAGTGCCTGCCAGCGCGGGGCCGATGAGCACAGCTAACATCTGGCTGCTCTGGGAGAGGGAGTTGGCGGAAAGGAGCTGCTCTTTGGGCACCAGCTTTGGTATGAGCGCGCCTTTGGCGGGGTTGAAGAGAGTGCCTACCGCCGACATCGCGAAGGTGAGGGCAAAGAGGGCAAGGAGATTCTTGTCGAGGAAAGCGGGGATCATTGCAAGGGTGAGGGCGGCGCGCAGCAGGTCGGAGGTCAGCATCGTTCGGCGGCGATCCCACCTATCCACGAAGACGCCCGCCAGCATGCCGAAGAGAAGGCGTGGCAGAGTGCTGGCTATCATAATGCCCGATACAGCAAGGGTGGTGCTCTGAAGGTCTTTGGAGAGGCCACTGATCACTACGAGCAGGGCGAGGAAGGCGAAGTAGTCGCCCACCTGTGATACGATCTGCCCAAGCCATAGGTTGCGGAAGCTGCCGTTTTTGAGGACGGTGATAAAGGTAACTTTAGGTGTATTCTCATTTTCGCCTGCGGGCTGCTCGGCATCTGCTCCATGGATTGTGGTTGTGTCGTGTGCCATGTATCTCCTCACCTTGTGGGTTTGCTTAAATACGAGTATACAGCATTCAATGTTGCAGCAAATCGGTCGTTGTATGTAGATTACGCTAATTCTCGGACGCGTCCCAAGGTGCAGGAGAGAGTGTCCAGGATGGAGCAAGAGAAAAGCCCCGACGGTTAGGAAGGGGCTTTTCTGTATTCATTTCTCTGCCTTGTGAATGATTAAAGCAGAGCAGCGAGCTTCTACTTGGTGGTTGTGAGGCCCCAGCTAGGCTGCTGATCTTTGCCTGGCTCGATGGTGAGGCGCTGCTGGTTGGTGCCGTCTATGTTCATGTCGTAAAGCTCAAGGTTGGTTGAGTCGCCCCCGAACTCCTCGGCGTAAACTATTTTGCTGTTGTCGGGTGAGTAGGCCGGGTCCCAGTCGTTGTAACTGTTGAGAGTGAGCCTGGTCTGCTCCTCACCGCCTGGGCGCATAGTGTATACCTCGCCGGTGCCGTCGCGGGTAGAGATGAAGACGATGCGCTTGGCTACGGTGTTCCATTTTGGCAGGAAGTTCTCTCCGGTATTGGTGATTTGGGTGACGGCGGCGGGGGCATCGGGGTTGAGAGTATATATCTGCGCAGCGCCCGAACGCTTCGAAGTGAAGGCGATGAGATTATTGACGCCCCAGGACGGATTATCATCGTCGCCCGCGAGGAAAGTAAGATTTGTCTGGTTGGTGCCGTTGGAGTTCATCATGTAGACGTCGGCCTGGCCGCCTGAGCGCTTGGAGACAAAAGCTATCTTTGTGCCGTCCGGCGACCATGTTGGTTGGTAGTCATCGGCAGGGTCGTTGGTGAGGCGCGTAGGAGATGAGCCGTCGGCATTCATCACGTAGATGTCCTGGTTGCCGTCGCGGCTTGAGGTGAAGGCGATCTTGGTGTAATCAGGCGAGAAGGCGGGGTTGGTATCGTCTCTGGGGCTGTTGGAGGTCAGGTCCTTAGCGCCTGTGCCGTCGCCCTTGATAGTGTATATATCGAAATTACCGCTGCGGTTCGAGGAGAAGGCGATAAGCCCCTGGGTGATGACGTTGGGGGTAGGAGTAACGGTGGGCGTAGAGGTGGGGGGCGTGCCAGTAACGGTGGGTGTAGGGCTGCCTGGCGTGCCTGTGGCCGTAGCAGTGCTTACGGTGCCGGTCACGGTGGGCACAGCTGTGCCGGGCGTGCCTGTGGCAGGAATAACTGTGCCCGTCGGCTTGCCTGCATCCTTATAGCGCCAGTCGTAGTAGTGAAGGCCGATATTGCCCATTTCAACCTGGAATCCTGGCTCGTTGGTGGGCACGTAAGTAAGGACGCGGCGCTCAAATGCCTGGATCATGACGTCCTGCATAACGCCTTTTATCTTGACACGACTCCAGTATGCATCGGAGATGGGGAGGCCGGAAGCGTAGAACCAGGGGTCTATCAGGCGCTGGTTGATTATCTGTCCTGTCTGACTGATAGGGCCGGTGGCGTTGAGGAACTGCCAGAATCTTTCGGGTATGTTGTGCTTGGTAGAAGGCTCGAAGTAGACGATCTTGGTGCCGGGCACACTAGCCTTCGCGGGGTCGTTGCCTACCTGGCCTGCCTGGTTAATGGTGGAGGTGGCGAACTGGCCTGTGCGGTCGGGCTGCGGGTGGTCGCCTCGGCGGGTATTAGATACGGAGATAAAAGAGGCGTATGTAGGAGCCTGAGTGTCGTCAACGTCGCCGGAGATAGGAATAACAGCCGGATAGCGATTGACGAAGGCGTTGTTGCCTATCTGCATCTGGCCGCTGATCAGCTCGATGGTGAGGAGGCCATTGGTGACGAAGAAGGGGCTGCTCGCATTTGCGCCGGGGTCGTTGATCTCCATGCGCGACTTGTCGAAGTACTGTACAAGGCGGGTACCTGTGCCGTTCGGGGCGTCTACATATTGCTCCTGGGCCGCTGCACGAGGCTCAGGACCCCAGAAGAATGTGCGGCTCACCTGGCCTGAGGCCACAAGGGAGTCGGTGCGGTCCCAGAGGTTCTTGAAAGCGGGGTGGGCAAATTCCACTGCGGCGGCAGGGATAGCGTTAAGTAGCACGGCGCCTGCCATTACGGTGCTGGCGATTGCTGCTCCTGCCCTGGCAGTTTTACGCTGCTCTAATTTCATAATCTCTTTTCCTCCTAGTTATTGCCTGTTTGCCTGTTGTAAATCGTTCTGCATGGGCGCTTGTGGTCCCACAAAGATAACGATTTACAACGGCAGGGGTTGCGCTACCGGCCTGTAGGGAGTATAACACTCACGCTTCGGGGCGCAGGTTGTTTTCCACTTGTGAGATAAAGCGCAAGGTAGAAGCGAGGCGCAAAGCCGTCGTTAGTTTTCCAGCGCTTATTCTGAACATTTATCAGGGCCTAATCCTGGGCATTTATGAAGCTATCTGGTAAAATGGCGCTGTCCCACCCTGGCACAATATCTCCCCTAGAAAGGTCTTCTTTCGTTATGAGCTTCCGTGCACTGCCTCGTCCCCAGGTCATGCTACTTTGGCTGGCGGTGGCCGCACTTATTCTGCCTGCGCTGTCGGCTTGCGACAGCGCCCCAGCCGCCACCGCTACAGTTATACAACCTGCCATTACTCCTACAGATCCCCCCGCCCCGCCAACCGACACCCCACCCCCCCCAACACTAACCACCGCAGCCACAGCCACGCCCACTCCGATACCTCTCGCTGATCGCGGCTTTGTGCCTATCCTTTGCTATCACCACGTTCGCGATTGGGTACAGAGCGATACAGCCGACGATAGAGGCTACATAGTGCCCCCATCAAAGTTCGAGGCCACCTTGAAGTACCTCAAAGAAAACGGCTACCAGAGCGTGGTTGCTCAGCAGGTGTACGACTACTACGCCAACGGCCAACCCCTCCCCAGCAAGCCGATCATGCTCTCCTTTGACGACGACAACAACAACCAGTACACCAATGCTGTGCCTCTGCTCAAAAAATACGGCTTCAACGCCACCTTCTTCATCATGACAGTCACACTGGACAAAGAAAACTACATGACTTCCGACCAGGTAAAAGAGCTGGACAAGGAAGGCTTCGACCTTCAGCCGCACACCTGGGACCACCGCCCCGTCACTACTTACAAGACCGATGCGGACTGGCAGCAGCAGATAGTAGAGCCAAAGCAAACCCTGGAAAAGTTGCTGGGCCACCCAACTCCCTTCTTTGCTTATCCATACGGCATTTACGATGCCGCCTCAGCCGAGAAGATCAAGTCGTATGGCTATAAGGCTGCCTTTCGGTTGAGCGAGCTTTCGGACAAAGATACCGATCCTCTCTTCGCTATCAAGCGTTACATAGCCAATCCCTACTTCACCGACGACCAGTTCCAGTCAGTGCTGACCGGAAACTGGTAAGGCAAAACCAACTCCTCCAAATGCAGGAATAATACAGAACAAAGAAAAGCCTCATCTCCCGAGCTTTACACAGATTTTACACTGCTCCGGCGCGCAGTTTCCTCCTGGCTGGTATACTTGGCACAGGAGAAAAAGACCATACCCTATGCAGGAGAAATCAGGCACAATGCACTACCCACATGCCTTTGCACGCACACATAAGGCGCTCCTGGTCGCCTGCCTTGCTGCTACTTCCATCCCAGGCCTGTCGCTGGCCGCACCTGTTGGTCAGCTTCCCAGGGCCAAAGTCTCTGCGCCCTTCACACTGGCCGGTGGGGCGGGCAATCAACTCTCGCCTGCCATGGCCGGAAATACCCTTGTTTACTCTAACTGCCAGTCTGCTAATTGCAATATTGCAGGTGTAGACCTTACCACCCGCCAGGGCTTTCCTATCTCAGAGGGCACCTGGGACCAGCAGCAGCCGAGTACCGATGGCATACGTGTTGTGTGGCGCGATGGACGCAACGCCGCGAGCGGCGAAACCGACAACCGCCTGAACAACTTCGATATCTACGGCGCTTACATGAGCGACAAAAAAGCTTTCACCATAAGCAAAGCACCTCAAATGCAGAACCGCCCCAGCGTCTGGGGCAATACAGTTGTTTGGGCCGACTTCCGTGACGCGAATGCCCCTAACGATCAAACCTCCGGCGACATCTATATCTACGACCTCGCCTCCGGCCAGGAGACCCTCATCTCCAACGCCAAAAGCGCACAGGTCAAGCCCGTTACCAACGGCAAAGTGATAGTGTGGGCCGATTACCGCAACGAGTCTGATCCCCAGGGCGTCAACTCCGATCTCTACGCCTACGACCTGGTCACAAAGCAAGAGTTCGTCATATCAAATGCCCCCGATGAGCAGACTGACCCGGCCGTCTCCGGCAACATAGTCGTATGGGCAGACTACCGCAAAGGCGATGACACCTCAGATATATACGGCTATGATCTAACCACCAAAAAAGAGTTCCCCATCTCAACCGCGCCCGGCAGCCAGATTCAGCCCGCTATCTCCGGTAATATCGTGGTGTGGGCCGACTCGCGTAACGAACCCGACCAGAAGAACGGCTCCAACTTTGACATCTACGGCTATGACCTCGATACCAAACAGGAGTTCCCTATATTCGTAGGCGCAGGTACACAGTCAACACCCAAAGTCTCCGGCACCACAGTCGCCTGGGAGGATGCCACCAAAGGCAACAGCGACCAAGACATTATGGGCGCAACAATCAGCGGCATACCTCTAACTGCCGCCGCACCCGCCCCGCCCGCCTTGCCCGGCACAGGCACTCAAATGTTCCCGCAAACAGGAAAGAGTGTGAGCGGCATATTCCTGGACTACTGGAAGACACACGGCGGCCTGCCCCAGCAAGGCTACCCTATCTCTGACCTCA
>DAHVFG010000097.1:0-10852 GCA_027317125.1 Chloroflexota bacterium | reverse complement strand
CACTCTGGTGGTGCAGAATGCCTTCCCGATACAGCGCGTGGGCGTGGTGACGGCGGCTGTGCAATTCTTCCGCAACATGGGCAGCACTGTGGGCGTGGCAGTGCTGGGCACAATCGTAAACAACCAGTTCCGTGACAGCTTCGGATCTGGACTGGCTAAAGGCCTTACAGATCTACAGAAAACGTTGCCACCTGCCGTCGCGAGTCAACTGCCGGTGCAAAGCTTCGCAGCGGGCCTGAGCACTCTTAACCCCCAGGTGTTGGTCGGCAGCGAAAACATGGCTGCGCTGCAAACTCGGTTGGTCAATAGCTATCATGTACCGGCAGCGTTCGCGCCCAAGATCATAGACGTGATCACGGGAGCGATGAGGCCCGCCCTATTCTCAGGCATACAGGAAGCCTTTTTGATAGCCACAGTGCTTTTAGGGATGGGCTTTATAACCACCATCTTTCTGAAAGAAATACCGTTGCGCAAGAGCAATCAGCGTGCAGGCTTGAGCGCGATGGCTGAAGGGGGCGCGGAAGGCCTGGAGGGTGAAAGTGTACAAGCCGGCAGAGAGCTAGCAGCCGCGGGCGTTGCGGGCACGCAGCTCGCACCCGAAGAAGAGCCGGAGTTGGTCTAAGCAACTGGTAAGGCGAGGGTTGGTGCGTGCAGGCTATTGTAGTATAATGTGCATTGCGTAAGATGCCGGCCTCTTCTTCCTCCATGCAAAGCTCTTACGAGGCCGATGGTTCAGCCCTATACCAGAAGCGGGAGCGGTTCAGCCTTGCTTCCGCTTTAGGCCGATTGAGCGCGCTTAACAGGAGGTAAGAAAATGCCGCAGCAAGTAACAACAGGCGCTATGCTCCAGTGCAGCTTTGGCGTAGCGCCAAGCGTGATCACAGCTATCCCTAAAGGCGCGCCTGTTATGGTTGGGGGGCCCTTAGCTGCTACCATCATGGATAACCTTCCAATGGGTAATATACCGTCCTTCGGGATGTGCACCTCAATTGCTAACCCTACTGTGGCTTCAGCCACGGCAGCGGCGCAGGGTGTACTTACACCTATGCCTTGCATTCCAGTGATTACCGCACCCTGGGTGCCAGGCTCACCAACAGTGCTGATCAACAACTCTCCTGCCCTGAACAACACCTCCCAGTGTATGTGCATGTGGGCAGGAGTGATCACCATATCTTCTCCCGGGCAGTTCACGGTGCAAGTGCCGTAGCGTGAATGGTGAGGGATTAGAGGTACAGTACCTTTATCCTCAACTCGCGCAATACGCAATACTCACCACCTTTCACTCTGAACCCGGCGGCGGGTGAACTGCCAGGGCTGCCATGAGCACACCAGGATTACCGCCGTTTTCTTCGTAGCCGTGGCCTTTCCGGCTGCTCGCCCGTACCATAAGCCTGAACATTTACCCCAACAATCTTGTTTGCCCACGCCTGCGTAACCTGCTATAATGGTTAACGCCTTTACCCACGACCCAGAGAAATAACAACGCTCCTTTGAGCGAAAATACTAATTACACCAGGAGGCAAGTACCCGATGCATTTAGCTTTACTACCCAGGCTTATTCTAACCCTCGCCTGGGGAGCATCCGGCGGCGCACTCACCCACCAGGCACCCGCCGACACCGTTAACATAAACTACAGCCCGTGGCCCCTCTTCGCGATAATGGCTCAGACTACCACTACCTCCACCGTACCTGTGATTGTACCTGCCACATCTACACTCGCCATCACGCCACCTGTCGCCGCTACCATTGCCACGGCAGGCACAATCACAGGCACAATCACAGGCACAGGCGCAATCAGCGCAACCGCTACTGTTAGCTCGGCGATAAGCACGCCAATACCTGTGCCTACTGTGGCCGCTCCCAGCAACTTGCAAGGCAACCCGCTTGATGCCAATTTCTTGACCTCCGCACCGTCGCCGCCGATGGGTCCTTTCTCGTGGGCATACCTGGTGATCATGGCTCTCCTTTTCGCGGCAAGCGCCTACTTCTACTTCTATAAGCGCCCTGAGTGGAAGCGGAATAACACGGTGCTCTACAAGGCAGCGGGTAGGTGGGGGCAGCCAGGTCTCCTGATAAGCGGGCTGGGGCTGTTGTTCCTCCTCTTTAGAGTAATCTCGCTCGACTTTTTTAACCTCCGCTTCTGGCTCTATCTGTGGTTCCTGGCTGCTATAGCTTCGGCTGTCTGGTTCTCATACTGGTATCGCGCTACTTACCCTAAAGAATTAGCCAGATACCAGAAGACACAGCGTGCCCGCCAGTACGTGCCGGGCGGCGCACGCAAAGGCTCCGCCCGGCAGGATGCCGCAGCACGCAAGGCCCAACGCACCACCACGCTCCCTGTTGAACCAGGCTCCCGGGTGGTAATCGCCCCAACAAATAGAGAGACGCAAGCCCAGAGTGTAGAGACATCGCCCACAACATCTTCCACCGCTCAGCCAAGGGGTAAGAAACGCCGCAAACGACACTAGAACCATGCGCGGGCAAGTGCCGAAGCCTCTTGCTCATGAAGGAAGCCTTGCAACTTGAGCGGCATCTAACTCGTTATAAGTTAGATGGAAAGGAGAGGTGGAGCTAATGTCCCAAAGAATCGCACAGACTAAAGCAGGTAACGCAGCAATGGCGCTCGTGATCTGCTTGCTGGTAGTCACAGGCTGCACAGTAACGCCGGCGGCCCCGCCCGAATTGGCCGCCACAGCTACAGTAGAGGCTACCACGACCTCGCCTCCCGTACCTCCTGTAGCAACAGATACAGTGGAGGTCTCGACACCAACTGTAGGAGCAACAGATACGGCCCTGCCTCCAACACCGTCTGACACCGCCACAGCTGCGGCCACAGAGACAATCGCCCCTACGGATACAGCCGCCCAACCTGCTCCTTCACCAACCGAGGCGGCTGCTACTACTCCTGTCGCCGATTTGCAGTGGAAACAGGTGGGGCTGGCAGGAAACGACATCACGGGCCTCGCTCTCTTCCCACAGGGCAATAACCTGGCTCTGGCAGTAGGGCCAAAGGGCGCGTGGCAAAGCAGCAGCGATTATATGCAATGGAACAAGCTGACAGCAGAGATGGAGCCGAACAGCAGAGTAGCAGGCGCTACAATCGGCAGCACGGAAGTTATGTATGTCACCAGCCAGATGGGTTGCGCCAGCGGCGGCCCAAGTAGCCGCTCGCGCTCAACAGACGGCGGCAAGACGTGGCAGAAGATGAATAACAGCGCGATGGTAATAGCCGCCGCCAACGTTACAACCGCCTACGGCTTGACCTGCTCCGCTGTTATAAAGACCACCGACTCCGGTGCGACCTGGGCTTCCCTTCCAGGCTCAACAATAACTAACTTCGACCCGCAGGCCCTTGTGGTCAGCCCCGACGGCAACTCGATATATGTCGCTTACGCCAGCGAGGGCGGCACCGGGCAGGTAATGCGAAGCACAGACGGCGGGCAGAGCTGGTCAGATGTTACACCGAAACTCGCGGGCGCAGATATGTTGCAAGGCCCTGGTAATCTGGTCTACGTCACAGGCTCTGTAGGCAGGCCAATGGACGGGGGCGTTTACATGACGAGCGCGCAGGGCCTCTGGTTCCTCCCCCTGGAGACTACAGATTGGAAGTTAATCCAGGCTGCCGGACCGGGCAAGGAGCTACAATCAGGCTACTTGATAACAGCCCTCTACATAGACACCACCTACACTGAGGCGTACAACAAACCCGGCCCTGTCATTTACGAGGCGAGGAGCGACCAGGGAGGAGCCAGCCTGGGCGTTTTCCGCTCTGGGGATAACGGCGCAGGCTGGCAGAGGGTAGGCAAGGGTCTCGGCACAGGCCGCATAAGCACGCTGACGCTGGCCCCGCAAGGTATGTCAGCTAACGCCGTGAACGTAGAGACCCTGCTGGCGGCCACCGCTGATGGCGTGTGGTCATTAGCTATGCCTCCGCCCTTCCACTATAGCGGTCAATAGTTACCAAAAACAAAGGCTGTCTCACTCTTGGGGACGGGCCTTGACTTAGTTCAATGATGGGTACCGGAACAAAAACTGCCGGTAAAAAGGCCCGCTCACGGGCGAAGTGATAATCACCGGCATCAGATCTATTATGTCCTCCGCCCGCCACGCCTTTAGGATTCATAAACGCTCCGGGTTACTACGCATCACGTTCTCAAGACGATAGACAACGCTCCAGCGGCGAAGACTATCTGAGCACAGGCCGCGCCAGCCAGCAGGAAGAGGGCGGCAGCCCGCTCGCGACGAATTGCCCAGAAAGCTACTACTGCATTTACCAGCCAGACGGCGAGGGCAAAAACCGGCAAGCGCAACAGTTCTGTTGGGTCGCCCACGCGGTCAACCTGCGCCTGCGCGTTCCAGTGCAACGCCAGAAGCGCAGGCAAGGTGGTGTACACCAGGCTCAAATAGAAGAAGAGCGCCGCAGAGAGCAGCAACCCCGACAGGAAGAGCCAACGCGCCACCGGATCGTACCAGAGCGGAGCTGCCCATGCGTTGCCGCCTCTAAGCTCCGCACGCGTCGCGCTCTCGTCAGCCGCATCATATTCTTTACCTTCCTCGCGCGCTTTCTCCAGGGCTTCGACGAAAGAAAAGGAGTTCTGTGGAGAGATGGCGAAGGTTTTGCCCTGGGTGGCTATGAAGACCAGGCCGTTATCGGTTACAGTTGCGACAGCTAATACTCTACCCAACTGCGCACTTTGGCCTGCTCCAAGCAGGAAACCGGGTAGAGCAGTGGCGCGCTGCCACTTCACCTTTATTGCTCTGCCACTGATGGTGGCTCCCGGCAGGTAGACAGCCATTATAGAGGCCAGAGGTACTATGTAACGTGAGCCGCCGCTCCTGAGCGCCAGCGCGTCTTCGCTAACTGTATAGCCCATCGTAAAGATGCACCAGGCTATATACGCCAGCAGCCCGATCAGCACCAGCACAAGAAAGAAAGCCAGCCCGATGCCGAATACGCCCGTATCATAGCCCACGTTAGCCGTGCGTTCCGATAGTTTGCTCCATAGCCAAAAGGCCACTGCTGTGCAAAGCAGCAGCAACAGCGGCAGCAGATAACGAGCAGGAGATGGGAAAGGGCGCCAGCTTCTCATAAATCAAGCAGATGAGTGAAACGGGCTGAGTATTTCGACTGCATATTGCGTAAGCATAGGAATAAAGGTATACCACCCATGATCCCTCATGTGATATGCAACAAGTGATAAGCGACACGCATCACCCCCGGCGGTGCGCGGCTGATGTCGCCGCTACACCATGACCGAGGGTGATGCAAGAGTTATGCGAGACCTAGATTACTCTATCGGGCAAGGCTCAGGAAGCGACCGCCACCTGCGACGCCGCGGCCCGCCGGGCCTCTGAATGCACAGGTGAGCACCAACGCGAATACTTGGCAACGTTTCCACGTACCACCTCAAAGTAGAGCGACTGTAGAGCACGCCCCACGTCACCGACCCCGCCCTTGCCGATGGTGCGGTGGTCTACAGTGCCAACAGGTGCTATCTGCGCTCCTGTGCCGCAGAGGAAGAGTTCATCCGCTACATAAACTTCTGTGCGGTCAATAGGGCGTTCTACGACCGGAATGCGAAGCTCATCACGCAGCAAGGTAATAATTGTCGTGCGAGTGATACCTTCCAGTATGTTGTCCGTGACAGGAGGCGTGTGAGCAACCCCGCCGCGCAGCATAAAGAGATTTTCCGCCGAGCCTTCCGAAATGTGGCCGTTCGCATCAAGCATGATCGCCTCATCAAAGCCATTGAGCTGCGCTTCGGTCTTGGCAAAGGCCGAGTTCACATACGCGCCCGTGACTTTGGCGCGTGCGGGGATCATGTTGTCATCAATTCGCTTCCACGATGACACACCCACGTTGAGTGCGCGATCTATATCTATGTAATTGCCGAAGGGCTGCACTGTGATATAAAAATCATCGTGCAAATTATGCAGGCGCACGCCTATTACCTCGTCGGATTTGTAGACCATAGGGCGGATATAAGCGTCGGTATATATGCCGCTCTCTTTGAGTAGATCGCGAGCCATTTCTACCAGGTCGTCAGGCGAAGGGCCGAGCTTCATCAGCAACACACGCGCCGAATCGTGCAGGCGCTCGAAGTGCTCACGAGCACGGAACATGTAAAGCTGGCCGTGCTCTTCATTGTAGTAAGCTCTGATTCCTTCAAAACAGCCTGTGCCATAGCTAAAAGCATGTGTCAGGATACCGATTTTGGCCTCGCTGAGAGGCATGACCTTGCCCTGGAAATAACAAAGGAGTGGAAGTTCCTTGTCCATAACGAAAATCTCCTTCTTCGCTAACCCGGCCTCGGACAACGCTGTCCGCGCCATCGGCGCTATGCCGCAGGAGGAATTATAACATTGCCCATCTTGAAGCACAAGGATAATCGCCTGGGCCAGTGCTAAGGCAAGGCCCGCGCCCTACCCCTTGTGGGCTGACTTTTACCCATACGAGGTGTTTTATTCTCCCTGCTTTCATCTCATCTATTCCTCTCTTCCCTGTGGTAAAAGGTCAAGGAGATGGGAGTTCGACTACCGCCATGTAAGGAGGAGCGAGCCGCATGAAAAACCTGCCTTTGAAAAGGCCCTTCACAGCAGCCAAAGCGAAAGCCCTTACCCGGTAATCGGGTAAGGGCTTTCATCAGGTTGCAGGCTGGGTTTACACTTCTTCGTTTGCCACGTCGGCAGGTGTTGCCTCGTTATTCTCGGCGGCTTCGCCCTCAGTTGTGGCCTCAGGCCTCGCGACCGGACGCCGCTCCTGCGGGGGAGGCGCGATATTGGCCTTGTTCTTCGAGCCGCGCTTTTGCACGGCTGAGCTCTGGACAGCCGTCTGCTCACTGCGGGCATTCATGCGGCGCATAAAGCGCTCTACCTGGCCTGCGGTATCGACGATACGCTGCTCGCCCGTATAAAAGGGGTGGCACTTGCTGCAAAGGTCTGTTTTCAACACTTCACGGGTAGACATAGTTTGCCAGCTATTGCCACATGCACAGGTTACTGTGGCGGGTACAAGCCTGGGGTGGATTCCGGTTTTCATTTACTTTATATTTCCTCTCGTATATTTTCCTCTACTAATTTACGCCTGGGCTACCTCTGTCGCTGCCGAGACAGCGCCCACTTTCTCTATATAGACACTCACCCGCTTGCGCTCTTTGGTCGCCTGCTCAAACTTTACGAAGCCCTCGATCATGGAAAAGAGGGTGTGATCTCTGCCCATACCGACATTCAAACCGGGGTGAAGGCGGGTGCCACGCTGACGCACGATAATCGTGCCAGAATGTACCTGCTGCCCATCGCCGACTTTTACGCCAAGCATTTTAGGCTTGCTGTCACGGCCATTGCGCGAAGAGCCTACACCTTTTTTATGTGCCATCGTCTTCCCCCTTACAAGCTATATGTCCGCCACGCAACTGTCTGCTCAGAGCGAAATGTATAGCCTAAAGCTCAAAACTTTTGATAGAAAGCCTGGTCAATTCCTGCCTGTGCCCCGTCTTGCGGCGGTATCGCTTCTTAGCCTTATACTTGAAGACTATAAGCTTCTCACCTCTGCCCTGGCTGACCACTGTGGCAAGCACCCTGGCACCGCCGACGAGGGGTGTGCCTACTTGCAATCCGTTATCGTCGTTAAGCATCAGCACTTCACCAAGTTCAATCTCTGCCCCTGCTTCTGCCTCAACTCTTTCGACTTCTATTGTATCACCTGGAGATACCTTATACTGGTGGCCTCCGGTTCGGATTATTGCGTACACCATTTACCCTCCGCTCAATTGTTCGGTCACAGCCTCTAATTATAGCAGCCTTGCATGCCTGTGTCAAGCAGATTTTCAAAGAACCGTCGGCCCTAAGCGTTCAGAGTAAGCCATGACCCTATGGGCCACCATTATGAACGAAAATACGAGCGATTTAGCACCCCTCTATACTACTACCCTTCGCATCTTCAGAGGAGTTGGGGTGCAGGGGCGTCCCTCCCCTCACCCCATGCCCTCTCCCACAAGGGGAGAGGGGGCTTTGTGCATGCTGAGTGCACAGAGGCAGGCCCCTGACGGGGTTACAGGGTTCTCCCCCCTCTCCCTTCATGGGAGAAGGCATGGGGTGAGGGTAGTCGGGAGTACACCCGCACAGATACCCCAAGAAGATTGCTCGACCTCAACTCTGAACAGTTACCCGTCGGGTAAGTGTTCAGACTAAGGGTGGAGGGGCTAGCTTAGCCCCCTCTCCCTTCATGGGAGAGGGGGTTTGGGGGTGAGGGTGGGTGAGGGTACGCCTCCACAGATACCCCAAGAAGGTTGCTCGACCTCAACTCTGAACAGTTACCCGTCGGCATGTTCTTGACACCTGTTGGCGGTTGTGATATGATTCAGGCCATACAGAAGAATAAGCGTAGAATGGCTCTTATCGAGATGGGCGGAGGGAGCGGCCCCGTGAAGCCCGGCAACCGGATCAGACATTTGCCTGATCGTCGGTGCCAAGTCCGACAGGCACAGACCTGAAAGATGAGAGAAGAACACTAAGCGATTGCTAAGTTCTCTCATGCCGAGAGAACTTTTTAATGCTGGTTTATGTTCGTTGGTGTAGCGTGAGCTCTCACCCGTCGCAACCCTATCTTGCCAGCCTCATGGGGCTGTAGGTTTCTACATGGCGCGAGCAACTACATAAGGGATAAGGAGTAGAGATACTTGAAGGCGCAACGATCTGCCCTTCTTAACATAGATAAAACTATATGAGCACAATAATTACCGGCTCCATAGCTTACGATAATATTATGGATTTTCACGGCTACTTTAAGGATCACATCCTCCCTGAGAAGATTCATATGTTGAATCTCTCCTTCCTTGTGGACACGCTCAAGCGCCAGAGGGGTGGGGTAGCCGCCAACGTCGCCTATACAATGGCGCTGTTAGGCGCGCCTCCTGCCATATTCACCTCTGTTGGGGCCAACGACTGGAGCGAATACAAAGAGTGGATGACGCGGCACGGTGTAGACACCCGCTTCATTAACGTCGTGCCCGAAGAGTTTACCGCCACCTGTTACATCACCACCGACCTTGATAACAACCAGATAACCGGCTTCTATACAGGCGCTATGGCACGCGACAAAGCGCTATCGCTGAAAAGCATCCCCAGAAGCGAGCTTGATCTGGTAGTGGTCGGCCCTACTGAGCCTGAGCCTATCGTGCGTTTCACTCGCGAGTGCCAGGAGATGGGCGTTCCTTATGTTTACTCTCCAATCTGGCAGATTATCCGTATGAGCGGTGATGAGCTTGCGGAGGGGGTGCGCGGGGCCAAAGTAGTCGTCGCCAATGACTACGAGTATGAGCTAATCAAAGACAAGACCGGCATGAGCCAGCGTGATATACTCCAGCACGCCGAAATGGTGGTTACCACCAAAGGTAAGCAAGGCTCGGCCATCATGACGCAAGATGAGACAGTAGAGATCCCCGCCGCCGTGCCCACCGAGATGGTAGACCCTGTGGGCGCAGGCGACGCTTATCTTGGCGGCCTTGTATATGCCCTCAACGCAGGCATGGATGTGGAGCGAGCAGGGCGCGTGGCTTCGCTGGCCGCTGTCTATGCAATCGAGAACTATGGCACACAGGCGCACAGCTACACACGAGGAGAGTTTACTAAAAGGTACATAGAAAACTTCGGAGAAGAACCTCTCATCACGGAAGCGTTACACACCCACTAATAGACAGGGGCACTTGAGAATGGCTAAGCTTATCATGGTAATCAACGACACCCAGGAGATCCTGGAGCTATTCAAGGAGATACTGCACGGTGAGGCCGGATACGAGGTCATCTTGTTCTCATATGAGCCGCAGATGATGGAACAGGTCAAGAAAATCAAGCCTGACCTGATTATCAGCGATCATGTCTTTGGCGAGGAGAAAATCGGCTGGCAGTTTGTGCAAAGGCTCAAAATGGACCGCGCAACGGCGGATATACCCATCATCGTTTGCAGCGGCGCACTCAAAGAGCTGCGCGAGATAGAAGGCTATCTTGTGGCGAAGAACATAGCTGTGTTGTACAAGCCTTTCGATGTGGATGAACTTCTTACTCTGGTTGAAGCCAAGATGTCGTACGGCGGAACAGGCGCGCCCCTTGATAACAGCCTGGCAGATAGCCCGTCTAGTGGCGAAGATGACTTACATCTCAACCGCAACGAATAGAATGTCATGTAGCAAAATAGGAGAGTGTCAGGTATGGTAATTGAAACAGAACCCAAGGCTTTAGCCCCCACAGGCGGCTCCAATGTGGGGTGCGACATCAAAGACAGGTCACTTGCAGACCGTGGCCGCAGGCGTATCGAGTGGGCGGAAGCCGAGATGCCTGTGCTGCGCCAGATACGCGAGCGCTTCGACAAAGAGAAGCCTCTGGAAGGGATACGCCTCGCCGCTTGCCTCCACGTGACTGCTGAGACCGCCAACTTGATGCGCACCCTCAAAGCGGCCGGTGCCGACCTGGCGCTTTGCGCCTCAAATCCCCTCTCGACACAGGACGATGTGGCTGCCGCGCTCGTTGAGCACTACGGTATAGCTACATACGCCATCAAGGGTGAAGACACTAACAGCTACTACAGCCACATTGTCGCTGCCCTCAATCACCGCCCACAGATCACGATGGACGACGGCGCTGATCTCGTTTCCTCGATGCTCTTTATCGCCCTCGACCGCCTCAATGATGTACACCCCAAGGTGCGCGATTGGGCCGCTCAGCTGCCCGCCGAGGAGCGTCATGCTCTGCTCGACGACGTTATAGGCGGCAGCGAAGAAACCACCACAGGAGTTATCCGCCTCAAGGCGATGGAGAAGGCGGGCGTGCTCAAGTTCCCTATTATCGCCGTCAACG
>DAHVFG010000096.1:0-11006 GCA_027317125.1 Chloroflexota bacterium | reverse complement strand
CGCCAGACCTGAGAGGCCGACGCGCAAGCGAGCGCCGGGCGGTTCGTTCATCTGGCCGAAGACCATGACAGTCTTATCCAACACGCCCGACTCGCGCATCTCCTGGTATAGCTGGGTGCCTTCACGTGTTCTCTCACCCACTCCGCAGAAGACCGAGTAGCCGCCGTGCTGCGTCGCCACATTGTTAATAAGCTCGGTGATGATAACTGTCTTGCCCGTGCCTGCGCCGCCGAAGACGCCGATCTTACCACCCTTAGCGAAGGGCGCAATCAGGTCAATGACCTTGATGCCCGTCTCGAAGATCTGGGCGGCTGGCGACTGCTCTTCAAAAGAAGGTGCGGGCCGGTGAATAGGGTAGCGCTCGGTAGCCTCTACAGGCCCGGCCTGGTCAATAGCTTCGCCAATTACATTGAAGATGCGGCCCAGTGTGGCCTTGCCCACGGGCACCATGATAGGCGCGCCTGTGTCAACCACGTCCATGCCTCGCCTTAGACCGTCGGTGCTCGACATGGAGACAGCGCGTACCCAATCGTTGCCGAGGTGCTGCTGCACTTCGCAAACTACTTTGCCGCCCTCTGTGTTTCGCACCCCTTCAGCTTTGTCCACGATACCCGCGACCGTGCCGTCTGTAGGGATCTCAACTGCGTTGTATATTTCGGGCAGCTGGTCTGGCGGGAACTCAATGTCCACCACAGGGCCTGTTACCTGTACGATTTTACCTGTTGCTGGCATTTCTTTTCTCCTCTACTTTGTAAAAGGCTACGCCTGGCCTGGCGCGGACGCAGGGGCTGGGGCTGGGCGGCTGGCCCACCATCCTAACGCCGCGCCACCCAGTATCATAGCGACCAGAAATGCTACGGAGTTTATTCTCCCTGTAGCGGGGCTGATTGATCTCAGGAAGAGGAAGAAGACGGCAAGCCACACAAAGGCTCCGTAGATCGCCCCTCCCAGAACCGGGTTTATCTTGAAGATTCTAAACAACGGGCGGTATTGGCCGAAGCCAATGCCGAGGATCACGAATGCTGCTAGTATGAGCAACAAGCCAACGAAGTATGATGAGTCGAGCAGGTCCTGGTTCGACTGACTCTGGCCTGTAACCAACGATCCTATCGCGCTCGGTGTAAGCCACCAGATACCTGAGTTGATGGTGTAGGGCGAAGGTGTCGAGGGCGGTGGTGGAGTAATAATGAAGTCGGCTATCGCCATCACCAGGATGGTGACTATACCGCCAATTAGCCCCGCCACCGCGCCTTCAATTAGCTTGGTAGATGTCTTCTTCGGTTGGTAAACTTGCGCCATTAGTCATGCTCCAAGGTTCGCCTGATGTACGTGCGCTGGGTGGCCTATACTATGAGCCTGCTACCATGCGATGCTGCTCGTCACTTTCAGGTAACAGGCATTGCGCAATAGTTACTGCTATCCGGTCAGCGCAGCCGCGCCGCTGGAAACCTCGATAATTTCTCTTGTGATGTTCGCTTGACGTAGCTTGTTGTAAGCGAGTGTCAGGTCGGAGATCATCTCTTTGGCGTTATCGGTGGCGTTGCGCATGGCTATCATGCGCGAGCTTTGCTCAGAAGCAAGGTGCTCAAGCAGTCCCTGGTAGATCCGCGCCTCGATATAACGCGGTATAAGCTGCGATAGCACTTCGCCCGTACTTGGCTCATATATGTACTCGGTCTTTGTGCCCGCGGTGTCGGGGGCTTCCGTTTCACTGGCCGGAGCGCCTCCCTCAAGGTCGGTTATGTCAAGAGGGAGCAGCCTGTGAACAACCGGGCGCTGTATAAGTGTGTTTATAAACTCAGTGTAGATCATGTAGACTGCGTCCGAGCGACCGCTGATGAACTCTTCCGTCGCCACGCGAGCCACAGGATATATATCCGCAATGGAAGGGCGATCATTCAGATTGATAAAGTCAGCCACCATTGGGCGGCCATATCTCAGCATGAAGTCACGACCTTTGCGGCCCACCGCGATTATGTTCACAGGCACGCCACTGCTCTCATTCAGGATGAAGCGGGTAGTACGGCGTACTACGTTTGTATTCAGCGCGCCCGCAAGCCCTCGGTCGGCGGTGATCATAATCACGGTAATATTCTTGATAGGCCGGACCTGCAAAAGAGGGTGAACCTCATCGTCCTGCCCGCTTGTTCGCGCCGCCAGGTTCTGCATCACCTCAGCAATCTTCTCCGCATAAGGCCGCCCGGCAAGCACAGCTTGCTGAGCGCGCTTCATCCGCGAAGCCGCCACCATTTCCATTGCGCGTGTAATCTGCGATATGTTCTTGGCCGACGTTATCCGGCGTCGTATCTCACGTGTGCTTGGCATAGCTACCCCAAATTAGCAATTAGCAAGTACTAATTGATAATTACTTAAAGCTTACGGTTCTCTTGAACTCGGTGATCGCGTTTTTGATAGCTTCGATTGTCTCATCGCTCAAGCGCTTGTCGTTGGCGATTGTCTCCAGGACCTCCGGGTGGGCGTTCTTCATGAAGTCATGGAACTGCTCTTCCCAGGAGCGAACATTATCTATAGCCACATCATCGAGGAAGCCGTTCGTAACGGCGTAAATGATCGTGATCTGTTGCGGCGCGGAAAGGGGATTATACTGTGGCTGCTTGAGCACCTCTTGAATGCGCAAGCCGCGATCCAGCTGGGCCCTGGTCGACTTATCAAGGTCGGAGCCGAACTGCGCGAAGGCAGCTAGCTCGCGGAACTGAGCCATATCGAGCTTGAGGCGGCCCGCCACCTGGCGGTATGCCTTGATCTGAGCGTCACCACCCACGCGGCTTACCGAAATGCCGACGTTTACAGCGGGCCGGATGCCCGCGTAAAAGAGGTCAGCCTCAACGAAGATCTGGCCGTCAGTGATCGATATCACATTTGTGGGAATGTAAGCTGATACGTCGTTAGCTTGCGTTTCGATGATCGGCAAAGCGGTAAGGGAACCACCACCCTGCGCTTCACTCATCCGAGCAGCGCGCTCCAGCAGGCGAGAGTGCAGGTAGAAAACGTCCCCGGGATATGCCTCACGTCCTGGCGGGCGGCGCAGAAGGAGCGAAACCTGGCGGTAAGCCCAGGCGTGCTTGCTCAGGTCATCGTAGATGATAAGGCAGTCGCGCCCTGATGCCATGAACTCTTCGCCCATCGCGCACGCAGCGTAAGGCGCGATGTATTGCAAGGCTGCAGGGTCGGCGGCGCTGGCGGAAACCACAATCGTGTGGTCCATAGCGCCAAATTGCTCAAGGGTGCCCACTACCTGTGCCACCTGCGACGATTTCTGGCCGATAGCCACGTAGATGCAGAGAACGCCACTATCCTTCTGGTTGATGATGGTATCGATGGCGATAGCGGTTTTACCTGTCTGGCGGTCGCCGATGATAAGCTCGCGCTGGCCGCGGCCAATCGGGATCATCGAGTCGATGGCTTTCACCCCCGTCTGCAACGGCGTGTCTACATTCTGGCGATATATTACCCCGGGTGCCAGGTGCTCGATAGGCCGGGTCTTGAGGGTGGAAGGCAGGTCGCCTTTGCCGTCAATCGGCTGGCCGAGGCCGTTCACCACGCGTCCAAGCAAGGCATCGCCTACGGGCACCTCAACGATGCGCCCGGTTGTGCGTACGGTGTCGCCCTCTTCAATCTGGGTGTAAGGGCCGAGGACAACCACACCCACCGACTCTTCTTCCAGGTTGAGGGCCATCCCCATGACAGTGCTGCGGCCTTCCTTGGTCTCTATCTCGAATTCAAGCAACTCTGAGGACATCGCCCCGGCAAGGCCATGAACACGAGCAATGCCGTCGCCAATCTCCACTACCGTGCCCACATTGACGGTGCGGACGGGCTGGTCGAAATTCTCTATTTCCTGGCGGATAATAGAACTGATTTCTTCTGCACGTAACGCCATTGTTTTCTCCTTTACGGCTTTTAGCTGTCTATCGCGCAATTCGGGAGGCCGTTAGCTAACAGCTAGCTACGACATCCTCTCGCCCAGCTCGGCGAGACGTGTTGCCAGGCTCGCGTCTATGAGTTCGTCACCTATGCGTGTAATTATACCCCCCAGCATACGGGGGTCTTCATGAACATGAAGCTCCACGCTCTTGCCGGTAATAGTTGAAAGCCGGTCGGCAACTCTCTTCTGGTGGGCTTCATCCAGAGGCACTGCCGTGGTGACATCGGCTATTATGATCCCCTTCTCTTTGTTGTACATTGCCTGATATGCTTCTACTATCCTCGGCAGCAGATTTAGCCGCCGTCTGTGAAGGAGCAACATAAGCATATTCAGAGAGATCTGGCTGACAACGCCCTTGCTCACAAGCTCGGTAATAGTACGGCGTTGCTCCGGCTCCGTGACGCGGGGATCTTCGAGGGCAGAAACGGCGTTCTGGCCCCCGAAGATGCCGTCGAGCACCTTCAAGTCGCTCAACCACTGATCGAGGGTGTTTGTGTCTTTCGCTATGTCGAAGACGGCCTGCGCATACCTGCGCCCCGCTGCTCCACGTAGTGCCACTCGTTTCTCCTAAATTACTGCGTATTGCGTAAGGGTTACCAGGGAGTTGTCTCTTTAGCCCCCAACCCGGCGAGCCGCCACTACGCGATACACAGTACGCAATACGAACCCTACCTAACCCCGGCCTATGCTGCCGCGCTTCTCGGCTTCGGCCAGGGCCTCGTCTACCAGCCTGTAGTGGTCTGAAGTGTCGAGCGACCTGCCGACCACCTTGCTGGCGGCCATAATAGCCAGTCGGGCAACCTCGCGCTGAAGGTCTTCCTTGGCGCGCTGCGTGTCGGTCAGTATTTGAGCATGAGCATCGGCCAGCAGCTTTTCTCGCTGCTCGCGCGCCTCTGATTGCGCCGCCGCAATGGTGCGCTGGCTCATCTGCTGGGCTTGCGCCAGCATCTGCTGCGTCTCGGCGCGGGCCTCAGCTATGATCTGCTCTGCGCGCTGTGCCGCCGCCGCGTTATCGGCCTTAATCTGCTCTGCCTGCTCAATGCTTTCACGGATGCGGCTTGCACGATCATCCAGCACACTGATCACCGGCTTATATGCGAAACGATAGAGAAGATACATGAGCACACCAAAGGCAAAGATCTGCCAGAGCAGGTTGCCCCACAAAATACCTAATGAGTCGAGCATAGGAGATTCCTTCCCATGTTGTTATCTGCTTACGGGACCGTAGTGGTATTACGCAAGTGGAGAATAAAGATGCTATATCTATGATCGCTCACGCGATACGTGATACGCACTACGATCACCTACTCCGTGCAACTACATCTACCTAACGCCTGGCTATACGCCACCGGCGAAGATGATCACCAGGGCCACAACGAGCGCATAAATGGCAGTAGCTTCGGCAAAGCCGAGGCCGAGGATCATGGCGGTTCTCACCGGACCTTCGGCATCGGGGTTGCGGCCAATGGCCTGTGTAGCGCCCCACGTGCCGATACCGAGACCTATGCCGGGGCCGATAGTGCCGAGGCCGATAGCAAGGCCGGCAGCGATCAACTTCAACCCACGCGGGTCACTGGTGACGGCCTGAGCCAGATAACCAAGAGCATTCAAGTCCAAAAAGCTAAGATCCACTAGACATTCCTCCTGCGAAGCTAATTTATACTAAACTGAATCCGTCGTTTCGTCGCATGTGGCTCAAACGAGCCGAGAAGCGTGAAGCCTCCCACTTCTCACCAACCCGGACTTCAACCGCCCACATGCTGCGCCGTCTTTTCGGTGGCGCGTTCAGCGTGTGGGGCGCTGTGCCCCGTTATTTTACCTGCTACTTGCTGGCCCAACGCCTCGGCACTGCCATGCTCCGCACCTTGCTCTCCGGCGTGCCCACCAACCGCGCTCGATATGAAGACCAGCGTTAGCACGGAGAAGAGCACAGCCTGTATGAAGCCGAAAAGGAGTTCAAGTCCGAGAAAGATAAAGGTGGCGAAACCGATGAAGACACTACCCAGCAGCACATACATTACCGTAACCAACACTTCGCCGCCGAATACGTTGCCAAAAAGACGGAAGGAGAGGGAGATCACACGTGCAAGCTCGCCCGTTATGTGAATGGGCGCAAGGAATATCGGGGTAGTAAGCTCTTTGAGGTACCCCAGCCCACCGTGCGCCGCGATGCCCGCCACCTGAACCACTACTACAGCGATCAACGCCATAGCCAACGTCATATTAAGGTCGGCGTTGGCCGCACGCAGGAAGGGCACGAAAACCGTGCCCGGCTCCTTACAAAGCGGCTGTGCAAGCCCACGGGCGGGCTGTGCGGCCTCCTGCTGTGCAGGCGCGGCTGTATTCGACGTTGTCTGAATAGCCTGGCCTGCTCCGGCGCTCGCGCTGCTTGTCTCGCGGATACAGGTGCCAATCGTTCCAACCCCGGGTAGCAAGCTCGACCAGTTAGCGACGAGGATAAATATAAAGAGGGTAGCGATCAGAGGGAAGATACGGCGTCCGACAATCTTACCCGCCGTGCCCTCAACAAGGCCCAGAAGGAACTCGACCACCGCCTCGGCCAGGTTCTGCGCGCCTTTGGGCACAACGCTCATGCGCCGCGTGGCAATAGCAAAGAAGATCACAAGGGCGACCATCACAATCAGTGAAAAGAGCATTGAGTTGGTGAAATGGAAGTCGCCGAACGGAGTCGGAATTACGAGAAGGTCTTCAGGTTTGATAGTTATACGGGGGAGCTTAGGTTGCAGGTCCATATCTATCCTTCTCCAGTAGAGTGGCATGAGCGGGAAAAATCAAGCTACCGGCCATTATGTCGTTTTTTATCGGCTCGTGGCGTGCCAACGTCGCCTGTGCGTCGCTCCACTTTGTACTCTGCCCTGGGCGCTCCGGCGTCTCTGCGTCTCGTGGGTTGAGCCACCGCTATCTGGTAGAAAGCCGCCGCGGCAGAGAGTACACCTAGAATAACGCCCAGGAAAAGGAGCCAGGGCCGCGTGCCCAACCTGGCATCGAGCCAAACCCCGCCGCCAATGAACACCACCATCGGAAGGGCTACTGAAAATCCAAGTTGCGCCGCCAGCGCGAGAGCTTTGCCCAAACCATTGTCTTGCATAATTGCGCCTCCACCTCTCGAACCAGGCTGTTCCGAGGCATAGTGGAGCATTATATCACACGCTTTGGGCACAAATCAAGCGGGCCCCTCTCCGGTGTCCGCCTGGTATAATCCTGCCGTGGGGCAATCTTTATCTCGTTCTCATTTCCAGTTGATTATAGCAACTCTCAGTCTCTTTGTCAACTTTTTCACAAAGTTAGTTGGCTTGTTATAAAAGTTGGAGCAGGGTTTAATCTGCTCCAACTTTCAACATAAACAGCTGCCTGGCGTCCGCCAACACACTGTCAACGCGCAGAGGGAGTACCGGGGGTAGCGTTGACGGGCGAAGCGGCAGGCGTCGCGCTGGCTGCCCCGGTGGTCGCTGAGCTAACCGGCGTGGGTGTAACGCCGGGGCTGCCCGGTGTGCTTGCGGGCGTTGACGGCGCGACGGGCGCGGGCGTTAGCACGATCGGCACCGGCGTGGCCGGTAAAGGCGTAGGCGTAGGTTTTGGTACGATGTTAGACGAATCGCGGGCCTTTGTGAACCAGTCATTATAAGCGTTGGTTTTCAAGGTATCAATTGTGGCGCTGTCGAGGGGGCGCTTTGGGTCTCTCTCAATCACTTTAATTATGTGCCAGCCAAACTGTGTCTGCACAGGCTGGCTGTACTGCCCGGTAGGCACCTTGAAGGCAGCATCAACGAACGTTTGATCGAAGTTTGAGCCTTTCTGGGGGAACCAGCCGAGGTCGCCGCCGTTAGGGGCCGTGCCTTGTTGCACCCTCTGTATCTGCTCCGACGACTGGGTGTTAGCCAGCTGACTGAAGTCAGCGCCCTTGTCCAGCATAGCACGTATCTTTTTCGACCCTTCCTCGGTAGTGGTGAGGATGTGCTGGGCATGTATCTGCTCGACCTGGGTCATCACCTGTGTGGCGGCCAGTTTTTCAGTAACTTTGTCACGGCGCACTCGTGGCTCGATGATGAGGTTAAGGTAATCAGACTCGGAGAGGTTGGGGCAGCCGCTGCCGCAAATAGGCTCGCTCACTTGAGGGCTTGTGGGCATGTCAATAGCTTTTATGTAGCGGTCATAGGTTGTAGCCGCCGTTGCCGATGCCCCCGGCACCGGAGGCAAAGTCGCGGTAGGGGAAGGGGTAACGGTGGGTGAGCCTATTGTAGGCGTAGCAGTAGGGATGTGCGTGGCAGTGGGGATGGGGGTACCTTTAGTGGTCCCCGTAGCGGTCATTGTAGCAGCCGCAACGGTCGCAACGGTCGCAGCGGTCGCTGTAGTGGTAACAGCCGAGGAGGGCGTGGCGGGTGGGGTCGGCTGCGGAATAAAGTCTTTGATGGCGGCGCTCTTCAACTCACCCTGGGTGACAGTGATTCCAAGTTCGCTCTGCGATTTCTGCCGAAGCACCTCGCTATCTATAAGCTGGCTAAGGACAGTGGGGTCCACAGGGTCGTTATCTACATTCTTCAGCTGGTTTTGCAGGGTAGTAAGCTGGGTGGTCAGCGTCTGCTGGTCGGTCGTCTGGCTGAGGCCCTGTATAGATTGGTTTTGGATCTGCTGGAAAAGGTTCCAGCGCTGGAGCTTGTCATAAGTAGCCCGATTAATAGAGGTACCGTTGACGCTAGCCACCTGGCTGTTAGGCCGGATAACGAAAGTATAAGCCACAGCGATGCCGATTATCAGCGCTGTAACGGTAAGCACAGCTACGCCCACTGCGTAAAGGTTACGGATCTGCCGGCGTTCCTTCTCTGCTCGCGAGAGTTGCCCCCGTGTTAAAGGCACAGGGGCTGTGGATTCAAGCTTTTTCTTCTTAGCCATAGTGATGCTGAGGGTTAGAGGTCAAAAGGCGAAAGCAAGCGCACCGGAGTGGATCACTGCACAGTTGGAGCTTCTAATCCTCTCAAGACTCCTTCTATCGTGAGTGGGGACCTACGAAGGGCAAAAGGGCCATCTGGCGGGCGCGCTTGATAGCCACACTAAGGGCGCGCTGGTGGCGCGCACAAGTGCCGGTTTTGCGGCGCGGCTCGATTTTGGCACGTTCAGAAAGGTATTTTCGCAGTCGCGGAATATCTTTGTAATCAATATCCTGCACCTTGTCTACGCAGAAGGCGCAGACTTTGCGGCGCGGCACATATCGGTCACGTGAGCGGGGCCGTGCGCCAGGACCGCCGCGCCCAGCAGGGCCGCCACTTCGATTACCGAAGCGACCACCTCCGCCTGCGCCTCCACTACCACCACCACCCCCGCCGGGGCGATAACCTCCGCCGCCTCCTCCACCCGGGCGGTAGCCTCCGCCGCTACCCCCGCCGGGGCGATAACCTCCGCCACCCGGCGCTCCGTCGGGGCGAGCGCCACCCGGCCCACCCGGGCCTGGCGGCCCGGGTGGGCGCTGCTCGCCTCCACCTGATTGGTTTGGATTTACATTATCTGTCTGATCAGCCATTTCTCCATCCTTACTTGTGGGCAGCAAGCTACATTGGTGCAGCAAGCTGCATGAACATTCGTAAAATGTGGGGGCTTAGAACGGGATGTCATCAACGTCCATATCGGACTCGTCGTAGGTATTGCTGTTGTTATACCCGCCCCCACCACCTGACGACTTGGCAGGACGGTCCTCAGTGGACCCCACGCCCATCGGCCCTGTACCGCCCTGTCGGCTATCAATGAGCAGCATTTCATTGGCGATCACCTCAACGATCTGCTTTTGCTGCCCGTCCGGGGCCTGCCACTCACGGGTCTGCAAGCGGCCTTCGATGTAAACTTTACTGCCTTTATGAAGGTACTCATTGCACTGCTCAGCAAGCTTCTGCCACGCGACGATGCGGAACCACTCTGTTTCCTCTTTCGCCTGGCCGTCTGGAGATTTCCAACTCCGGCTGACTGCCATTGAGAAAGTTGTGACAGGAGTGCCCTGCTGCGTATATTTCATTTCCGGGTCTTTACCCAGATTGCCGATGAGCATAACCTTATTTAAGCCGCGTGCCATATCCGGCCTCCATCTTACTCATTACCTGGATTCACTACTCATAATTTCCGGTACTCAGCACTCAATATTAAACGCCGAAGTGGTAGCTGGCCGCTTTACTCCTCAGTTGGAGCAGTAGCGGGGGCCGGTGCTTGCGTCGGGGCCGCTGTTGGCGTTGGAGTTGGCGCGGGCGTCTCAGTCGCCAGCACAAGCATATGCCGAATCACTTCGTCGTATATACGAAGTTGGGCTTCGAGATCGCGCGTGCGAGTGTTGTCGAGGCTGATCTTATCTACCATGTAGTAGCCATCTTCGTGCTTATCGATGGGGTACGCCAGGCGACGTTTGCCCCAGGGCAGCTTCTCGCGGACTTCGCCACCAAGATTGGCGATCATGCTATCAACGTGATCGTTGACGCCGGGGAGTTGTTCTTCCGTGACGGTCGGACGTACTATGTACATCAACTCGTATTCACGCATGTCCATGTAACACACCTCCTCTCTATGGGATTGCTGCGCGCTTGAATTCGCTTCGGGGAGGTGTGAGTCCCCCGTCCAGCGCGGAGCAGAAAGGTAAGAATCAGTGCTGTCTACGGACGCCGAAAACGCCTCTTTCAGCACTATCCTGGATTATACCACAACACACGGTTGTTGGCAAAGAACGTAAACTGTGGTGGGTACATTTCAGTTGGGGGGCGAGTTGTAGGCGAGTTGCCAGCACTGCTCGAAACGGGAACTGAGAATGGCCGTTCGCACAGGCAAGAGGTGTTGAGCACCAGAGCGGCTCCAGCGCATACCAGGTCGGGCAAACCCCCTCTTGAATTGCTTGGCCGCACTTTCCACTGTGCCTGAACCTGTCTGTCGGGTAGCCGACGCTACGCATCTGAGAGTAGTTCATACGGTGCGCGTTGTTGCTGAAGTAGCCTGCTTCCATCTTTAGCTGCTCAACTTGTTTGGGCTGCTTGTCTACCTGTGCTACCTGTTCTACCTTTACCCCCCTCAC
>DAHVFG010000095.1:0-11148 GCA_027317125.1 Chloroflexota bacterium | reverse complement strand
GGATTAGATGGGGGCACATCTGTGTAGATTTGAGTGCCAGGGTCATCAGTGTAGCCAACAGAGTTACTCACTATCTTAGCAATCTGTCCTCTGGTCACCTGGTTATTAGGTCTGAAGGTGCCATCATCATAGCCTGAGACGATGCCCTTGCAGGCGAGGCATTCTATGCTGGCGTAGAAGGTATTTGAGGGTGGCACGTCTGAGAAGGAGATGGTGCAGTTAGAGGTAGGGCTAGGAGAAGGGCTGGGTCCGGGAGTGGGCGGCGGTGGGGGCGTGTAATCGCCGTTGCACTGTATCGTTTCGGCAATACTCTGGTAGTCGCCCGTCCAGCCGCCGAGAGCAACCAGCGCTTCTGTAATGGGACTGTATGCGCCAAAGAGACTGCGCCTGGGGACAGACATAGTTGAGATCGGCTGCCAGCTGTCGGTGGCCGGGTTGTATCGCTCGGCGCTGGCGGTGTAGTTTGTCCAGCCGCCCCCAAGCGCGTAGAGGAAGCCGCCACAGCCCGGCTGCCTGCTATCTACACCAACCGCCGCGACGCCACCGCGCGGCAAGCTCATTGAATGCCTGGCGCTCCAGCTATCGGTAGCGGGGTTGTATGCTTCCACAGTGGCGAGGTCGGTAAGATCACCGGGCAGGCCGCCAATGGCGTAGATAGTGCCGTCAACTACGGCTGCACCCAGATAGAGGCGGGCTGTGGGCATCGAGGCTTTTGCCCGCCATCTGCTCCCTGCTTGTCGCGCCGGATCGTATTCGTAGACGCTGTTTGTGCCGGTAAGGGAGTCGTCGCTGCCTCCGATAACGTACAGCTTGCCGTTGAAGGCGGCCACGCCCGACCCGAAGCGCGGGGCGGGTAGGGGGTCTGTGGTAATAATCTCCGCACGGTTCTCGAGCGGATAATACGCCTGTAGGACGCTCTGTGTTGCGCCCTGCGCGGCGCTGTAGCCCCCTGGAATGTAGATAATGTTTCCTATGGCGGCAGCGCCCACATTGCTAACACCCACCTGAAGGTTGGCCCGGCCTGTCCAGCTATTAGCGAGGGGATCGTACTCCTCAACAGGCAGGTCGGTAGCGCCGTTGTTATATTCCCCTCCGAGGACGTAAATGTGGTTGTTGGACGGGAATAGGACAGAGGCAGCGCGGCTGCGCGGTGCAGGCATCGAGGTCTGGCGCTGCCAGATGCCTGCCGTGGTGGTTATCACCGTAACGCCGAAGTATTGGCCTGGCTCAGGCTGTTGGCCTGTAGCGGTGACGGTCACTACATCTCTTGCTCCCAGGGTTGCTCCCTGTGGGATGTTTACTGTAACTGTAACAGGTGTTGTGGCGTTGGCGGCGATACTGCCTGTTTGAGTGGGCACAATTGTGGTGGTCCAGCTATTGCCTTCCTCCCCCAGCACAAAGCTGTTCGCCTGGCCTGAGCGGTTTGTCAGTTGTACAGTGTAAGTAACGGGTGAGCCATAGTTGCCGGAGCGCGTTTGTCTGGCAGGTGCAAAGTCAACTCCGTTGGTGCTCACGCTGGTGGTCAGCACAGCAGTGGCGGTGTAAGCGCCTGGCACGGGCAGGCTGGCACTGGCGGTGATAGTGACCCCATCCATCGCGCCTATCGGCGTGCCGGGTGGGATCTGCACGCGCACAGTTACGCCTACGGACGAGCCTCTTGGCACAATGCCTGTGTTAGCAGGGCTGACGCTGGTGGCCCACCGGTTTCCGCTGGGGGTTATGGTGAACGAGTTGTCGATCCCCGTCTGGTTGGCAAGGAGCTCATTGTAGGTGATTAGCGCACCGGGCGCCCCTCCTTGCTGCGCTGTGGGTGGTGTGAAGAAAGCTGCCTGTGGCACTTCATACCTGATGGCGCGCTGCTCGGTGAGCGCGTCCTGGTAGCAGGAATAGGGCAGCCCGATGCTGCCGTCGGCGTTCTGGATGCCCACCTGACCCTGCGCGCCTGTGGTATCGGAGCCGTTGAGGGTCTGATACTGGAAAACGATGGTGCCGTCTTCGGAAAGCAAAAGCTCAAGTGTGGCGTTATCTGCCGGAGAAGCATATTCGTAGACGTCGCGCCATTCCACGATGAATGTGCGATTGGGCGATGTGCCCACTACGTCTGTGTAGACGCCTCCTGTCTGTGAGCTATCAGGCACCACGAAGTCGAACCAGAGAGGGGCGATCATCGCCTGGGGCACGTACTGGCTGTTGGAAGGGATGCAGCGGCCTGATTGAGCGTTTGTAAAGTAGTTGTTAGGTGGCCCGAAGTGGACGTTACCGTTAGTGGATATATGCATACTGGTGTAGTTGCTGCCGTAGAAGCTGAAAGCAAAAGGGAGGGTTGTGGTGATCACGCCATCGTCCAGCGGAGTACCCGCGTAAGGCGTTGCTTTCCAGGCGGCGTCGGCTATGCGGTTGCTCGCGGGCTGGTAATTATAGGAGGGGCCACCCGGGTCGCGGTCGTCAGCAAAGACGTAGCCGAAAGCATCGGGGCCGCCTGTGCGAGCAGGCAGACGAGGCCGGGCTTGTGGGGCGCTTTCATAAGGCAAAGCTTTGCCTGAGGCCGCACGCTGTGCGCTCTGCGGCGGGCGCTGAACCTTCTTGGTGGGTGCTCCGGGGTCAGACGGCTGGGCCAGGCTGCCAGTGGGCATGCCCGCGCGCGCGCCGTGGGGCAGGGCCATCGCCAGCGCTGCGAGTGAGCAGAGGAGGAGGCCAAAGAAGAGGAGCGCGGGCATGCCGCTGGCTCTCTTTTTGCTAACTGTTAACCCTGGGCTAGACTTCATAATACCCGAACTCCTTACACCCCGGTGGTAAGATAAGGATCAACTGTACAGGTGCAAGTAGAGACCCACACTTTCATGGCTGACATAAACAGCCTAGCGGCATCTTATTGTCCCAATTGGCATTGGCTTTGTCAAATTGGACTGTGAAGCAAATGTTCAGGTTAGGGGTGGAGCAACCTTCTTGGGGTAACTGTGTACCCTCACCCCATGCCCCTCTCCCACAAGGGGAGAGGGAGGGGACGCCCCTATGCCCCTATTCTGAACAGTTACGGTTCAAGGTAAGTGTTCAGCGCCACAATAGGAGAGATGCGGCGAGTGGGCCGTCTTTTCTGCTACAACAAAGAGCAAGGCAACGTTTGTGCTGCCTTGCTCTTTGTTGTAATCTTAGCTACACCTTTGTAGCAAGGGAAAGTTCGGGCAGATGAGGAGCACAAGCACGCTACACCTGCCTGCGCGATTAGCGCTTCGTATACTGAGGCGCCTTGCGTGCACGCTTCAGGCCAACCTTCTTGCGCTCTTTCTCACGCGCGTCGCGAGCCAACAGACCGGCCTTTTTCAGCGCGGGGCGGAATGCTACGTCTGCCTGTATCAAGGCGCGAGCCAGGCCATGACGCACTGCACCGGCTTGCCCGGTGACGCCGCCGCCAAGCACCTTTACCGTCACATTGAACTTGCCGATGCTATCAGTGAGCTGCAACGGCTGGTTCACCATCTGCTGGTAAAGCGCACGCCCACCAAAATAATCTTCAGTGCTCTTGCTGTTCACAAGTATCTGCCCGTTACCAGGGTAGAGGCGCACACGGGCCACCGCGCTCTTGCGACGCCCTGTGCCGTAGTAATACGCCGGCCTCTCTGTACGTTCTGTACGTTCTGTACGTGTTGTATCCATATATCTCCTTTGGTGGTAATACATGTGATCAGGGATTAGTATGTGCACCGGAATGCACTAACCCTAACCTGTGATCACCGGCTCCAGGGTCTCACTTTCGCTATTCACGCGCACCGCTTTGGGCTTTTGTGCGCCATGAGGATGCTTTTCGTCGGGATAGACCTTCAGCTTGGTCAGCATCTGAGCGCCCAGCCGATTGCGTGGCAGCATACCGCGCACAGCGGCTTCCACGGCGAAGGTCGGGTGCTTCTTCATCATCTCGTTGAAAGGCACAGCCTTCAAGTTGCCGAGATAGTTAGAGTGGCTGTAATAGATTTTGCCTGAATTCTTGCCGCCGGTTACCACAACCTGCCCCGCATTGATCACAACTACAAAGTCACCCATGTCCATATGCGTTGTGAACGTTGGCTTGTTCTTGCCGCGCAGTATCTGGGCGACCAGGGTGGCTAAGCGCCCCAGGGTCTGCCCTTTGGCGTCAATTATATACCACTCGCGCTGGGCCTGGGCCTCAGCCGCTGTGGGCGTGTATGTCTTAGTGCTCATCTTCCCTCACTTTGTTCGCAGTGATTGTCCCTTGTCGGTTTCCAATCTCCACCGGATACTCTACCCACAACAGGCACAGCCCGTGCGGCTTAGCCGTCGGGCCTGCCCGTCGGCGGTCGTGGCTCTCTAAAAGCCTGGTAATATCAGCAATGGTACGCTTGCCTGTGCCCACTTCAAGCAGAGTGCCCACTATAGTGCGTATCATCTGCGGCAAAAAGGCATTCGCCACCAGATCAAGGGCCAACAACTCGCCGCCGTTGCCTGCAACGCCATGCGCCACAGGCGTGCCCCAGGCCCAGAAGTTAGCTTCCGGCTTCAAGGTTTGCAGCCTCGCAAGGTAGACGGTGCGAACCGTGCTCGGCTTATCAGCTGAACTGCCAGGCATCCCCAGCCCCTGCCCCGCGAAAGCGCCAAGATCATGCGTGCCTTCCAACAGGGTGGCGGCGCTTGACATGGCATCAGCATCTAAACGCTGGCACACATGCAGGCTATAACGAGCCAGAAGAGGCGCGGGCGTGGGAGCATTCCAGATAAGGTACCTGTACGCACGCCTGCTCGCACTAAAACGAGCATGGAACCCTTCGGTAACGCACTCAGCCGCTGCTACTACGAGGTCGCCCGGCAAGACGCCGTTCAGCGCCTTCTGCACTGCCGGTGGCGTAGATAGCCTCTCCCTCTCAGGAAAGGCAAGGCTGGCTACCTGGCCCCAGGCATGCACCCCTGCATCTGTGCGCCCGGCCAACGCCACCCTGACTGCCACGCCCGTGAGGGACGCAACTGCGCTCTCAAGCTCGCCCTGCACCGTCCTTCCCTGCCCCTTAGCCTGAAGCTGAGAGCCGGAGAAGTCCGTGCCGTCGTACTGTATTACTAACTTAAGGTGCATTAGACTACTACGTAGTGCGTATTGCGCGAGGGGTGAAGATAAGAGGCTCTTTAGCTCTACCACGTAATACGTACTACGTTAGCCTTCTACCAGCTCGAGCTGGCAGATAAGGGCCGCATCACCTGCTCGACGGCCCAGCTTGTAAATACGAGTATAACCACCGACGCGGTCCGTATAGCGAGGACCAATCTCTTCAAAGAGCTTGCGCACCATCAGCGAGTTAGCCAGTATGGAGGCTGCCCGGGTGCGGTTCAACTCGGTGTCTTCGCGGCCCAGGGCCACGATCTTCTCGGCCAGAGATTGAAGCTCGCGCGCTTTGGCGTCCGTCGTACGGATACGCTCGTGCATGAGCAAGCTCACAAGTTGATTTCTAAAGAGAGCACGGCGCTCACCGCTTGTGCGCGCCAACCCGCGGCCTTTCATTTTGTGACGCATTGTTATCTCCTCTGTGTTAGCCCGCCCCGTAGCGGAGTTGCGAATTATGAATTACTGATTGCGAGTTAGAGTACCCCAATTCATAATTGGCTCTGTGCGCTCAGGCTTTCTTTTTGCTTCGCGCTTTGGGCCTGGCTTCGACCTCTTCTTGTGTGTCGGCGCTATCGCTGCCTAACGCAAAGTCGGCTGTGGGCACTGTTTGGCCTGTGAAGTCCATCTCTTCGGAGGCAGGTTCACCGTCTACGTATATACCTGCCGACTCCTTCAAGCTGCCTTCGCTAACCCCGCCGCCTGATACGACCTCTTCGATGCCGCCGGGGCCGCCTATCTCAGGCGACAGCATGTAGCCCTCAGGCGAGTCCACGATGTCATCAGCGTCCGGGTATTCAATGTCAAGCTCAGCGTCAACGTCATCCAGCTCGCTGTTAGCCTCAATCACATCGTTAGCTGTGAGGTCGAGAGGGCTACCGGGCGGAATGAGATTGCGTGATTGTAGAGCTTCATGCAGCTCATCAAAAGATTTATCGCCAAAGTTGCGCAACCCAAGAAGCTCCTTCTTGTCCATGCGCAGCACCTGGCCAACCTTGGTGACGCCGCTCCTCTTGAGGCAATTATAGGTGCGCATCGAGAGGCTAAGGTCGTCAATAGGCATTTCGAAGAGATGAGGCGGTATGGCGACAGAGCCGGGAAGCTCACGCCCAGGCGGTGGAGCAACTATGCGATTGAAGTTGGAAATGAGAGATGAGTGCTGCGCCAGATACTGGGCAGACAAGCTCAATGCTTCTCCTGGATCGATTGTGCCATCGGTCCAGATCTCCATCAAGAGCTGCTCTTTCCCTTCCAGCTTCAGCGGCTCAAGCTGCTCTTCTTCTCCCTCCTCTTGAGTTGTAGCCAGCACATCGGCGTTGGCAGGCTCGACAATGTAGTTCACCCTCGGTATCGGTGAAAAGATAGCGTCCACCGGAATAGTACCGATAGCCATCCCCTCACGTGCCTCGAATGAGACATACCCACGCCCCCGCTCGACTGTAAGCTCCATCTCGATGTGAGCGTCAGGGCCGTCCAGCGTTGCCAGAAGCAAATCGGGGTTTACTAGCTCAACATTCGCCGGTATTTCGATGTCACCCGCACGCACATCCCCGGCACCCTGCTTGCTCAGCTGCAAATGAACTGGGCGCTCGCTGTAAGAGCGTAGTCGTACATTCTTTACATTCACCACTATCTCGGTCACGTCCTCACGGACGGAGGGTATGCATGAGAATTCGTGGTAGACATTCTGTATACGCACACTGGTGATTGCAGAGCCTGGCAGCGACGAGAGCAAGATGCGGCGCAAAGCGTTGCCCAGTGTCGTGCCAATGCCACTCTCCAAAGGGCCAACTGCGAATCGGCCATAATTGGTGGCGGTAGCCACTGCCACTACATTGGGCATACCGTTTGTTGACTCGTTGCTCAATGTTATCTCCTTTACAGAATCGTATCGCATACTGCGTATTGCGTAAGCGGCAAGGTTAGAGAGATCCTTCCTTTAGCTCGGCATGCAATGCGTAGTGCGCAGTACGAGTCCTTATCTGCTGTAATACTCTACAATTAGCTGTTCGTTCAGGTCCAGACCCAGCTCGTCGCGGCCTGGGATTCTGGCAACGCGGCCTGTCATGGTGGCCTGGTTCAGTTCCATCCAGGGGGCAATCTGCTTGTTCTTCAACTGGGGCTGTAGAGTCTGGAAGTACTCGTTGGACTTGGAGGATTCGTGTACGCGAATCTCATCGCCCGGTTTGCAGATGAAGGAGGGTATATCTGTCTTATGTCCGTTTACATCAAAATGGCCGTGGCGCACGAGTTGGCGCGCCTGTGGCCGTGAATCGGCCAGGCCCAGCCTGTAGACTACGTTATCGAGCCGCATTTCGAGCACCTGTAGGAGGTTCTCACCTGTCACGCCTGGGCGCTTCTCGGCAGCCTCAAAGTGCAGATGGAATTGGCGCTCCAACACGCCATACAAGCGGCGTGCCTTTTGCTTCTCTCGAAGCTGTAGGCCGTAATCCGAAACCTTGCGGTTGCGGCGCTGGGCGTGCTGCCCTGGGGGCTGAGGCCGTCTTTCGAGTGTGCATTTTGTGAAGCATTTGTCGCCCTTTAGAAAGAGTTTCATCCCCTCTCGTCGACAGAGCTTGCAAACCGGTCCTGTATACCTTGCCATTGTTTCTCCGTGTAGTTTCTTATATCTACTTTATCTCAGAAAGAAGGTGGCAAACAACATTGCCGCGGAGTTCCCACGCATCTTCTGCCCGCGTATTCATCAAACGATATATAGCGGTAAGGGGAGGATCGGGAGGGCTAATCTCCCGCCCCGTAACGCAATTACTAATTACGAGTCCATTCGTAATCAGTAACTCGTAGTTGGTAATTGCGCAAAGCGGTGTAGTTATACTCTTCTTCGCTTCGGAGCACGGCAGCCGTTGTGTGGGATCGGGGTGACATCACTTATAGACAGCACCTGAATACCGGCGGCCTGCAAGGAGCGTATAGCTGATTCGCGTCCTGCCCCTGGGCCCTTCACAAAGACTTCGACCTGGCGCAGGCCCTGGTCCATTGCGCGCCGGGCCGCCCCTTCGGCTGTAATCTGGGCGGCGTAAGGCGTGCTCTTGCGCGAGCCTTTGAAGCCCGCCGCGCCCGCGCTGCCCCACGATAAAACATTGCCCTGTGGATCTGTCAGCGTCACAATTGTGTTGTTGAAGCTCGACTGAACATACGCCTGGCCCCGGGGCACCACTTTCCGCTCTCGCCGCCGGGCTTTTGCTGCGCGTGCTTTCTTAGCTGTTACCTGCTTCTCTGCCATTGTTACTCCTATAACTACTTCTTGCGACGAATACCCACTGTGCGGCGCGGGCCACGGCGGGTGCGACCGTTAGTGCGCGTGCGCTGGCCGTGTACAGGCAAACCGCGCTGGTGCCTGATGCCGCGATAACACTTGATCTCCACCAACCTCTTGATGTTCATGCTGACGCTGCGGCGGAGGTCGCCTTCGACTGTATATTCCTTATCAATAGTCTCGCGGATGTGGTTTACTTCCTCTTCAGTGAGGTTGCGCACACGTGTATCCGGGTCTATCTTATTTTTCTCAACGATTGTCTTTGCTGTTGTTGGCCCGATCCCATAGATATAGGTGAGGGCGATTTCAACACGCTTGTCGCGTGGGATGTCTACGCCGGCTATTCTTGCCAAAGTCTCCTCCTGTGGGCCTCGGCCCCAAACTATCCCTGTCGCTGCTTGTGCTTAGGGTCGGTGCAAATAACCATTACTACTCCGGCGCGCTTGATGACTCTGCATTTAGCGCAACGCGGCTTTACGGATGCCCTTACTTTCATTGGAATCTCCCATAGTGCCTGAAGTGCCTCGTGTTGCGTAGGTTTGGGAATAAAGATGCGACATCCGTAGTCCCTAACGCAATACGCGTCACTTCAACTGCTTGATACGCTCGACTATTCTTCCGCGTGTCAGGTCGTAGGGCGAAAGCTCTATCGCCACACGGTCGCCCGGAATGAGACGCACAGGCGACATTCTGAACTTCTCGCCAAAGTGGGCTGTGACGGTATGCCCGCTATCCAACTGGACCCGCCACGTGTCGTTCGGCGCAGGCTCTGAAACCCTGCCTTCCACTCTTATTACGTCGTTCTTATCTGCCAAAGTGCTCTTCTGGTGCGCTGGTGGCTCTGTCTTTCAGGCTTCTGCACACAGAGGCCGATTTTGTGCGCACCAACTGCTAATTATACTACAACTCTATGGCAAAGTCAAAATATCGGGGCCATTCTCGGTGACAGCCACCGTATGCTCGAAGTGCGCGGATGGCTTGTGGTCGGCTGTGATCACCGTCCAGCCGTCTTCAAGTGTCACGGTTTCATCGACCCCCATGTTGAGCATCGGCTCGATGGCGACCACCATCCCTGGCCTCAGCTGCACGCCACGCCTTGGCGCGCCGAAGTTTGGCACGGAAGGTTCTTCCCAGAGGCTGCGCCCTATGCCGTGCCCGCCGTATTCGCGCACAATGCCGTAATTACCACCCTGGCGAACCCGCTCCTCGACGGCGTTGGATATATCCCCGAGCCTGTTGCCTGCGCGGGCCTGAGCTATCCCCACCATCAGCGACTCCTTTGTGGTCTCAAGCAGCTTCTCAAGCTCAGGGCTGATCTCGCCCACCCCTACTGTCACCGCCGAGTCCCCGTGCCACCCTCTATATATCGCGCCGCAGTCGAGGGCAATTATATCCCCCTCCTGAAGAACCCGCTCGCCCGGTATGCCATGCACGATCTGTTCGTTGACCGAGGCGCAGATAGTACCGGGGAAAGCTTGAATAGCAGGGTTCGGGTGGTAACCTTTAAAGGTAGGAATAGCTCCCTGGCTCTTTATGAAGTCGTAGGCCAGCCCATCAAGCTCGGCGGTGGTGACGCCCGGCTTGACGTGCTCGGCAAGCATCTGCAAAGTCTGTCCCACTATACGCCCTGCGTGGCGCATAAGCTCTATATCTTTTTGTGATTTCAAGTATATTGACATGGTTTTGCTCTAAGGAGAGTTTTGGGCACTCATGGACGCGTTACGCGTAATGCATAATACGTAAAGAGTTCAGGTTAATATATTTTTACTCATTACGCGTAACGCCCTATCTCAAACAATCAACCAGGTCCTGCGATACCTTCTCTACCGGTTGATCGCCGTTGACCTCGCAGAGGCTGCCACGCTCCCGGTAGTATTCTATCACCGGGCGAGTCTGATCGAAGTAAACTTCCAGGCGCTTGGCGGCTGTTTCCCGCTTATCATCATCACGCTGGTATAGCTCAGCGCCATCTATATCGCAGATGCCCGGTACTCTGGGCGGCGCGAAGACCTCATGGTAGATGTGGCCCGCGAGCCGGCATGTTAGCCGCCCGGATAGCCTGTTGACCAGCACATCATGCTCTACGTTTATGTATAGCGCGGCGTTCACCCTGCGGCCCTTTGTATCGAGAGCTTCATCCAGGGCAGCAGCCTGCGGGCCTGTGCGCGGGAAGCCGTCCAGGATTATGCCGTGCTCCACATCGGGGGCCGCTAACCGCTCGACGATCATGGCGATCACCAGGTCGTCCGGCACCAGATCGCCCCTGGTCATGTAACTTTCCGCAACCTTGCCGAGCGATGTTCCGCGCTTGCGGTGTTCCCTCAGCAAGTCTCCACTGGAGACGTGCATCATGTCCAGGCGCTCTTGCAGGATTTCGGACTGCGTGCCTTTACCCGCACCCGGCGCTCCAAGTAAAATTATTATCATGCAGGCTATGACTCCATTGTCACAGACAGACGCGACCCAGGGAGAGCGAACCGTGATGCGGCAAAGCGTAGCTGTTCAACTGCCCAGGGCGCGGTTGCGCCGGGCGCATATCTAACCACCTTGTTAGAGGCGACGCCTTACTGATGACTACGAAACCCACCAAGCCATTTCTCCATCATGATCCGCGCTTCACGCTTCACGTTTTATCTATTGATAAACCCCTCGTATCGCCGCATCAGCAGTTGGGCCTCCAACTGCTTCATGGTATCTATAGCAACACCCACGAGGATAAGAAGAGAAGTTGCGGTAAAGTTGAGCAAGTTCACGCCGGTGGCCTGCC
>DAHVFG010000094.1:0-11256 GCA_027317125.1 Chloroflexota bacterium | reverse complement strand
ACCGTCTCACACGAAGAGGAGTAATGGGAGGGTACGCCTGTGGGAGTATCCCGCAGGAGCCATGTGACACAGAGAACAGGCCATACTTCAGGTGGGGGAACAACACCACACGTGGGCAGGCTTCCAAGATTGACGCCAACACTTTCTTCCCTAACTGCCTCACTACTCCTGAGAGATAACGTCCTTAGCAGAGGTTAGCTGCTCCATCGGGCAGCTTAGAGACAAAGAACGATGCAGCCTCCGGGCTGCATCGTTCTTTGTCTGTATCCCACTTTCAAAAAGAGGGTAAGAAGATGGTCACTTTGCGGAAGATATTGAAAAGGCTACACAGGGGCACGTAGCAGCAAGCCAATGAAGTAAGTAACTACGCCCGCTATGATGCCAACCACGGCCATTTCTGTGCCTGAGGCGACCCAGCTTCGGCCCGTTATAAATGTCTTCGATGCTCCCATCACAAAGTGAGCCACGATACTGACAACACCGGCAGTGATAATCGCGGGCAAGCCGCCAAAGAAGAAGAAGGGGACAACAGGAATAAACGCCCCCAGCGCGGTAGAGATAGATGAAGCGAGCGCCGAGCGCACAGGATCAGGAAAGCTCTCCTCCGCGAGACCCAGCTCTTCCGAAGCCATCGTGCGCAGCATCTGGTCAGGGTTGGTGGTGAGGCGGTCGGTCAGCAGCCTGGCTTCCTCGGGTGAGAAGCCTTTTAGCTGGTAAAATAGCTCAAGCTCCTCACGCTCGGACTCCGGATCGGTTTCGATTTCGAGCCGTTCACGGCTTAGCTCAGCCTCATAGACCTCACGCTCCGATTTTGCCGCCAGGTAAGCGCCCGACCCCATCGAGATAGCCGAGGCCAACATGCCCGCTATGCCTGCGATGAGGACGAAGTTTTCGGCCCCGGCCGTAGCACCCGACACTCCTGAAACTATGCCGAAAACCGACCCTAGCCCGTCGTTAGCTCCGTAGATAGCATCACCCAACCAGCCTGAGTTGCGGGTATGCCACCTCTCACGCTTGAGTATCAAATCGAGAGCGTTGCGCGGTCCGGCGGCGCGTGTCATCGAGCGCAGCACACGCGCGTGCGCCTCTTCTTCTGTCTCCATGCTTCGCAGCATCTGGTGAAAATCCACGTCGGGTATATCGGCTGCCTGAGCCTGGTAGCGTGCGGCAGCCTTGTCTTCTTCTGCCTCTAACCTGCTCACAGCGGCATCCAGTCCGCCCTGCCGGAGCGCCCAGGCGCGCAGGCGGGTGACCCAGTTCTCGCGCAGCTCAGGCACACCTGAGCCAAGCTTCACCAGGCGAGCCTCCAGCGAGTGCGCGTGGCGTTCCTCTGTATCAGCCAGGCGCAGGAGTATAGCACGCCTCTCCTTATCCGCCTCGGCTTTGGCAAGCTCGCGGTAGGCGTTCATGCTTTCGATTTCTTTCAGCCAGCCTTCACGCAGAGCCGCAATCAGCTTCTGCTTGACCATCGGGTCCTCCGGTGGCGTGGGCGTGAAGGCCCCAGGCGGGGGCAATCCCTGTACATCCTGTATATCTACATCTTTCATATGCGCCGTCTCATTATTCTCAGATAAAAGAGTGCGAGCCGGCGTGTGCCGCGCCCACGCCCACACCCGATTATAGCATGACACAAAGACAAGGGGCTGAAGCTGCTGCTACCTTAGTTTTGGTAAAGAAGAAAGCCTTTCCCGCCCAGGAGAGGTGCTGAGGAGAGGCCTTGCCTTAGCATAGTATCGGTTTACATTTAAGATAGAGAAGATGCTTCTGAGCGTTCTATCCCGGCGGCCAGCTCAGCTTCCTACCGCCCAGCACGTGAAAGTGTAGATGGTCTACGCTTTGCCCTGCATCAGGGCCTGCGTTGGTTACAACGCGGTAGCCGCTTTCTGCTATCCCCATCTGCTGGGCTACTTCGTTGCAAGCCAGCAGGAGCCTGCTGAGGAGCACCGTGTGTGTCTCGTCTACCTCCCACAGAGCCGTGATATGCTGCGCCGGTATGACCAGCACATGCACAGGCGCTTGCGGGTGTATATCTTTAAAGGCCACCACACCCTCGCGCTCATACACAATGTCGGCGCGAACCAACCCCTTTGCCACCTTGCAAAAGACACATGTATCTACATAGCCTTGACTGTTCACAGCTGCCTCCGATGGTTATACTGAGCGAGATTATACGCTCTTTTGGCCTTTCGAGCCAGGAGCGCGAAGGAAGTAAGGGTTCAGAGTTGGGGTGTAGCAATCTTGAAGGAGTAGCTGTGGAGGCGTACCCTCACCTAGCCTCACGCACCCTCACCCCATGCCCCTCTCCCATGAAGGGAGAGGGGGCTTTATTGCTGGGGAGTATATCTCCCATGAAGGGAGAGGGGGCATGGGGTGAGTGGAGGGGAGGGACGCCCCTCCACCCTGAATCTGCACAGTTACCGAAGGAATAGAGACCGGGGGCTCAGGGCTGTCCCTTTGGCCCTTTCATCAGGCTCCTACGCTTTGCACAGACAATGGAGTTTGTCTAACGGTCGTTTTTCTTCCCCTTGTTGCCGTTATCTTTCTTGCCGTTGTCACCGCGGGAAGGATTCGGTGGGGCTACAGTAGGCCGGGCAGGTGGGCGGGGCGCTGCGGTAGGTGCCGGAGGTCTGGGTGTCGAGGTGGGCGTCGCTTCGGGGCCAATGCTCAGGCTTACTGTTATAAGGCTGTTGGCCTGAATCTGTGCGCCAGGATCAGGCGACTGGCTCGCCACTGTATCCGTAGGGTAGGCAGCGCTATAAATGGAGTCAGCTTGAGCCAGGTTTAGCCCTGCATCACCCGCTGCTTTCCTGGCATCATCGAGAGACTTGCCGCGCAGGTCAGGCGCTGCAACTACACTCGGCGTTAATCTCCTCATGGGGGCGGGTGAGGTAGCACCGCCTGCGAGCCTGGGCAGCAGCGGCACCAGCAACAGACTCGCAAGGAGAAGCACGCCCAGGGCAACAAGCAGTAGTCGTTTGCGCCTGTCCGCTGTAGGAACTGTGAGGTTCTCTGTGGCTTGCACAGGTGGTGCGTAAGTTGCGTTGGGCAAATCAACGCCGGGAGAGAGCGAAGGGAGAGCGACCGCTACTGCTGCCAACGTGGGCGCATCGGCAGACCCTGCATAGGCTTCCCCAGAGGAGATCACCTGGGGGCCTCTTGCTTCGGCGGCGCTCGCGGGCGGCGCATCATAAGCCTGCGTAGCTTGCGACAATGCGCTTTCTAGCGTGGAGATCGCCTGTGCCACCTCCCCCGCTCTCGACAAGCTCGCCTCTTTGCCTGGGGACATTCTGCCAAGCAAGGCCATAACAGGCGCTGGGAGAGGAAGCAACGGCTGCATTGTAGCTGTAGCACTAGCGGCAGGAGCGAGGTTGCCTTGCAGCATGATTCTGAGGAGCGCGCCCAGGGCAGTGGGATCGGTAGCAGGCGTTGAGGAGATAGCAAGGTTGCGCCCGCCCGTGCTCTGAAAGCCTTCGAGCAAAGCAAGGCGTGCGTTGCCCTGCTCATCTATACGCACAACGTCGGGTGAGAAGGCCCAATCGCTCAAGCCGGCATCGCGGCAGCATTGAAGCGCCTCGGCAGACTGACGTGTAATCGCCAATGCGTGCCCTACATCAGGAGGCTTATCGCTTCCATGATGAATCGGAAGGGCCGGAGAGCCGGTGTTCCTCTCCATGACAGAGAATGGCCGCCCCTCCCAACTGCCCGCGTCGTAGACGGCGAAGATTGAGCAGTGGTGTATGTCCGAGGCAATCTGCTGGTGGCGCAGAAAAAGCTCCGACAGAGCTCTATCCTGAGCGCCTTCCGCTGATAGAATCTGCACTGTAACAGCGCGTTGAAGTTGCTCGTCGAGACCGTCGAAAAGCTGTACAGGGCCATTCTGCCGGAGTGACCCCTGCAACAGATAGCGGTCAGCGATGAGGTTGCGGTTTTGTACTTTCATAGCATTTATAACGTTGGCAGGCTCATTGCCGTTGCTCTCTTGCCCGGCGCAATCTCGATGCCAGGGTATCATCAGCAGGCGCATCATCTCTTTCTGCCTGCACGAGTGGCGTTTCGGGGCGCGGCGCGGCGGCGGCAGTTGAGCGTCCGGGGCGCCCCGTGAGTTGCAGCTCTTCGGCTGGGAAGGGCACAGCGGGTTCAACGTTACGAACAGCTTTGTCACCAGGAGCGATGCGGTGGCGGCTGCGATTCTTTGCTCCAAAGAGGGCGGCGATTTCCGGCGTGCTTGCATGAGGCACAGCAGCTGCCAACCTGGGACGCAGGCCGGCCCTCTGGCGCAACAGCCCTAGGGCGCGCACCAGCTCTCCACGGGGAACGACCACGCGCCGCACGCCCACATCGAAGGGGAGGAGTAAAATGGCGACAAGCAACAACAAAGGCCACAAGTCGGTAGAGATACTGGCAGCAGCAAGGTTGTGGTCGAATGGGGCGTCTACCGCGTCTGTGGAGAGCACCCTGCCGCCGGTCAGGGCGGCTATGCGCGCCAGCAGGCCCGTGTCGCTATCTCCACCCTTATACTCAGGCGAATAAGGCACCACCGCACCCAATGTCTGACGCATATTAGCTGTATCTTTGCCTGAAGCCTCTATCTGAAGCAGGTAGGCGCCTTCCTCCGTAGCCGGGAAGGCACCTTCATAGCGCCCCGCTGCGCTCTGCTGTAGAGGTACGGTCGTGGTTATCAGACCAGGAGAAACTACAACTGCGCTGGCTGATAGATTGTTGAGATAAGAGCCATCCGGCGCGGCAGCATCCACTGTCACACGGGCAACACCGCCCTCTATGGCGACGCGAGGCTGCAAGAGATTAGAAGTCTCCGCTCCTGTGCTCCAGGTTACAGCTTGCGACCAGAAGCGCGGGAAATCCTGCCAGCCAACCCAACTCTTTGCCCACTGTGCCTTCGCATCCGAGGTCCAGGCCACCACCCTGCCGAGGCCATATTGCCATTGAGCAAGAATCGGGTCTCCCGCGTCGGAAACGAGCGATACCTGCCCGCCAGGCCTGGGGGTTGTGCCCACATAGCCCTGCAATTGCGGCAATCCTCCTAATCGATCAAGGATGGGCGAAGGGGATGTGCGCTCCGGGCTGAATGGGCGCTCAATTATGTAGGAGCGGGCGGCGAAGTGGCTCTCCTGCGCGAATATCTGCGGCAAGGCGTTGCCATCCTCTGTATAGTAATAACGCCCTTTGCCCGCAGCCGCCAGGCTCTTCATCAACTCGGTGTTGGCGTCTGAGCCGACCGCCACTGTGGAGAGGGTAATGCCATTGTCAGCTATCTTCCTGGTGAGCCCGGCGTAGTCACCTGGCTCGGAGTCGCCATCTGTGAGTAGGACAATATGCTTGCTCTTGGCCTTGCTCGCGATAAGAGCGTCCACGGCGGGGGCGAGGCCGGCGTATATATTGGTGCCGCCACCCGCAGTGATGCTGCCGATGCGGCCTTTGAACTGCGAAGGGTCGCCAAGCGCTTGCATAGGCACTACCCAGTCTGCCGAGCTGTCAAAGGTGATTACCCCTGCATAGTCTTTGGCACTCAACTGAGCCACTGCGCGATAAGCCGCCTCTTTAGCTAGCTCAATCTTCTTGACGCCTGCACCGTCGGCGGTGTGGCCTGCTTCCATGCTGCCGGAGCGGTCAATGACGAGCGCCATACCTACGCTTGGGATCTCCAGCTTTGAGGGGAGGTTCAGGTCAACTGGGAGCATTGCTTCGAGCGGAGTGCGGAAGTAGCCGCCCACGGCGTAGCTCTCATCACCCCCTACTACTATTAGCCCTTTGCCCAGGTCGCGTACAGCTACTTGCAAATTATCCATGCTCTTACTGGAGAGGGAAGAAGCTGGCACGTTCACCAGCACAACGCCATCATATGCCGCCAGCGATTTCAGATCAGAGGGCATAGCATCTGGAGCTATAACGTCGGCCTCCAGGGATGGATCGAGCGCGCTCTTGAGCGCAGCTGCCTCGCCCGCGCGACCCTCGACCATCAGGATGCGCGGCTTGCCAATTACATTCGTAAAGGCGCTGTAGCGGTTATTTTCCCCCCTGGTATCCGTCCCCACCTGTGGCACAATCTGCGCTGTGTAGGTGTGGAAACCTTTAGTGGCGCGGCTGATATCTTGCACGAAGCTGTTTGCCCCACGCGTGAGACTCACGCTTTGCGTGTTGAGCGCCTCGCCGTCCATGAAGAGGGTAAGGGTCGCAGTAGTATCTGTGCTGCTCTGCACTCTTACTTGCAGGGGGATCTGATTGTTCTCGCGCGCAGTGGAAGGCGCACTCAGGCCATCCAGATATATTTCAGGGCCGTTGAGGCTGGAGAGCGGCACGACGTCAACCGGCACCCCGTTGGCAGCAGCCAGGCGAGCCGCCAGCTCCGCGCTGCCCGCATTCTCTCTACCATCAGAAAGGAGCACCAACCGCCGTGCTGTATCTCGCGGCGCGGAAGCAAGGCCCAGGCGAATAGCATCGCCGATGTTGCTGAAAGTAGTGGAAGGGGCGCTTGTCAGATCGGGCGGCGATTTATCAGGGAGGACAGGGCGGTCCACGAGCGCATCGGCCCCGAAAACCACCACGCCGGCCTGGTCGGTGTCGCCCATGCCGGTGATGGCATTGCGAAGATAGCCGGCCTGAAGCGCCTTTTGCGCTGCGGCGATGCTGTCAGAGTGATCTACCAAAAAGACCACAGAAAGGCGATCAGCAGCGCGCACCACACTCACTCCAGAGAGCGCCAGCACCAGCAACACTATCAATGCAACACGTAGCCCCAGGCTAAAGCGCCGCATGCCTGGCCTCAGGAGCGACCGTCCGGTGCGCGACAGGTATACCGCGAGCGGCACCAATAGCAGCAGGAGTAGCAGCGCCTCCGGTCGTAAGAAGGACAAGCCCACATTGGCATTCATACCAGATTATATCACTTGCTGGGGTCGCGGAGTGGCAGGTGACCGGTGACAGATGGCGGCCACACGGACGGGCCACTGCGCGGTCACTTGCATATTCAAAGGTGGAGTTGCGCAGCGGCACACCAGGAAAGTTACCCTTTTCCTACCGGCGCCTGGACCAAAGTCCTCTTAACAAGCCGGATACGAGAGGGTATAATCGGATTCGTGGCGTTGGTGGTAGCTCTAAATCGAGTATCTATAACTCCCAATTCGTAACTCACCTTACGCAGCCTGGGCCAGTTCAAAGTGGGCCTTTGGCAAATGAACTCTACTTTGTCATTCTGAACGCAGTGAGGAATGACAAAGTAGAGATGGCGCACTGAAAGCCGGCTTTGTTGTATGGAGATGAGAGCGCATCTGCTATCTGTTATCATGAGTTACATGAGGTCACAAGTCACAAGTCACAAATTCGGTCAGGGGTATTAGCTTATGTTCCAACTGAAGGATCTACCCTGGCAGCGTGTAGTTACCTGGGCGCTGGCGCTTGGGGTTGTTGTTAGCATCATAAGTGATTGGGGCAGGTGGGATCGCTTGCCCATCAATCTGCTTTTGCGCGTACTGATAGTGGCTGCGAGCGGGGTTATCGGCCTGGTTCTGGACTACTTCGCGAGCACCTACGTGCGCATGGGCACCAATGTTATAGAGAGCATGGGCGTCTTCAAGTTCAGCAACGAAACCGAGCAGAAGATAACAAATGGCTTCATCTTCATCACGTCGCTGGTCGGGGCAATAGCAGGGCTGCTCTTTATTCGCTGAGGCTTCCATGCTCGAAAGTGGTTAGCGAGGCAGCTCTCTGACTACCCGAATGTGAGGCATAACTGAGCTTCCCGCAAAGGCTACCCTCGTAAGAGAAATCGAGAGATGTTTTGGTTGTGCCCAGGTGAGATGCGGCTTTTCCGCATCTAGGCAGCACGTGTGACCATGAGCGCAACCACCAGCAAAGCTACAACCCCTCCTGCGCCATATAGCAAACCGAATATAAGCCCACGTATACCCACAACGCTGTAGAAATCATAGCTGGCCTCTCGGTGAAGCAATGCCAGGATTCCGTTGTAAATACCGGCAATCCCTACAAGGAGCAAAGCCAGTGCAGTTACCCACTCTACAAAGCTCATCACTGCGCCTCAGCCAGGATTGGCAGGTGTTTCAGGTGATTCAAGCAGCCCCAGCACCTCGCTCAGCCGCTTTATGTCAACCCCGAAGCGGCAAAACCCTGTGCCCATCCGCGCACACTGGCCCCTATAAATGTCCCAGGGGTCATCATCTACCAGTATAAGGTCGCCTGCGCTCAGCTTGTGCCCGTCCTTACGGGCTTCTTCCAGCATCCTGGCAAGCATGGCATCTTTGTTGGTGTGCCACTCAGCCGCTATATAGTCAACAAGATTGAGCAGGCCAAAGGCGTGCAGAACGCGCCGGATATTGCCCTCATGGTTGTAGCTTACTACGCCGATCAGCAGCCTGCGCTCTTTGAGGGCGTAGAAAAGCGCCTGCGCCTCCGGCTCAAGGACAAAGCGAGCGCCGTCATCGCGCTGCACGACCAACGGGTCGTCTGTGGCCTTATAGGTGAAGTTGGGCCAGCCAATATCGTCTGTGGGCGTGCGGTCAGAGAGATTAACGCCGCTGAGAGGCTGCCAGAGGGTGTTATCTCCATCAAATGCTATGAGCTTCATCTATCAGGTATTTCTGGGAGGTGAGCGAAGGATAATTATGCCGCAATAGAGGCATGGAAAGAGGGTAAGTTAGAGTTAGCTACGCCCTGGCCCGGGTTGAGTAAGCTGTAGGCGAGCAAGTAACTCCTTACCTGTAGCGGAAAGTGATGCGGCCCTTCGTCAAGTCGTAAGGCGACAGTTCGACCAGAACGCGGTCGCCGGGGACGATTTTGATGTAGTTCGTGCGCATCTTACCCGATATGTGCCCCAGCACCTTGTGTCCATTCTCTAGCTCTACGTTAAAGAGGGCATTAGGCAGCGCATCTACTACAGTGCCGTCCATTGTAATCACGTCGTCGCGAGAGCGGCGTGGGCCTGCGGGCGTGGTGGTGACGGGCGGGCGGTTCTGCTGTTTCTTAGGATAATGTTGTTGTTTCTTCATGCGGTAAGCAATAGCTCCTTTACTGTGTGTGCGGTGCAACATGGATAGATGCACCTCTCAATGACAATCCGGGCCAATCCGGGCAGCAAATGGCCGGAGTAGCATCTCCGGCCTTGCCTTACCGTTGCCTCATCTTTACTGCCACAGGTCATGCCAACAGGCAGCTTGGATTCCAATTCAAAAAAGGCAAAGGTCTCAAGGCTCTCTCCTCCATCCTCTACAGAAGTGAGATCATAGCACTACGTGTAAATTATACACCTTCCATGCTCGGAATACAATGGGCAGGGCCGGTGTAAGCGTTCAGATGTAGGATAGAACCAAGTTCAAGGGGTATCTGTACGGGCGTACCCTTACGCACCCTTACGTACCCTTACGTACCCTCACCCCCAAACCCCCTCTCCCATGAAGGGAGAGGGGGCTTTCTCCCTCGCCCCATGCCCCTCTCCCTTCATGGGAGAGGGGGCTTTGTGCATGGGAAGAGCGGGGGGACACCGCTGTGACCCCCGTCAGGGGCTATATACCCCTGCACCCTTATTCTTCTGAAAATAGCCCGCTGAGGGCGTATTTTCATTGTCGGTTGGTGGCCCGTAGGGTCATGGGATATTCTGAAGGCTTACGGTCGGCCGCTACAGGGCGCTTGCATACAAACATCCGCAAACGCCGACATACTCGCCACCTATGGGGTATAATTTTCCTATGCATAGCTACGAATCCGACCCCTTATGGGGAGAGATTAGCCTTGATGAGTCGGTGCTTGCGGAGCTGGCGCACTCCGCACCGATGCAGAGGCTGAAAGGGGTACACCAGGCGGGAGCCAGCTTTTATTTGCTGCCTGAGCAGCGCCGGAATACCCGCTATGAGCATAGCCTGGGGGTAATGCACCTCCTTACTCGGCTGGGGGCGTCGCTTGAGGAACAAGTAGCAGGGTTGCTTCACGACGTACCGCACACCGCCTTCTCGCATACTATAGACATAGTATTTCCCAGCGATGAGCACAACTTTCACGAAGGCTTCCAGCGCCAGGTGATCCTCGCCTCAGGCATACCCGATATACTGAGCCGCCACGACATCCCTCTGCAAGCCGCCCTTGAACCTGACAGCTATCCACTCCTTGAGCAGCCACTCCCCAGCCTCTGCGCTGACCGTGTAGACTACTCACTGCGTGACATGAAAACCGCAGGCAAGATAACGAGTAAAGACGCTTACAAATTCCTGAGCCATCTTGTAGCCACACCACGTGGCATCATAGTAAACGATGTAGATATAGCCCGCTGGTACGTCGCTCTTTTCGAGGAAGCCAATGCCCTTTTGTGGACAGGTCCCGATGAAGCGGGAGCCTACTGGGCTTTGGCCGGAGCCATCAAGAGGGCGTATAAGATGGGGTCCTTCACTGACTTGGACCTTTTTGCCACTGACGATGAGGCTATGCAGAAACTGCGCGGCCTGGACGACCCTGGTGTGAACGCTTATCTGCATCTTCTCCAACCCGGCACCCACTTCTATGAGGTCGAGGGGCCTGGACCATTCTTCACAACGCGCATGAAAAATCGCGCGGTTGACCCCTTCGTTCTATCGCCCGGCTCGGCGCAACCCCTACGCCTTTCTGAAATCCCCGGCGGCCACGCAGGGCAGCTACAGCGTGCACCACAGCCGCGTAATGTGGCTTACAAGCTCTGGTCTGACAGCATATCTCCTTCATTAGAGGCGCAGTTGTGATCAAGACAGCAACCCCAGCGCAAGGAGCAACAACCGACGAAGAGGGCTTCACAGCGAGGGGCGCTAAGGAAAGTGCAACACGAAGGCGCGTATGGCGAGGCTCAACGCTCTGGGCGCTACTTGGCTCTATATCACTGGGGGCGCTCTACGGCAGGGTAGCCCTCTTCAATTTGACAACCGCCCTGGTCGGGGGCTACACAGACGGTTACGAAAACCTCTGGGATAACTACTGGGTCAAGACGGCCCTGCTGGACCTGCACACCAGCCCTTTCTACACTAATTACATCTACTATCCTACAGGCATCAGCCTGCGCTTCCATACGCTCAACCCTTTTAATGGCATCATTACGATGCCTTTCAATATGATCCTGGGCTACCTCCCCACTACTAACCTCTTCTTCGTCTTTGCTCTCTCGATTACCGTCTTCTTTGCTTTCTTGCTGTTGCGCGACCTCACAGGCAACTCATGGGCAGCCTTCTCTGGAGCCGCGACTTACACGTTCGCCCACCAGTATCTTAT
>DAHVFG010000093.1:0-11454 GCA_027317125.1 Chloroflexota bacterium | reverse complement strand
CCCTAACTCTGAACAGTTACAAAAATAAGGTAGTTCCTCTCCACATTCCCTCCGCCAACCCACCGACGAGAAGAGAGGCGGTCAGATGGGTCACAAGAGGAAGACGTTGCGCTTGTCGGATATGCCTGATCGGGTGGTTCACCGACCAGGGGAGTGTGCCGCGTGCGGAGAGAGGTTGGAGTATTTCCATCGCACAGTAGTGGAGGTCGCAACCCTGAGTAGAGGGGAACTGACTTGTTGGGCAAGAGCCTGGGGCTTTACTCTCTACATGCACTTGAACAGGCTTGGCTGCTTCCCAAGAGTTAGCTTGTAGTTGCCGGCGGGCTGGTTCGGCTGGTCGGTGACAGTGACGTGCAGCGCCAGCACACCCTGGTTGAGGGTGCCTGTGAAGCGCGCAGGGTGAGTTACCTGGTCCTGCCCACCTGCTACCCCGCTTTCGTATACGTGGGTGCCTACCACATCGAACTGGCCGTTGCTATCGAGCATTATAGGCTGTGAGATAGTGCCGTGCGCGCAATCGTATTCTACGGTCGCGCCCTTATCGGTAACGGTTAGCGCGATGTGCTCACCTCCCCACGTGCCTGCCGGAAGCATGCTGGAGTTGACGCCGCTGCCTGCTATGGGGTACTTTTCCTTATAGCGCAGCGTGCCTAGCTGGGTGAGGAGCACATTATATGGCGGCTGGTTCTCAGGGTGTAACTCAAATACAGCCCTCTCGAAATACTGCACCGTGTATGTTTTGCCATCGAGGTCGCTCTTCTCAGGGAAGCGGTTAGTAAGGGGATAGCCTTGCTGCATGAGGCCGCCGTTTGCTTTCCAGTAGTCGAGGAATTCACCGTTTATACTCTTGCCCGTCTGCGGGAAAAACATACCCTGAGTGGCAAGGGGGTTCATGGGTGGTGGTGGCTCAGGTGCGCCCTTCGGATACTTCTCTTTGAGGCGAGCCGTACCGAGCAGCGACAATAGTACGTCGTATGGAGGCTGGTTCTCAGGGTGCTTCTCGAACTCGGCCCTCTCGAAATACTGCACGGTATAGCTTTTGCCGTCCACCTCTGAGACTTCGGAGAACTCGTTGCTTATTGGGTACCCTTGCTGTTGGACCCCCCCATGGCTTTGCCAGTAGGTGAGGAAAGTTCCGCACACTGTTTTACCTGTTTGGGGAAAGGTCTGGCAGCCTGCCTGCTGTGCGGAAGCCTTGTCTGCTTGAGCCCCGAAAGAGGCCGCCAGCGCCAACGTTGTGGCGAATACTGTGAAAACCGATAGGATGCGCTTAAACATAACTGCACTCCTTATTACATTGCCCACTCCGCGCAAGGCCTACTCCGCGCAGGTCGCGTGCTGCATACGGCTTTACATGTCACCCGATCATGAGTGACATTATTACAACGAAATAAAGAGCGAATAGTTGCTTCGATCAACGAGGACTGAGTAATCTTATCGCACTCCCTGCTTACTCCCGGTTACTCACCCTTTCTCCAATCTGGCTACCCCTGCCAGCAGCCGTTTGGTGCCTGCTTTCTTGAAGAGCACAGTAACTTCTTCATCGGCGCCGCTGGGCTTGACCGCGAGCACCTGGCCTTCACCGAAGGCGTGGTGTTTTACCCGGTCGCCCACTTTGAAGCCGCGGCTTGCAGGCACGCTGCCCGATTGCTCTCTGGCGCGCAGGTCGGCGGCGGAGGTGATATTGAGCCTGCTGTTTTGCTGCTCGCGCTTCTCTTCACGACGTTTCTCGATGCGCGCAGAGCCTGGGCGCAGCCCTGAAGACTTGCCACTTCCGTAGATGCTGACGCCGTTGCTGAGTATCTCTTCCGCGCTGAAGCCTCGTTCGGGCACCGTGTTGTGTTTGCCGCCATGGATGGCGGGCCTCATAGCTGTACCTACATCGCGGCCTGTGACGAGCTCGGGTGGCAAATCGGCAAGAAAGCGTGAGGGACCGTTCACCTGGGGCACGCCGTAGAGGGTGCGGCGGAATGCGTATACCAGATAGAGGCGCTGCTTGGCTCGCGTGATGCCTACGTAGGCCAACCGCCTCTCCTCCTCCATCTCGTTTTCCTGCCCGGCTTCTTCGGCATCTAACGCCCGCTTGTGGGGCAATATCCCCTCGTCCATCCCTACGATAAAGACCACCGGGAACTCAAGCCCTTTTGCGGCGTGCAAGGTGATGAGGGTTACCGCCTCCTTTTCTTCTTTCAGCGTGTCTATGTCGGACATGAGCGCGACATCTTCGAGGAACTTACCCAGCGCCTCTGTGGTGGGGAGGTCGGCGTAGTTTTCGGCCACTGTGCGAAGCTCCAGCACGTTCTGCCAGCGCTCCTCGCCTTCATTCGTACCGTCTTGCAACGCCTCCTGATAGCGCGCCCGCTCCAGCAGCAAATCGAGTAAACCGACCACAGGTAGCTCGCCACGCGAAGCTAAAAGCTCTTCCAGGGTGGAGATCATAGGCGCGAACTTGCCCGCAGATACAGCCAGCATGGGCGTGCCCGGCGCCAACTGGTCGGCTTTGTCGCGCTTCTGGTGCTTCATAGCTGTGGTTAGCGCTGTGTACAAGGGCACGCCGAGCTTTTGGGCGTATACCTCAAGCTCGTTTATCGTCTTCGCGCCTATACCCTTGCCGAGGGGCGTGTTGTTTACCATACGCATGAAGTCAACGTTGCTCTCCGGGTTGTGCACTACCTTGAGTATAGAAAGCACATCTTTGACTTCTTTGCGCGAATAGAAGCGCACGCCGCCCACCAGCTGGTAGGGCACTTTGTAGAGCATGCAGGCTTGCTCTATTTCGCGTGACTGCACGTTGGTGCGGTAGGTCACGGCTATATCTTTGCAGTTGTAGCCTGATGAGACGAGACGCTTTACCTCACGCGCAACGTACTGCGCTTCCTCGCTCTCGTCATAAGCCTCGAAGATGGTGACGGGCAGCCCGGCCTCGTTCTCGGTCCAGAGAAGCTTCTGCTTGCGCTGGGTGTTCTGGCTGATTACCCTGTCGGCGACCGAGAGGATCGTCTGGGTTGAGCGGTAGTTCTGTCCCAGTACTATCACTTTGGCGTCAGGATAGTCGCGCTCGAAGTTGAGGATGTTGCGTATATCCGCCGCGCGCCACCCGTAGACACTTTGATCCTCATCGCCTACTACGCACATGTTACGGTGAATGCCGGCGAGCATGTTGACCATGATGTACTGCGAATGGTTGGTGTCCTGGTATTCATCCACCAGCAGATGGAGAAATCGTTCCTGATAGCGTCTGAGGATGGTGGGCTGCTCGGTGAAAAGCTCTATCGTCAGCTTGATCAGGTCGTCGAAGTCCATTGCGCGATTAGCCTGCAACAGCTCCTGGTAGCGGCGGTAGACGCGTGCCGAGACCTCCTCAAAGTAGGTTTCGGCCTGCCGGAGCGCCTGTTCGGGAGAAGCGAGCACTGTTTTGGCTGCGCTGACCTTGGAGAGGAAACTGCGTGGCGAGTATTGCTTATCGTCGAGGCCGATATCTTTCATCGCCTGCTTGACGAGGCTTACCTGGTCGTCATCATCGTATATAGCGAAGTCGCGTTTGTAGCCGATTGCATCAGCATGCTGCCTGAGTATACGCACGCCGAGCGAGTGGAATGTGCCCACCGTGAGGTCTTTCATTCGTGAACCTATGAGACGTTCCAGGCGCTGTTTCATCTCGGAAGCAGCTTTGTTTGTGAAGGTGACGGCGCAGATGCGGTTGGGCCAGACGTCTTGTGCTTCGATAAGATAGGCGATACGGTGCGTGAGGACGCGAGTTTTGCCGCTGCCGGGACCTGCGATTATGAGCAACGGTCCTGACACCGTCTCCACGGCCTCTTTCTGCTGAGGGTTTAGCCCTGCGGTGATCTGAGCTATGCAGGCTGGATCAGGAATATGTGGGCGTCGTGCGCTTTCTGCGTATGCTCCGGTGTAGAGGGCAGATGCAGCCTCTTCGCTGGGCGCAGGCGCAGGGGCTTCGGAGAGCCATGCAGGCTCGCCACCTGTGGCCTCAACTCTCTGGGGTTCGGTTGAAGCTTGTTCATATGCCTGTGGAGGGGCGAGGTCGAGGCTCAGTTGCCGGTCTCCGGCTGCGCTGTCGCGAGCAGCAGGGTCTTTCTTGCTTGCCAAATCTATGCTCCTGCCTGTGGTCTCTAGCTGGGATGACGGTTTGCGTGCCTGGCATATGACGGAGGGGTGCTATCTATTTTACCATTTGAGCAGGCTTAGAGGCAAAGCAATCCACATGAGTAAATGTTCAGAGTTGAGGTGGAGCAACCTTCCTGGGGTATCTGTGCGGGTGTTGCGCCATCTGCCCTCACCTCCCCTCACCCCAAATCCCCCTCCCATGAAGGGAGAGGGGGGTTTAATCACCCTTGTAACCCCGTCAGGGGCTTGGCCCCTGTGCACTCAGCAGGAGTAAAGCCCCCTCTCCCCTTGTGGGAGAGGGGCATGGGGTGAGGGCGGGTGGCGGTACGCCTGCACAGATACCCCAGGAAGGTTGCTCCACCGCAACTCCTCTGAAAATGGGAAGGATAGTAGTATAGAGGGGTGCTAAATCACTCGTATTTTCATCCGTAATGGTGGCCCACAGGGTCATGGCTTACTCTGAACAGTTACAGAGTAACTGATACCTTATGGCCGACGCCGAAGATGTTACATTAGCCGGATAGCAGATCGCGACACCTCAACTATGGGTTTCGACTTTTGAGGGATGATCGTTGCTCTCATAAGTAAAGTATCTTGTGCAAAGTGGTCTCCCTTTTTGTTGGCACATTCAGTGCTGTTAAGGTATTTGGAAAGTATATAAATATATGCGAGATGCACATAGTAGCATACAACAGCGGACGGCTTAGGTCCGCTAAATTACCCCGATTGGGTTATCTACCCCTATCCATTTGACCTGGGAGGTTCATATGGCAGCGCCAACTACACCAACTACAGCACCGACATCAACCGAGCAATTGCACAATCTTGCCCAACAACTGCGCATAGACAGCATCCGCGCCAGCACTGCTGCCGGGTCGGGCCACCCCACATCCTCCATGTCGGCTGCTGATTTGATGGCCGTTTTAATGAGCAAGTACCTGCGGTACGATTTTGATGACCCGCAAAACCCGATGAATGATCACCTGATCTTCTCGAAAGGCCACGCCTCGCCGTTGCTCTACTCTATGTTCAAGGCAGCAGGGGCTATCAGTGATGCGGAATTGCTGACCTTCCGTAAGTTCGGCAGCCGTTTGCAAGGCCACCCCACCCCCGCCATACCCTGGGTGGACGTAGCTACCGGCTCCCTGGGCCAGGGCCTGCCCATCGGCGTTGGCATAGCCCTCGCAGGCAAATACCTGGACAAGCTGCCCTACCGGATATGGGTGCTGCTGGGAGACAGCGAGATGGCCGAAGGCTCGATCTGGGAGGCGTTTGACCATGCGGGCCACTACGCCCTCGGTAAGCTCATCGGCATCCTGGATATGAACAGGCTGGGGCAACGCGGCGAGACCGACCTCGGCTGGAATAGCGCCGCTTACGCAGAGCGTGCTCACGCCTTTGGCTGGCATACACTCGAAATTGATGGGCACGACCTGGCGGCTGTTGACCAGGCTTTTGCCGAGGCAGAGAAGGAGAGCGAGCATAGCGGCCAGCCAACCCTGATCGTAGCCAGGACGATGAAAGGCAGAGGTGTCTCCTTCCTTGAAAATAAAGAGGGCTGGCATGGCAAAACACTCGACGAAGAACAGGCCAGGCAAGCTATTCAGGAGCTGGGAGGCGAACACCAGATCACAGTCCAGGTGCAGAAACCCGGCTCCGCCCCGGCAGGGTGGTCGCAACCGCACAATCACCCCAACCTGGAGCTGCCTACCTACAAGGCAGGCGACAAAGTAGCCACCCGTAAGGCATACGGCGACACCCTGGCTGCCCTGGGCGCATGGCCCGACGTGGTCGCCCTGGACGGCGAGGTGAGCAACTCTACTTATTCGGATGAGTTCCAGAAGGTCATGCCAGACCGCTTCTTCGAGATGTATATCGCCGAGCAGCAGATGGTGGCGGCAGCGGTAGGTTTCAGCGTGCGACACTACATTCCCTTTGCTTCCACATTCGCCGCCTTTTTGAGTCGTGCTTATGACTTTATACGTATGGGAGCCATCTCCCGGGCTAACCTGCGGCTCTGCGGCTCGCACGCAGGCGTCTCTATAGGAGAAGATGGCCCATCGCAGATGGCCCTTGAAGATCTTGCTATGATGCGTGCAGTATGTGGCAGCACTGTGCTCTACCCGAGCGATCCCAACCAGACGGCGCAGCTGGTGGTGGCTATGGCCGGGCAAGACGGTATTAGCTTCTTGCGCACCACCCGTGAGAAAACGACGGTGCTCTACCCACCTGAGGAGAAGTTCACCATCGGCGGCAGCAAAGTGGTGCGCCAATCAGACAAGGACCAGGTGACGGTGGTCGCGGCGGGCATCACGCTGCACGAAGCCATAAAAGCCTGCGACACCCTCCAGGGAGAGGGTATCGCCGTGCGCCTGATAGATGCCTACTCGGTCAAACCTATTGATAGCCGCACATTGCATGAAGCTGCCCAGGCTACCCAGGGACGGCTTGTGGTGGTTGAAGACCACTGGCCGCAAGGAGGACTAGGCGAGGCGGTGCTTGAGGGCTTTGTGAACGCGCCCGCGTCTGCGGGCAACGGTGAGGGAGGCGGCGGCCCTATGGCCCTACAAATGACACACCTGGCCGTGCAGGGAATGCCCACCTCCGGCAAGCCGGAAGAGTTGCTAGACGCAGCGGGTATCAGCGCCGGCCACATCGCCAGTGCAGTGCGCGCGCTGATCAAATGATGGATAGTGGCGGGTAGCTAACCATAGTGAGCGCCGACCACCGGATAGGAGAAAGAACCGATGAGTAAGACCCCATTACAGCAACTGGAAGAGTACGGGCAAAGCCCCTGGTTGGATAACATACGCCGCGGCGATATAGTTTCGGGCAGCTTGAAGAAACTCATAGACGAGGGGATAAAGGGCGTCACCGCCAACCCTACCATTTTCGAGAAGGCTATCTCAGGCTCGACCGACTACGATAAAGCGATAGATGACCTTGTGCGCCAGGGCAAAAGCTCAGCCGACATCTATAAAATACTGATCGTAGAGGATATATCAGATGCCGCCGACATCTTCAAGCCTGTCTTCGACAAGACTGAGGGCCTTGACGGTTATATATCTATAGAGGTAGCACCCGGCTTAGCCCACGACACGCAGGGCACGATCAAAGAAGCGCAGGAGTTCCACAAGCTGGTTAACAGACCCAACATCTTCATCAAGGTGCCCGCCACCGCCGAGGGTATCCCCGCTATCGAGGAGCTGCTATACCAGGGCATCAATGTCAATATCACCCTCATTTTCTCGGTCGCTGTGCACAAAGAGGTGATGGCGGCTTACCTGAGCGCGCTTGAGCGCAGGGTAGCCGAAGGCAAGCCCGTAGACAAGATAGCATCGGTGGCCTCTTTCTTCGTGAGCCGTGTAGACACAAAGGCGGACAAGGCGCTGGAAGAGCTTCTCAAGAATGAGAAGGACCCGCAGAAGCAAGAGCTTATCAAGAGCCTCCTCGGCACCACCGCGATCAACAACAGCAAGATGGCCTACCAGGAGTTTTTGCAGGTCTTCAACAGCGACCGCTTCCAGAAGCTGAAAGCTAAAGGCGCTCGCGTGCAGCGACCTCTCTGGGCATCCACCTCAACCAAAAACCCCGCCTACAACGACGTGATGTACATTGACGAGCTTATCGGCCCTGATACTGTCAACACAATGCCGCCCCAGACGATCATAGCCTTCAAAGATCATGGCAAAGTGGCACGTACCATAGATAAGGATGTAGATAAGGCCGTCAAGCAGCTTGCCGACCTGGAAAGCCTCGGCATTTCGCTCAAGCAGATTACGACTGAGCTAACGATCGAAGGCGTCGAGTCCTTCTCCAAAAGCTTCAAAACATTGGACGCCTGCATAGAGGCCAAGCGCGAGAGCCTCCTCTCAGGGCTCTCCGAAAGGTACTCGGCCAGCCTGGGGGAACAAGGTCCGCAGGTTGACTCCAGCCTGCGGCAACTCGGCAAAGAGCAGATAGTCTCCAAAATCTGGGAGAAAGACCCTTCCGTTTGGTCCAAAGACGAGAGCGCCCAGAAGACGATAAAGAACCGCCTGGGTTGGCTCACAGTGGCTAACTTGATGCAAGACCGCGCAGCCGATGTCAAAGGCTTTGCGGAAGAGGTCAAGAAAGAAGGCTACACAGGCGTGGTGCTCCTCGGCATGGGCGGGTCATCACTCGCCCCCGAAGTGATCAACCGGGTCTTCGGGCCAAATGAGGGCTACCCGCGCTTCTTCATGCTCGACTCCACAGAGCCGGGCACGATAGAGGCAATCGAGAGGCGGATAGACCTTCCTAACACCCTCTTTATAGTTTCTACCAAGTCGGGTGGCACTACCGAGACTATCAGCTTCTACCGCTACTTCCGCGAAAAGGTGAACGCCTCTAAAGGCGACAAGGCGGGCGAAAACTTCATCGCCATCACCGACCCCGGTTCCGGCCTTGAGACGCTGGCGAAGAATGAGGGTTTCCGGCGCATCTTCCTGAACCCTGCTGACATTGGCGGGCGCTATTCAGCCCTTTCCTACTTTGGGGTTGTGCCTGCCGCCCTTATGGGCGTAGATATTGGAGCTTTGCTCAACGGCGGCGAAACGATGGCTGAGGCATGCGCGCCATGCGTCAACCCGGAGGACAATCCTGGCGCGTGGTTGGGCACGATAATGGGCAAATTGTGGGCAGCGGGGCACGACAAGGTGACTATCACCACGTCGCCCGACCTCGATAGCTTTGGCCTGTGGGCCGAGCAGCTAATTGCCGAAAGCACAGGCAAAGAGGGCAAGGGCTTGATCCCGATCACAGGCGAGCCTCTGGGCCGTCCCTCGGCTTATGGGCGCGACCGCCTCTTTGTCTACCTCTCTGTAGAAGGCTCGGTCAATGCCGAGCAGGAACATGCTCTCCAAAAGCTGGAAGATGCGGGCCAACCCGTTGTGCGCCTCAACATGAAAAGCAAAGAAGCTCTGGGCGCGGAGTTCTTCCGGTGGGAGATGGCTACGGCGGTGGCGGGCCATTTCCTCGGTATAGATGCCTTTGACGAGCCGAACGTGCAGGAGAGCAAGGATAACACCAGGCGTCTCCTCGAGGTTTACCTGAAAGAAGGCAAGCTGCCGCAGGAAGATGCGATCCTGCGCGAGAATGGCCTTGACCTGTACGGTGACAACGAGGCGTTGCAGCGAGCAGGGTCGGAAGGCACACTGGAGAGCGCACTTCAGGCCTTCTTCAGCACCGTGCAGCAAGGTGATTATGTGGCTATGATGGCGTACATCCCTAGCATCGGTGAGCATGAGGAGCTTTTACAGGATGCCCGCCTCGCGGTGCGCGACGCCCTCAAGGTGGCTACCACCTTCGGCTACGGCCCACGCTTCCTGCACTCGACAGGCCAGCTGCACAAGGGCGGCCCCAACAAGGGCGTGTATTTGCAAATTACCTGCGACCCACGTCATGACCTGCCGATACCCGGCCAGCCCTTTAGCTTTGGCACTCTGATAAAAGCGCAGGCTATGGGCGACTTGCAATCGTTGCAACAGCATGGCCGCCGTGCAATCAGCCTCCACATAGAAGGCGACCACGCTCAAGGCGTAGAGCGCATAAGAGAGGCAATAAAGGCGGCGGTCGCACGGCTCGGAGTATAAAACCAGGGTAAGGGTATAAGGTGGTCAGCAGTCGAAAGTTCTGCCACTAATCTTTATACCCTGGCCCAGTCCCCGGAGGAACAAAGATGGAGTTAGGTTTCATAGGGCTTGGGCGCATGGGCGCGAACATGGTCGAACGGCTGCTGCTTGGTGGGCACCGCATCGTGGCCTACAACCGCTCGCCGGAGAAGACTCGTGAGGCGGCGCAAAATGGCGCTGTGCCTACCTTCTCGCTGGAAGAGCTTGTCAGCAACTTGCAGGAAATGCCCAGGGCTGTTTGGATTATGGTGCCTGCGGGCGACCCGACCACGCAGCAAATACGGCAGCTTATTCCCCTCCTCAAAGAGGGCGACATCATCATAGATGGCGGCAACTCCAACTTCCGCGACTCTATAGCCCGCGCTAAGATCCTCCAGGAATACAACATCCACTTTATGGACGTTGGCACTTCGGGCGGCATCTGGGGCCTCAAGAACGGCTACTGCATGATGATGGGCGGTGAGCGAGATATATTCGAGCACTTGCGCCCGCTCTTCGCCACCCTCGCCCCCAACGCAGATGGCTACGACTACTTCGGCCCTCACGGTGCCGGGCACTTCACCAAAATGGTGCACAACGGCATTGAGTACGGTATGTTGCAGTCCTACGGCGAGGGCTTCGAGATACTCAAGGCCAGCGACTACCAGATAGACTTTGCCCGCCTGAGCAGAGTGTGGAACAATGGGGGCGTCGTTCGTTCCTGGCTTCTTGAGCTGGCCGAGCGCGCCTTCGAGCAGGATGGCGAGGGCCTCGATAACATACGCGGCTACGTTGAAGACTCCGGCGAAGGGCGATGGACTGTGCTTGAGGCCATTGCCCACTCTGTACCCGCACCTGTAATCACCCTTTCCCTCATGGCTCGCTTCTACTCTCGGCAGGATGAGTCTTATAGCGCGCAGGTAATCGCCGCACTGCGTAACCAGTTTGGCGGGCACGCGGTGCGCGCCGCTGACGCCATCGAGTCCCAGGTCGCCGCTGAGTCTCTCAAGTCGGTAGCTCCCGGCACGCCAAGCGTATCCGCCACCACCACCAATGTGGGGTCTGAAGAGGCTTCCAACGCAGTGCTAGACCACAGCGCCGCTGCCGAGCAAGCTGCCGAAAGCTCAGGCGACGCCAGCAAGGTAGTCAGAGACATACAGGGCACAGCCCAGGGTATTTACAAAAGCAAAATAGATAGATAGGGATCCAGGGTTAGGGGTTAGCCACTGGTCCCTCGCAACTACAGAGCAACCACAGAGCAACCATGGTAGCAATACTCACAACACCCGTCATCGAAAATCCATTGCGGGAAGGGTTGCGTATGCAGCGCACTCCCGACCCTTCCGTCTTCGTGCTATTTGGAGCTACCGGTGACCTGGCGCACCGCAAGCTCCTCCCTGCCCTTTACAACCTCTCTGTAGAGAGGCGGTTGCCGGGCGGCTTTACAATAGTCGGTTTCGCCCGCCGTCCACTTTCCGACGACGACTTCCGCCAGCAGATGAAAGACTCCGTTGAGAAGTATGCCCGCAACAAGCCGTCACAACGCCCCAGCGTGTGGGACTCCTTTGCGCAGGGCCTTTTCTACGTCTCCTCCAGCTTCGACGATGCTGAAGGCTACAAAAAACTGGGCAGCAAGCTGGAAGAGGTAGACCAGCAGCGCGGCACAATGGGCAACCGCCTGTACTACCTTTCTGCC
>DAHVFG010000092.1:0-11652 GCA_027317125.1 Chloroflexota bacterium | reverse complement strand
GCATAGCATCGGTAGAGCAAGGTGCTACCAGGCGTTGAGCCAACAGGACCGGCATCACCGGGAGTTGGTGACGGAGCGTGGGCAGGCTATAGCAGGCTTGGTCAACCGCCAGATCACTACTCGACTGCTTTACTTGTTGCACTGATTTCACCAGACACCCCGCATCGGGTTGGGGATATTCCATCTTCATAACCTGTTGTGAATGTTATCTATTGACCATGACACCGCCGAGTTTGCGGTGGAGAGTATCAGGAGGTGGTGGCACCAGTGTGGCAAAACCCTCTATCCTGACAAAGGGGAACTCCTCATCACGGCTGATGGAGGGGGCTCCAATGGGGTGAGAAACCGGCTGTGGAAGAAGAAGCTACAGGAGCTTTGCAATGAAGAACGGCTCACCATCACGGTGGTGCATTACCCCCCTGCCACCAGCAAATGGAATAAGATTGAACATCGAGTGTTTTCGTTTATTACAATAAATTGGCGGGCCACTCCGCTCACGTCTATGGAAGTGGTGCTGGAACTGATCTCGCATACTACCACCAAAGAGGGGTTAGTGGTGACGGCGCTCAAGGAGAGCCATACCTACCCAACAGGTCTCAAGGTCACTGATGAGGAGCTGGCTGCCCTCAATCTGTTCAAAGATGACTTGCACGGGGAATGGAACTACACCATCAAGCCTCAGGTCCTTTGATCAACTTATCTGTGGAAGCCTCCTTAGCATCAAGTAACCGGGAACATCGACTACCTGACCGAGTAAACCTCGTAGACAGGGCCGCCATCGCGGTGGGTGAAAGTCTTTTCCAGGGTTGCCGTCTTGCCCGCTTTGGCGACCTCCGACATGAAGGCTTCGTAGCGCGGGTATGCCGTGCCTGCGCGGGCGCTGTCGTTTGTGCCGTAGCCATGAAAAAGGTAGAGCGTGTTGGGGTCTGCTAGTAGCTCGCGCAAGCCTGTGTAGAAGCCGGCTGGTGGAGTGGCTGAGTAGCCGTAGGCCTCAATGGGATTCACTTTCTCAAGGGTGAGGAACTGCAAGGGGCGCTTGAAACCCCAGTCCATCGCCACGACCTTATCCTGTGGATGCTGCTCCAGGTAGTCGGCCAACGTATATATGGCATCTGAGAAGGTTGTGGCGCCCCCTGTGATTGTAAGGTCATGATGGTATGAGTAATCTACACCGAGGTCGAGAAGCAGCATCGAGCCGACTAACAGTATCGCGGGCGCGGCCTTTATGCTGGCCCGCAGATGGCTTATCCTCGGATGCCACAGCCGGACGACGCGCCTTCCTGCCGCCACCGCGAAAGCTGCGATCACCATCTGAGGCAAAGGCAGCAGCAGCAGTAGATGTGTGCTCCACAGGCCGGAGAGAGTAACCGCGCTCTGAGCAACTACCAGCCCAATAAAAGCTAACGAAACCGCCAGAGCGCGCTGGTGGTGCGCAGGGCGGCGGTCGGCTGCCATTAGCAGTACCAGGCAGCCGCCAGCCAGCCAGAAAACTATCCCAACTGCATCTATGGGCCAAAGGCCAAGCCATGCTCCCGGCGCGGCTCCCTCGGGCCTACTGGAGCCGCCAAGCCACCACACCGCGCCCGCGATAGTGGTGATAACCAGGAGCGGCAAGCCAACAGCCCCGGCGCCACCCTCGCGCTTGAGCGTAGCAGCGAGTATAGCAGCTACGCCCGCAAGAGTTAGGAGTATAACGCCTGCGGTTGAAAACGCGGACGTCTGGGCTGTGTTCGTAAGCCCTATCATAATCGCCACAAGGAGAGCTACCGCCAGTGACCCGCCACCGGCGATAGCCAGTCTGCTGGGCTTGGCTTCGCCGCGTCGCCTGTCGGTCAGCGTTATAGCTGCCAGCCCGACTGCTGAAAGTGCAAAGACAGAGAGAGTTAGAGGATTGAAGTAGACGCGGCCAAAGACACCCTGAAACCAGAAGTAGCTGCCATCCAGCAGCACTCGAAAGGCATCGGCCTCGGCCCAGAGGTTGCGAAGCAGAGCCGTGTTGTTCACACCTTGCGAGGTGGAGGCTGAGCTTACTCCCTGCCTGAGCACCAGATATGTGCCCCTGGTGAGAAGGTTGTAAAGCAAGAAGGGAAAGGCCCCGACGCAGAAAGCTATCCCCGCTAAGATGGCAACCCGCAGCCAATGCGCACGGTCTTGCAGCCACTCCTTGCGCTGCTCCCATACCGGCAAGCCCCAGACCATGATAGCGCAGACGGCTACCGCCACGATAAACCAGAGAAAGAGGAGCTTGGTGGTAAGGCCCAGGCCGAGCAAGAAGGCGCCCAGGAATAACTGCCCGTTGCGCTCGCCGAAAGGTCTGCGCCGCACCCACGCTGTAAAAGCCAGCAGTGCGCCCGTGGCTATTGGCACTACTTCGGAGACGACATAAACACCTAATCGGCTCCAGAAGATCCAGCCGGGCGAGGTCGCCAGCAGCAGCACTGTAAGCCGCGCCTCTGCGCGGCCGAACCAGCTACGCGCCAGAAAGAACGCGAGGACAATGGCGAGCGCCCCCACCAGCACAGTCATCACCCGCAACGATACAACGTTGATCCCACCTATCATGAAGAAAGGAAGGGCAAGATAGGTGCTTGTGACCCCCTGGTAATCACTGCTTGACATAAGAGGCAAGCTGAGGTTGCCAAGATGCAGCACATTGCGCTGCAATTCGACAGGGTGTCCCAACAGCATCTGCATAGTGGGGATCACATCGAACGCTTCGTCCGTGTACAGACCTGGAAGCGTAATCTGATAAAGGCCAATGCTCAGGAAAAGCGCGCACGCAACCATAACCGCCAGCAGGTCGAGGAGCGCGGCTCTTTTCCCCTCTTCTTTTATGGGGCGTTGCACGCTCCCCATCTCTATGGTAGCGGGAGCGTGATCTGCTACTGTTGGAATTGCCATTCGTGTTGAAAAGGAAGCGTACCGCGTGGCGCTTATCCCTGATCCCTTACGCAACCCGCAATACGCAGTACACAATAAGCGCTATTTTACTCTCGACAGTCCTTGCTCGGCTTGCGCCTTTACAGAGCTATCGGTGGCTGCGTCACGCGCACGTGTAAATGCACCGGCGGCTTTGTCCAGCGTGCCGCTCTCTTCGTATGTGAGACCGAGGTATAGCCAGGCGTCGGCGTATTCACTCTTTAGTTGCACGGCGCGGTTGAGGGCGTCAATCGCTTCTTTGGCCTGGCCCATGTCGCGGTCAGCTATGCCGAGGCCGAACCATGCCTCCACCATACCGGGTGCGAACTGCGTTGCCTTCGCAAAAGCAGCCTGAGCATTCCCCAGGTCCTTGCGCTCAAGGTATGCCCTGCCCAGGTAGTATAACGCAACCGGCCAGTTAGGCCTTCGCTGGACGGCGGTCCCGTACTCTTTGAGGGCATCATCCCACCTGCCGAGGGCCACATATGTCTCTCCTGCGTAGAGGTGGGCGTCAGCATAGCGCGGATCTGCTTGCGCCGCGTCGTTGTAAAGCTTTAGCGCCTTGTTATAGTCGCCTGCAAGCTCATATGCGCGCCCCTGCCCGGTGATTGCCTCAGCAGATTTGGGCAATATTTGCAGTGTTTGGCTATACGTTTGCACCGCTTCGCTACTCCGCCCCCGCGCCAGATAAAGCTCACCGAGAGCCAGCAGCCCCGCGGGGTTTCGCGGGTCGGCCTGTGAAGCTTTGTTCGCGTAGCTGATTGCTGCCGGCTCATCTCCCTCTGCCGTATATACTCGCGCCGTCAGGGCCAGAGCATCGGCATATTGGGGTGACAAGCGCAGCGCTGTGCCGAGTTGAGCCAGCGCGCCACCTGTATCACCCAGAGCAAATTGCGCCTCAGCTTTCCACCTGTAAGGCTGCGGGTCGTCGCTGCGCATCGAGCTTGCTTTATCACTCACAGCTATCACATCAGCATAGCGATCTTCGTGGAAGAGCGAGGCTGCTAATCTTATAAACGCTTCAAAGTAGTTTGGGTCGCGTTCGGTGGCTGCCTTGAACTCGTTGGAGGCTTCGGGCCACTTTTGCTGGGCTGCGAGGGCAATGCCGAGGAAGAAGTGGGCGTCGGCGCGCTTGTCGTCGGCGGCTACTGCTCGCTTCCCTTCCGCCACAGCGCCATCGAGATTACCTTTGCGCGCCAGCAGCTGTAAATAAGCTATATGTCCATCAACGTTGTTGGGCGCTACCGCCGTTAGCCGCTGGAATGTTTTCTCAGCGTCATCGGGCTGTCCAGCCGAATCAAGCAGCTTGCCTGCATTGAGCAGAGCGGTGGGGTCGTTGGGCTGTATCGCCAGAGCCAGCTGAAACTCTGCCAGCGCATCAGCGTTCTGCCCCTCCTGCTGAAATATCTCACCAAGCCGCAGGTGCGCCTCCCAGAGCGAGGGGTCCTGCTCTGCTGCCTTGAATTCGGCAACCGCATCATCGTCGCTGCCCAGAGTTCGCAGGAACTTGCCGCGCCACAAGTGGTCAGCCGCGCTCTGCGGGGCGACTTGCACTGCGCGCTGCAAGGTGGTGGTTGCCGATCCCTTATCGCCCGCAGCCGTATATATCTGGTAAAGCTGGTCGTAGGCTGCGTAATAGCTCGGTGTGCGGGCCAGCAGCGCGTTGAGGGTTTTGGCGGCCTCTTGCGGGTTGCCCTGCTTCTGCTGCATAGTGGCGAGTGCGACGTAAGGCTCAGGCGCGCCTGGATCGAGCTCTTTCGCCTGCTGTAAGGCTTGCGCAGCCCTGGTGGTATCTCCCATCAGGGTGTAGATAGCGCCGATCTGGAGCGGCACTTCGCCGCGACGAGGGTCGAGCCGCGCCGCCTCCTGCACTTCGGATAGAGCACGCTCATAAGTGGTGGGTTGGCCTCTGATATTCCTCCATACACCGCCCAGGAAAGTTTCTGGCGGCTCCTTGCGGCCCTGATCGGTCCAGGCCATACCCTCGTAAAGGTGAACCGCCGCAACTTCGCGGTTCAAGCGCAATATCCCATCTGTGGCGCGCTGTGCCTGGCTCGTATCGCCCGTAACCTGCGCCTTTGCTTCATCCGCTCGGAGCGCTCCTATCCACTGCGAGTAGATGCGGTCGGCCTGAGCGAGAGGCGCGTGGGCATTCTCGGGCTGCCCTAGCATCAGTAGCACCATCCCCATCTGCCGGTAAGCGGGAGCGGCATAAGGCGCTTGCTTGATGAGGATATCTAGCTCGATGCGGGCGGCGTCCGGCTGCGCCTGTCGGTAAAGCGCTTCTGCTTTGTGGAGACGTGCAGGAAGGTAGCCGGAGTCCAGCCTGATACTTTCATTGAGGTCGGCGAGCGCCTGGTTCAACTCTCCTGTTGCTATCTCCGCTTCGGCTCTGAGGGAATGCGCCAGCGCCAGGGTCTTATCGGAGGCTTCACGGTCCGCCAGGGCACGGCCTGCATCGGCTGTGGCCCCACTGTAGTCGCTGAGCGCGAGGCGAGCTACTGCTCTATCCACAAGCGCCTCCGGCGGCATGCTGCCCAGGCTCTCTACATGCGCCAAGCTGCCCAGCGCGCCTGCATAGTCCCTGGCGCCAATCTGTGCCACGCCTTCCACCAGGCTACCTATTTGCGCCTGGCCTCCCCCTCCCTCTATTGTGGCTTGTGCGCCATATGCGGCTTTCGCTGAGGCTGCATAACTGCCCATCTTCAACTCTGCCAGCGCCAGGGAGAGCGGCACCAGAGGGTCCGTGCCCGCTGTGGGTGGCAACTGGAGGCTTGATGCTTCGGGCAGAAGCAACCCTTCCAATTCGGGCGATGTGAACTGCTGCCACTGTTCTTCACCAACAGATAAGCCGGGCGCTATCACAAGGGATGCAGTTATCGCGCCTGTGCTGCCTACTTCTCCCCATAAAAGGAAATCGGCTTTGACGCGCCCAAGCTCAGCGGCTGCTTGCTCAGCAGTTGCCGGGCGCGCCTGTGAGATTCGCATCACCAGCTTTGGGGTGCCGCTCTCAACTCCTGCTTTGAGAATATCGTCTGCCAGCTTGTTGGCGAAATCGTCGTTGCGCGGCGTACCTGCGAAGCCGGCTATACCGATAACTATGCTGCCGGGCGGTGCGGGCGCAGGACTTGACTGCGCGACCGCAACTGCCAGAGCGACGCCTACTGCTGACAGAGAGATTACTGCTATGACCCCTTTGGCACGCCGGCTGATGCCGCGCCCCAAGCTTTGAGCTGTACTCTGGACCGGCGCGGGAACCTGCATAGAAGATGAGCGTAGAGTGGCGGTTGTGCGGCGTGGGAGAGGTGGGAGAGGTGGGAGACCCTGTGGCGCGCTCGTTGGCGGCTGGAAAGACTCAGGCGGGAGGGCCAGTTTTTGCTGGATAGCTGTTTCGTCGAGCGCTGTGGTGGAGGCATCCGGGTAAGGATAAGGGCTGCTCTCTTGCTTTCTGCGGACTGTGTCGTAGGCGAGGGCGCAAAGCCCGGTCACCAGCAGTAAGACGCCGGCCCCTGCCAGCCAGGCGAGGTCCATCTGCCTCAGCGTTCCTTGCCAGGGTTATTCGCGCTCTTCTGTCTGCGCTGCCGCGCCCACTCCTGCATCCTCTCTTTGAGGCGGGCCTCATACCCACGCTCAGTTGGATGGTAGTAGCGCCTACCGCTCAGGGAGTCGGGGAGGTGGCTCTGCTCTACTTGCGCACCTTCGTAGTCGTGCGCGTACCTATAGCCCTGACCGTAGCCTACGGCTTTCATCAGGCCGGTGGGGGCGTTTCGCAGGTGCATCGGCACAGGCTCGTTTCTGGTGTGGGCAACGTCGTCCTTTACAGCTTTGTAAGCTGTATAGAGAGCGTTGCTTTTGGGTGCAAGGGCAAGGTAGACAGCCGCTTCCGCGAGAGCAAGCTCGCACTCCGGCATTCCGACGAAATGCACTGCCTGCTGCGCCGCCATGCAGAGAGTCAGCGCATGGTGATCGGCGAGGCCAATATCCTCACTTGCCATTCTTATCAGTCTGCGTGCTACAAAGAGGGGATCTTCGCCCGCCTCTAGCATCCTGCCCAGCCAGTAGAGAGCACCGTCGGGATCGGAGTCGCGCACGGATTTATGAAGCGCCGAGATAGCATCGTAGTGGCCTTCGCCCGCGCGGTCATATTGCAGCCACCGCTGTTGGGCGGCATCTTCAACGGTCGGCAGATCAATTACCCTTTCACCTGACGGCAACGGCGCTGTGGAGACAGCAGCAAGCTCCAGGGTGTTCAGCATCGAGCGAGCGTCACCGTCGGAGATTTGCAGCAGGTGCTCCCGCGCCTCAGGTGTGAGGCTGGCGTGCAGGGTGCCAAGCCCATCGGCTTGCGCAAGCGCACGGTCTATAAGCTCATTTAGCTGAGCCACGCCCAGGGCATGTAACACGACCACCCTGGAGCGTGACAATAGCGCTGAGTTGACCTCAAAAGATGGGTTCTCGGTTGTCGCGCCGATGAGGGTGACTGTGCCGTCCTCAACATAAGGGAGAATAGCGTCTTGCTGGTTCTTGCTGAAGCGGTGTATTTCGTCTATGAAGAGGATTGTCCGTTGGCCGCTATCACTATAGCGTTCGGCGGCTTCTTTGACGATCTTGCGGAGATCGGCCACCCCTGCGGCAACCGCGCTGATGGGGGCGAAGAAAGCATTTGTACTCCTCGCAACCACGCGAGCCAGCGTAGTCTTGCCGCTTCCCGGTGGCCCCCACAGCACGAGCGACGGCACTCTGTCGGCTTCGATTGCTTTTCGGAGAGTCTTGCCCGGCCCAAGCAGATGCTCTTGCCCCAGAATTTTATCAAGAGTAGTGGGGCGAAGGCGGGCGGCCAGAGGCGTGTTGAAGCGCTCATCTGCGAACATTGTCGTGCTGTTTTCAGAACGTTTGTCCATCTTTTAATTATACCATATTGGCCTCTGATCCTCCTGGTTTTCCCCATTAGTTACGAGTTGCATAGCCTTCGCCTTTATGACATCTATCTGCTTACCACTGACTCGTAACCTGTAGTGAGTAGTGTGGGTAAAGTGTTGTGTTATAATTCTATGACTGCAAAAATGTATAGGAGAAGTGAAGAGTGGCACAAACACGTGTTGTAATTGCTGATGATGATCCGATCATTCGGATGGATTTGCGGGAGATGCTCACAGGGCTGGGTTACTCTGTGGTGGGTGAGGCGGCGGATGGCTCCAACGCCGTTAGTCTGGCTCGCGAGCTGCGCCCTGATCTTGTGATCATGGACATCAGAATGCCTGAGCTTGATGGCATAGAGGCGGCTCGCCTCCTTACAGGTGAGGAGATTGCTCCTGTTCTCCTCCTTACCGCCTACAGTGAGCCTGACCTTGTGCAGCGTGCGACGCAGGCGGGCGTGATCGGTTATCTCGTCAAGCCTTTCCGCGAGACTCAGTTGGGCCCCGCTATCGAGGTGACGCTGGGGCGCTTCCGCGAGTTCCAGCAGGTGCGTAAAGAACTGGGCAGCATGAAGGAAGCCCTTGAGGCTCGTAAGGTAATCGACCGCGCCAAGGGCCTGCTTATGGACCGCTATGGCCTCTCAGAGGGCGACGCATTTCGGCGCATTCAGAAGCGTAGCATGGATATGCGTAAATCTATGCGCGAAGTGGCCGAAGCGATACTCCTGGCGAGCGAATTGGAGAAAGAGCAGTAGGGTAGTCGCCTGCGGCGGAGTTACTTCTCACCTGGCGGAATCGCGAATTACAAGTTATGCTCTGGATTACTGCTGTTACTGATCTACAATCCCGACGCAGGGTGGGAAGCAATCACTGTATGGTCATCCCATCGGCGAAGCCAATGACCCCGGCAAAGTAGAGAATCACTCCTATCATGAAGAGGACGAGGACTACCAGTGAAAAATAGAGGTCTATCTTGCGCTTAATTGGTCTTAGTTGCGCCACCCGTTCGCTGAGTGCGCTTGTAGTCTTTACGCCTTGTAGCCAGGCAGTATCTATCGCCCGTTCGAGGTTTGGCCTTAGCCCGTACAAACCTGCGAAGGCCGCGGCGAAGAGTATCCACCACTCGAAGTCGGTCATAGAGTAGGCAAAGACCGCTACCAGGCAAATGGAAACAAACCACGCCCAGCAAGTCACCAGCACCAGCACCTGCAACAACACATACGCTTTTATGCTTTTAGGCCTCTGCGCCAGTGAGCTATCCTTCAACTTCGCGGAGTTCCGAGCGACCACTGCTGCGGCGGGTTGCCATATCCTCAGTCCTCCCTACTTGTGAGTCGCAATTACCCTTTGCCGTACTTCTTCTTGAGATCGGCGAGGTCGCTATTCACTTGCTGCTCTGTTTCGAGGTCGGAGAAGCGGCTGTCAAGGTCCTGACTGCTCAGTTGCGCCATCGCCTGTGCACGTGCCAGACGCTCGTCGGCCTGCGATTCAAGCCTGCCCAGGCTTTCATCGGCAGTCGTACCCTGAACGCTCTGCATCGCCGAGGTGATGGCTTCCTGTGTGGTTGCTCGCCTTGTCTTGGCGATCACAATGTCACGCTTGGCTTCTGCTTCGGCGATCTTGGCCTCCAGCTTGGCGAGGGCGTCGCGTAGCTCCTGCACCTGGTCGTGCTGGGCGGTCCACTGCGCGTTATAGGTGTCCACTAGCTTTTGGGCTGTGGCGCGGCGCGTAAGGGCTTCCTTTGCCAGCTCGTCATCATTGTGCTGAACTGCAAGCTCGGCCTTTTGCTGCCAGTCATCTGCCTGCGATTTGCTCTGCTCATACTGGGAGCGCAACCGCGTTTCGTCGGCCATCGCCATAGCCGTGGCAGCGCGCGCCTCGGAAAGCTCTGCTTGCATCTGTCGAAGATATTCCTCGACCATCTTTTGGGGGTCTTCCGCGGCGTCAATCATCGCGTTAATGTTGGCGTTTATCAGGGTCGAAATGCGTGTCAAGATGGACATAATTCTGCCTCCTCTTATTTTTGCCAATTACGAGTTATGAGTATGAATTATAAATTATGAGCTTGATTACCGCAATTGCTAATTCATGAGCTTGCCTTCGTTACGGCCCAACGGTTACTAACTCTCTAAGCCTGGCGAGAGTTGCCTTTCCTATTCCTGCGACTTTCTCAAGGTCGTCAACAGTGGTGAAGGGGCCGTTCGCCTCACGGTATGCGACTATGCGCGCCGATATAACAGGCCCAATCCCTGGGAGGACCTCCATCTCCTGTGCGCTCGCCCTGTTGATGTTTACTTTAGCTGTTGTTGCTGCTTTGGTTGGTGCGGCTGTTGCTCGCGACTTGACGGTGGTCGCCGTGGGCCTCGGCGCGAGTTGGGGTGTGACAGGCGCGGCCTGGGCATCCCCTTTGCGGGGGATGGTGATATGCTCTTCATCCGTGATGCGTGCGGCCAGGTTCACTTGCTCCATATCTGCGTTGCCCGTTGCTCCTCCTGCTGCTAAGACGAGGTCCTGTACACGTGAGCCTGCCGGCAGCATATAGAGGCCGGGCCGGACGACTGCTCCGCTGATGTAGGCCCCGATCATCTGCGGCGTTGCTGTAGTAAGCTCTCTCTGCGCCGGCGCGATGGCCGTTGCGGTCCTCGACGCGCCGGCGCTACCCCGAGTTTCCGTAGGCGTGTCTTCCGCAACTGCCTGGGCGATTGGTGTAGAGCTTGCTTGCGTTACACTCTTTATCAGGATTGCTCCTGATGGTGCAGCGTCCATCACCGTCACCCACCAGATAATAGTCGCTGCCGCCAGCACAATCATCACCATCAACAGCCACACTACAGGCACCTGTCTGCTGAGCGGAGTTTTCATCACCTTGACCTAGCGTGAGCTAATCAGCATAAGCGAGCTCGGCTGCATGTCGAAAAGCAGGTCGCCCGCGCTGCGCTGTAGCCATCTCGTAAGGCGGGGGTCGCCGCTGATCGCGGGGTTATTATGGGTTTTGTCGAAGAGAGTGACGTCGAACTGCGATGATGAGAAGCTATCGGGCAAACTCACCTTTATTCTAGCCTCGGCCTCTCCTTTGTACCAGAGGATCAGCAGCGCTTTCTGTGGGCTGCCGAAGGCCATCATCCCCACACTGCCATCTTCCTGGCCTTGGGTCAGCGTGACAGGGAGCATCCCCGCCGGGCGATTCCGGTACGCCTCAAGCGCATAGTAGATCGGCTTGGGCTGGCCATCGTTGGTGAGAATGCCCCACCTCCCCCAGAATGACTGAGGTCCTGCCCCATCCTTCAACTCAAATAGCAGCGCCTGGTCTAGACGCTCTCTCTGCATACTTTCGATAGAAGAGAGGAATGAGATAGCCCCTTCCACCTTATCAGTATAGCCGTTAGCGCTTGTGTCCCCCTGCCCTCCCTGGCGCACATTGAACTCGCTCACAATTAGCTGCGGGCGAAACTGCGGGTATTCGGCGGCAATGGCGCGCACCTGCCGTATATCAGCGGCAATCTCCTCAGGCGCTTGCCCATACGAGTGCCACGATAAGAAGTCAACGCGCCCCTTAGCGCCGAGAGATGCCTCATGATCGAGGAAGACGCGCAGGTGGTCGGCTGAAAAGCGGGAAAGAGATGGGCCTCCGATCATAATCGTCGGGTCGGCGGAGGTGGCGGCGGCTACAGTAGTGTCGTAGAGCTTAAGATAGTCGGGAAAGCTCGCCTGCCAGAAGTCCCATTCGTTCGGTTCGTTCCACACTTCCCAGTAGCGGATACCCACTTTCCTGTCAACGTTTAGATGCTGAACCGTAGCGCGCACCAGCCTTCCCCAA
>DAHVFG010000091.1:0-11677 GCA_027317125.1 Chloroflexota bacterium | reverse complement strand
CCCAATAGCCCGTCACCGTGTCGGTGAAGGTGAGCAGCCCTACACGGTCGCCGCGCACGATAGCCACGTAAGCGAGCAGAAGCGTTGTGTTGATAGCATAATCGAGCTTTGAGAGCGGGCCGAGCGGCGCGGTCATCAACCGCCCGGCATCGAGCATGATTATCACGCTCTGGCTTCGCTCAGGCTGGTAGTCGGTGGTAATTGGCTTGTGCAGCCGCGCTGTGGCGGGCCAGTTGATCCGCCTGTAATCATCATCGTGCTCGTAGTCGCGCAGTCGCTCGAACTCGGTGCCTTCTCCGAGCCTGCGTGCGTTCTTCAGCCCTATCTCAAAAAGTTGGTCGCGCCTCGCTAGCAGCTCGTATTTACGCACTTCCAGCAGGTTCGGATAAACTTTCACAGGCGCGTTGACCGGATCGCGGTGCTGCCTCACAACAAGCCCCAGCACTCCCGTATAGCGCAGATTGCATTCCCCAAAGCTGTAATCACCGCGCCTGAGCGGTTTGACTGGATAGTGCACCACCAACTGCTCGCCAGGCCCGATGGTTCCAGCCAAGAACATCTCGCTGATAATAAACTCCTCAGGCGGCTCATCCCTGATGATGAAGGGCACCCCCCTGCCGCGCACACCGGGCATCTCAGGCGCACCCAACCTGCGCACGACAATACTTACAGCGTTATCCGCACCCAGCGACAGCTTGGGGTCGTTCTCCCGCACAAGCCTGAAGTCGCCAGGCTTGGGAGAAAGCGCGAAATCAGCCGCCAGCAGCCCTAGCAGCCCAACCGCGTATAGCCCGGCCCCCCAGTAAGCCGCAGAGCTAATAGTCCCCAGCGCCAGAATAGGCGCAACAAGGAGTAGCAAGTAGAGCGCGCGACGGGTAATCACGGTAATTATGAATTCACGTTAGGCATTATCAGTTGCTGGTAGTTGGTTCCGATTGCGATTCGTCTGGTTGGGTGTTTGCTGTGTTGTTTTGATTATGGAGGTGAGTAGTCGGAGCAATTCCTCGACCTGGGATAGTTCTTGCGACACATCTATCCTGGCGAGTTGCGAAGCTTGAAGCAGTAGCAGCCAATATCGCGTCTCTCGTGCTTCTTTATAAGCGATGGACATTTTCGCTATAAAATCGTTACGGCTCTGGTCCCCAAGCGCTTCCTCCACATTGGCTCCTATACTGGGTCCACTTCTCAACAACTGCTTGGACAGCACATACTCTCGATTGTCTCTAAGCCTGCAATACAGGTTGATCACCTGCAAAGCAAACTCGAACGCCTTCTGCTGAACAGTATTGTCCCTCATAATTCCCCTCCTCACTTCACATCCCAATGCTCACAATTGCTAATTCATAATTCATAATTACCGTGGCACTTCCACACGGCCCAGCACTCTCTCAAGCGCACGGTCCGGGTTGAGACCTTCTATCTCAGCTTCAGGCTTGAGGATCACGCGGTGCCTCATTACAGGCGTTACCAGGGTCTTGATGTCGTCCGGCACTACGTAGTCTCTACCTTGCAGGGCGGCAAGGCACTTGCTCGTCTGCAAGAGTGCGATAGCGGCGCGTGGAGATCCGCCAAGCGAGAGGTCGGGCGACCTCCTGCTCTCGTCCACAATTCTTTGGATATAATCGAGAACGGCATCAGCCACCTTGACGGCAGCTATCTCCTGCCGGGCAGCTTTGACGGAGGCATCGTCAGCCACCGCCTGTACGCCCGACTGCGATAGACTGCGGGGGTTGAAGCCCGCCTGATAGTTCCTCAGCACTTGCATTCCCTCGTCGTGCGTCGGGTAGTCTACCAGCACCTTGAAAAGAAAGCGATCCAGTTGCGCTTCCGGGAGAGGATATGTGCCTTCGTACTCGACGGGGTTCTGTGTGGCTATCACCATAAAGAGGTCGGGCAGAGGGTGGCTCACGCCATCTATAGTCACCTGCCGCTCTTCCATAGCCTCAAGAAGCGCCGACTGCGTCTTTGCGGGAGCGCGGTTTATCTCGTCTCCAAGCATGATATTGGTGAAGACAGGCCCGCGCCTCAGCGAAAAGGTGCTGCTCGCCAGGTCAAAGACATTTGTGCCCACCACGTCTGATGGCATCAGGTCGGGGGTGAATTGTATACGCTTGAAATCAGCCCGCAAGCAGGTCGCAAGCGTGCGCGCCATCAGCGTCTTAGCGACGCCCGGCACCCCCTCAAGCAAAACGTGCCCATCAGTAAGCAGGGCTACCAGCAGCAAATCAAAGGTCCACTGCTGGCCGACAATTACTTTGCGCCTCTCAGTGTCGAGAGCGCGATACAGGTCTATCAGCGGCAATTGTTGTCTCCTTAGCTATCAGGGATTAGCGTAAAAGGGTAAAACACTCTATTCGTCGTCAAGGGACCCTAATTCGATAAGATCGTATGTAGTTCTCGTGATGCCGATAGTGTACTCAACAAGCAGTGTCACTAACTGCTCTCCGTTCATTAGAGCCACCGGCACAGCATTTGATCTTTCCGCTTCTTTTCGCGCGCCTAAACTGAAGTCGCTCGTGGTAATGATCAGCCCTTGATCGTGGGTACCGAGGCTACCCCGCACCTGCTGGACAATAGGTGCTTGCACGTTGTATTTCCAGCGTTTTGCTTGCACCGCCATGTTGGTTCTTATGACACCTGCTACGACCAGTGTGCCTCTCACATCTATACCGCCATCATTGCTGCGGCTGGTAACCTGTACAGACTCGAAGCCAATCTTGGTAAGCAGTGAACCTATTAGGTCCTCAAATTCTTCCGGAGCTACTGCGTGAAGATGCTCACGCAGCTTTTGCCGAACTTCATTGTTATGTTGCTCGATTTCACCAGCGAGGCCAACATCGGTCCAATTGTTAAGTCCGATCATGCCACGCCCGTGCTTAGTAAATCTACCTGATTCCCCTCGCTTCTGATTACGCTCAATCTCGGTAAGAATCTGTGCATACATTGTCTGGGCAGGTGTTTGGCCGCGCGTCCTGATCAGACCCAGTTGTAGTGCTCTGTCAGTAATATCGCGGTAATTCATTGGTTGTCTGTTGCCATATTGCTCGAGAATCTGCTTGGCCGCGTCCGTGAATGACACAGAGGTAGGAGCTTCCGTCTGCACACAACTTAAAGGCTCAGCAGCCTGAGGAAGTTCAGAAATTGGCGTCTTTTTGTGAAATGGTTTGCTGAAGTATTCTGGAAGGTGCCATGACCGCAGGGCAAAGATCCTTTTATCTACCCTCTGAAGAAGTGAAGATGTTCCATGCTCCTTTATATCCACCGCGATCCTGGACTCTATTGTCGCCTCAGGTGTTTGCCCGTTCGTTTGCCAGAGATTTTGCTCTAGGATGCGCCGAGTTATCTCGTCTATGCGCAGCGGTCTACATTCGTCCTGCAAAACTTTTATAACTGCATCTAAGGCTTTCACACTATCAATCTCCCGTGAATCTACCCGCTGTTACTCATATCTTATCCCACAGCTAGCGTTAGCAGAAGAGATTCCTACGCCATGCCGTTGCCCCTTCCCTCACACCCATAACTCACACAGCCGATAGTATAGCACACAGTCAGTGCCCTACCACGAACATGGGCCCGGGACAGGGTGCTACTGGTCTGGCACACAGGTTGCAGTAGAGAAGATAAGGTTGCATAGACTTGAACACTTCAAAAGAATGGCATCACGAAGGGGGAATACAATGGGAAGTCTGGCTTTACTGGTTTTGCGGCTGACTGTAGGCACACTTATGGCGGGGCATGGCTCGCAGAAACTATTCGGCTGGTTCGGAGGGTCCGGGCTGGAAGGCACACGCGGTTGGCTCGAGTCGATGGGGCTACGTCCCGGTCGCCCCTGGGCACTTAGCGCGAGCCTATCAGAGTTCGGCGGCGGTTTGCTCATGCTGCTCGGCCTTCTCAATCCGGTTGGCGCTCTGGCGGTGATAGGCGCGATGAGCATGGCGACCGCAAAGGCGCACTGGGGCAAGCCAATCTGGGTATCGAAGGGTGGGGCCGAATTGCCCCTCATAAACACGTCCGCTGCCCTGGCTATTGCTCTTGCGGGTTCCGGTCGCTATTCTCTAGATGGCCTGCTGGGTATTCGTCTACCGCGCTGGCTGCTCATCCCAGGTCTGCTAGGCGTGGCGGCAAGCGTCTTTTTCGGCGTAACGTCATCTCAGCAGTCGCAGGCAAGTGAACCGGAAGTGGGCGATGAGCCACAGGAAGCAGCAGCAGGCGCATGAAAAGTGGCTGGGGTCAGATACTAACCTCCAACCCCAGCGCCTCCCGACGCACTTTCTCGGCTTCTCGGATCGCTTTTAGTGTTGCCATCTCGAAGCTCTCGCCGCCTGTGGCATTGCCCTCTAGCCGTCGCAGGCGCTCGATGGCGTGTAGCATCTCTTCCTGGTTGAAGCTGTGCCTGCCCCGCTCGGCCAGCGCCTGCACAAAGCGGGCGTCGGTAAGAAACGGGTCAAGCTCGGCGTGGCGCGAGAGAGTGCGCTTGAAGTATTGCAGATACCTCTCGGCTGCGTAACCGGGCTTGCGTGCTCTCCTGAAGAGGGCGGCCACAGAGTTTACATACTCCGCTGTTGGCCGCCTCTGGTCTGCTTTCCTCACAGGCACAGGCGGCCCGAGACGGCGGGCGCTCCAAAAAACATAAGCCGCTATCGCCAGCACTCCGTAGATCAGCGCCCAACCCCATGCATTGTTCGTTACCAGCGCAATCAGGTCGCCCCCTACGCTCTGGCCGTGGTGCGCTTCGTCAAAGGCCACGCGTTTACCCCCCGACATCTGCACCATGTTGTAAACCAGCGCCCAGTTGCTTTCCTGCCTGATCCCCTCGTTGCTGAGCGGATAATCACCGGCGAGCAGAAAGACGCGACCCCCTCCCAGCTTCATTACTGCGGCCAACGGCAAGCGGCTGCCGTTATCGCTTTTTGCGGACGCCAGCACTACTGTATTGCTCAACGGCACGTCCAAGCTGAGACTCCCCGGCAAATCCACATTACCGAGCGGAGGCCTGTTGAAAAAGGGCTGCGAAAGAGGCACCGTGCTTGAATAGCCCGCCGACACAGCAACATCCACCCCAAGCTCGCGCAGCATAGGGTGCTCGCCCCCCAACTCCGTGCTCAAGTCGCCTGCACGCCCGCCGAGCGCCAGCACGAGGGTGTGCCCTTCCTCCACCCACCTGCGCACGCTCCCCGCCTGCCCCTCAGGGAAATCACCGTTCGGGTTGATCATGAATAAAGTGTCAACGTCGGGAGGGAATTGCTGCCCGCCCTGCGTGCGCTCAACCTGAAAACCTGCTTTCTCCAGCCATCTGTAGAGCGCGAGCGCCCCGCGTGCTCCCGCACTCAACGACGACCCCGCGCTCTCCGGCGTATCGGGCGTGCCGCCTTGCCCGGTGAGCCAGATCAGCCCTGCAAAGAGCGCTATAATCATCACCCCTATGATAGCTAAATCTCCGAGCTTGCTCCCCGAACGCCTTGAGCTAGCGCCTGCGCTCACGCCGGACTCCTCTGCACCTTGCGGCCACCTGGCTGCGTGCCAACTTGAGCGGCTACCCTGCTCTCGATGGCCGTCGAGCGTACATTATATCCCTGCCATTCCTCCTGGCTGGTGGGCGCGCCGCCGTACCATATAGCATCAAAGCGATCAAGGAGCGGCTGTAGCTCGTCGTGCAGCGCGCCCTGTGCACGGAAGAGGTATTCGCGATTGGTGGCCGCCCTGTCGAAGTGGAGCATCCCCGCTTCGTCCAGCGTCAACAGCACAGCCAGGCATCGGTAGCGAATAGCCAGGTGGTAATCTCCCGCCGATGCCGCCTCCTCTGCCTTATGTCGAGCCTCACCCGCGCTCATGCCAAGCACCACCGCAAGCTCAGAAATACCTCTGGGACGTGCAGGCGTCGACGCCCTGCCCACTCCTGAGAAGATGAGCGCCACAGCCACAGCCGCCACCACCAGCCCCACAGCTCCAAGCACCTCTATCGTCGTGCCCAGCGCACCCAGGCTATCAAAGAATAAGCCGCCAGCAACAAGCCCTACCAGCGCCGACAGCCCCAGCCGCACCCATATATTTCCGAGGCCACTGCTCGACAGGAAGGTGACGATCCCCGCAGCCAACCCTGCCACCAGCGCCGTTATCCAGCGCCATAGCGTGTCGCCGGGGTCAGCCTGGCCCGTCACTCCCGACAACCATCGCGCCAGTCGCTGCAAAGGCGATAGCTGCTGCTCATAGTTGAAAGCGGCATCGCTCAGCACACTTTTTAACTCGCTCTCTGCCCTGTCGCCGGGAAGCGTGCCTGCCTGGTATTCCCCTTTGCGGTTCGTAAGCTCCTGGTTGAGCGTCGCCAGGCTGCTCTCGATCCCTTCCAGCTTCGGGTCGCTCTCACTCAATGCTGATAGGATGCGCCTGTTGTCTATCTCTGCTGCGCCAATTGCGCCTTCTACCTGTATATCTGCCCCTTCAACCTTTTCCAGGGCTTTGCTTGCGGCCTGCACAGCCTTCTTGCGCGCATCGCCGGAGACAGCGCTGGCTGTGCGTACATCAGCAAGTGCCTCGCCAACGGCTGAGGCATAGCTCTCATAGGAGATTACCTGGCCCAGCGCGGGCCGAGACGGTGGCGATCCTGCTGGCGGTGTAGCCCCAGGCGGCGTGCGAAAGAGGAAGAACCAGAGTAAAAAGACAGCCACAACGGTGGCAACTCCGCCAGCCGCCAGCCGCCGGCGCACCTCTATCCTCTCTAATCCCAGCCAACGATTTCTCATTACTCCGGTCTTTGTTCGGGTGGTGCGTCGCTGGCTTCCATCGTCTGCTCTGGCGCTGCCGCCTCGCTCTTTATTCTTGCGCTGCCTTCTATGTCTGCACGCGCCTCTTTCTCTCTGACGCGGGCCAACCAGTCAGGCACCGGAGCCGTGCTTTGCCCGTACGCTCTGTTTGCTACTGCTACTGTTGGTGGCGGCATTTGCGGAGCCTGTAGAGCCTGCTCGGGCGCTGTAGGCGTTATATTGCCCGGCGCAGTATCATTTCCCGCCTCTGGTGCGCCGGAAGGCTGTGCGTAACCTTCTATTGTCGCGGGCTGCCCATACACCGGCTCTATCGGGTCAGCTATGCCTCCTTGCTTGTACGCGCCCTGCTGATATGTGGGCTGTGGCGCGCCATAGCCGAGCGCCGGCGGCGCTATCATGCCCTGGTTGGTCTGCCCATACTGCGGATAAACCCCAGCCATAGCGGTCTGTGGCATCATCCCTCCCGCGCCGGGCCAATACCTTTGCTCTATAGCGGTTTCGATATCAAAGCCCTCCTTCCGAACCCGCAAGTCGAAGTAGTAGAGGGTCATGCTTATCAACTGTAGCGGAACGAAGACAAGGCCTGTCAATATCTGCACGCCACCCAGCAAGGCTTGTGATACCACAGGATCAAGCTTTACAGCCAGCAGCACCAGCATCTGGATAAGATAGGCGGGGCCCGCAGAGACTACAGCGCCGAGCAAACTGAGGGCTATTATTATACCGAGGGTGCGCCACCAGTAGTTCATCACCAGCCGCCAGCTTCGCTTCCACGCCTGCACAGGGCCGAGCTTCTCAACCATAACAGCGGGTATCACCACCGCGAGGCGCACTACTATATAAAAGAAGAGGATACCTAATGGAAGCAGCAAGAAAAGCCCCAGACACGCAGCGCCAAAGCCCACACCGGCATTGGAAGCGCCTAGCCCAGCGGCGGTTAAGCCTACAATAAATAAGAGGGCAACAGGAGAAGCAATGGCTATCCATACTGCCACCTGTAAGCCTATGATGCCAAACAACGGGCCTATACGCTTGAGCATTTGCCGGTACGAGCCGCCAAAGCTCACCGGCCTCTCCAAATAGCTATCCGCCACCCCCGCTGTAAGCGCACCCTGGCTCAGGTATTGCAGCAATCCTGCCGCTACAGCCAGCACTATCACCACCAGCCCTAGCAATGACTCGGTGAGCGCCAGCTCGTTAGTTGTCGTATAAGAATAGCCGCTGCTACCCAGAGCTGACGTAGCGCTGAGATTGCTTGAGCCAATGAGGGCCAGCGTAGCTACCTGCACTGCCAACTGGAGCGGCACGTATATCACAGCGATGATCGCAAGAAAGGTTAGAAAGTGCTTGCGATAAAGGCGAAACGCCTGGTCAAGTATCTCTCCTACGCTACGCGGACGCAGCCGCGAGATTATCGGGTCGGTAGTTGCAGTCGGCGTGGTTATCATACTGGAAGGCTCCTACTCTTGTGCCCTGCTCTCTCTCTACCCTTGCCTATTGCGAGCGTTGCAGCCTTATCTTACCACAATGTCAGGCAAGGAGTGCAGAGGGCTGAGGCGGCGATAATCCACTCATTCCTCTGCACTCCTTGCTCGTTGATCAGCGTTCGGCGCTGTCGAGTAGGATGGTTACCGGCCCATCGTTGAGTAGGGATACTTCCATCTGTGCGCCGAAGCGTCCTGTCTCTACCCGGATGCCCGCCTCGCGAAGCAGTGTGGCACAGCCTTCTACCAGGCTCTCTGCCATCTCAGGAGGGGCGGCATCGAGGAAGGATGGCCTGCGCCCCTTTCGCGTATCGGCATAAAGGGTAAACTGCGATACGAGCAGGATCGCCCCACCCACATCAACAAGCGACAGGTTGAACTTGCCCTCCGCGTCGGAGAATACGCGCATACCTGCCGTCTTGCCTGCGATATAGCGCGCATCTTCCTCGCTGTCGTCACGCCCAACCCCAAGGAGCACCATCAGCCCGGCTTCGATCTGGCCTACAACCTCGCCGCCAACTACCACGCTGGCGTGCCGCACGCGCTGTATAACTGCTCTCATGGTGGGCTTGTGCCGTCCGTTGCAACTCCAGTTTCTGGCGTGCTGGCTTCTTGCTGTCCTGCCAGCATGACCACACAGTAAGACACCATTCCCTCGCCCGCGCCTGTGAAGCCCAGGCCATCGGTGGTTTTGCTTTTGACGTTGACTCTGCCTTCCTCAATGCCGAGCGCCGCAGCTATCGCAGCCTTCATCTTTGGCGCGTAGGAGGAGAGGCGCGGCTGTTGCGCCACGATAGTACTGTCTATGTTCTCCACATGCCACCCGGCCTCTTTAGCCATCGCCATCACGCGTCTGAGCATATCCACACTTGATATACCCTGTAAAGAGATGTCGCTGGAAGGGAAATGTGCGCCTATATCACCAAGACCGGCCGCGCCGAGGAGCGCATCAATAAGCGCATGAAGCAGCACATCGGCGTCAGAGTGCCCCTCCAGCCCCCGCTCGAAAGGCACCTCAACGCCACCCACTATAAGCGCCCGCCCCTCTACTAGCCTGTGTACGTCGTACCCAAAGCCCACACGATATGCAGTCACTGGTGACACTCTATCCAACTACTAATCCTAACTCCTGAATGCCTCCCCTTGTTCCCTGAGTATCGCCTCCGCCAGGCGCAAATCGAGGGGTGTGGTTATCTTGATGTTGGTTCGTTCTCCCTCAAAGACCTTTACCGCGCGCCCCGCAAGCTCCAGCACACGCGCGCAATCTGTAGTTCCCGCCTCATCTTCGTTCCCTTCCAGCGCATCATATGCGCCCAGTATCAGCGAAAGACGAAACACCTGCGGCGTTTGCGCCAGCCACAGGTTGCTCCGCTCAGGCGTGCCCGTTATCGTGCCTGATGCGTCTACTGTCTTGACTGTGTCGGTGGAAGGGAGAGCCGCTATAGCCGCGCCAACCTCCTGCGCTGCCGCTAACCCGCGACTTATCAGCTCCGATGTCACAAGGGGTCTCGCTCCATCATGCACCGCCACCCACTCATACGGGGTGCCGTCGCGCCCCAAAGCCCTGACTGCTTTCAACCCCGCCAGTACAGAGTCTTGCCTGCGCTCACCGCCAGGCACCATAGACCGCACCTTCTTCCAGCCATATGTAACGCCAAGCTCCGCAGCCCCGGCCATGTTGTCAGGGTTGATTACCAGCACGATTGCACCTACATACTCACACGCCTCAAAGGCCGCCACCGTGCGCGCCAGCACCGGCAACCCGCCAACCGTGCGAAGCTGCTTATCAACCCCACCCATCCTCTGGCTCTGCCCCGCAGCTACTATAACGGCTGCCATGTTGCTCATAGTTGCTCCTGCCCCGCTTTCGGCGCGAAGTGATACATAATTGGTCAGCTTCGCCCATTTTTCATTTGCGCGAATATCATTCGGCCCGCCACTGTTTGCAGAACGCGAGTCACTACCACTTCAACGTCGTTGTGCAGGTACTTTCTGCCATTCTCAACCACCACCATCGTGCCGTCGTCCAGGTAGGCGACCCCTTGCCCCAACTCTTTCCCTTCTTGTATAACACGCACGTTCATCTCCTCGCCTGGGATCACCACCGGCTTGACGGCGTTCGCAAGCTCGTTGATGTTCAGCACCTTGACGCCCTGGATCTCGGCGACCCGATTAAGGTTGAAGTCGTTGGTGATAACAGGGCACCTGTAAACCCGCGCTATCTTCACCAGCTTACCATCCACCTCAGGAATGTCTTCGGCATCCACTTCGCTTATTTGGATAGGCGCTACAGCTTCTTTTTGTAGGCGGTTGAGCATATCCAACCCCCGCCGCCCGCGAGCACGACGCAGTGGATCGGGCGAATCGGCGATGTGCTGCAATTCATTGAGGACGAAGCGTGGCACGAGCAGTGTACCATCTATAAAGCCCGTTTTGCTTATATCCGCTATGCGCCCGTCAATAATTGCGCTGGTATCCACAAGGAGGTACTTATCGAGCTGTATCTTCTCGCCTGCGTGTGAATTATCGCCAGGCTGGTTGCCATTTATGAACATGCTCTCAATTTGCGGCACCTTGCTGCCGGTTATCGCTTGAGAGGGCACGGTCCCTCGCACAGAGTGTAACGTGTCAAGCAGGTCGCGCTTGCGCAAGATAGCGGCGTAAACGCCCACGCACGCAAGGAGCAGCGTCGCTACTGTGGGAGCAACCCGTCCGACCCACCCTGGCAGTATGCTGAGCGGCCACGAGATGAGCGCACCCAGCACAAGCCCCACGAAGAGGCCCAGCGTGGCCCAGAGGAGGTCGGTCGCCGGCATCAGCCGCAGGCGGTTACGCGCAGCACGCAGGGGATAAACGGTCAAATAAGGCGTAGCCATAAGGCCCACGATTGCCCCCACAATAGTGAGGGGCAGCACAAGCTCGGAAAAGCTATTCGGGCTATCGCCGTAGAGTACAGGAGACAAGTAGAGGGCCAGAAGGAAACCTGCCGCAGCGAAAAGCAGCATGCCAATCACACGGACCGTTCTGCTGAATGACATAGAAGCTGTCTCTATATATGTCGCTGCCCGCAGTAGCTACAAACACTCTCTTTAACTTTGTCCGGCCAAATAGATCAACACCTGAGACCCAACCTTCTGCGGGGGATTACAGAGTCGTCTCGGATGATGATAGCACAAGGGTACCGGAGTGTCAAAGCAACTCGTGCCGTAAATGTTCAGAACAGGGTGGCGCAACCTTCTTGGGGCATCCGTGCGGGTGTATCCTCTCCTCACGCACCCTCACCCCCAAACCCCCTCTCCCTTCATGGGAGAGGGGGCTTTAATTATCCCTGTAACCTCGTCAGGGGCTTGCCTTTCCACCCTACTCTGAACATTTACCGTAACAAGTAAGTGTTCAGACTAAGGGTGGAGGGGCTAGCTTAGCCCCCTCTCC
>DAHVFG010000090.1:0-11692 GCA_027317125.1 Chloroflexota bacterium | reverse complement strand
CTTCATGGGAGAGGGGCATGGGGTGAGGGTAGGTATGCCCGCACAGTTGCCTCTTGACGATTGCTCCACCCTTACTCTGAACATTTACGCTGAAAAATGAGTTTGACGCCAGGCCCAACTTTGTGTATAATGGGGCGTTGGCTTATACCAACAGCTTGACAAATATATAGCCCGAGACAGCCGGCGCGTTTATACGCTTAATACACCAGCCCGCCGAGGCATAAACAACATCTCAACAGGGGCGATGTTCCCTGTTAGAGTGGCGTTCATGGCGATTTATCTCCCCATGCCTCGGTTCTATTCTGAGGCATGGGGCTTTTTATTCCGCTTTGCTCGACAAAGAGCAGGCGCTAACAGGATGTGGGAGGAGGTGACAAATATGCCAACAACAAGGAAGCGAGAGACAGTTAAGGAACTGCACGATCTCTTCACAAGGAGCAATGTGCTGATATTCACAGACTACCGGGGCCTGACTGTGTCGGATATCACCAACTTGCGCCGCCAGTTGCGCGACAAAGGCGTGGAGTACCACGTTTCTAAGAACACGCTGACCACGCTAGCAGCCAGCCGCGCAGGAATGCAGGATATACAAGCCATGCTCGATGGCCCAACAGCCATCGCCTTTGTGGGCGACGATATACCGGGCGCTGCTAAGGTACTCGGCGATTTCGCCAGAACGTCCAGGATCCTACAGATTCGTGGCGGCCTGATGGGTTCGACGATGCTCAGCGCCGACCAGGTGAATGACCTTACAAAGCTACTGAGCCGCGAGCAATATCTCGCGCAGGTGCTGGGTTCACTCCAGGCGCCTATCACCAACTTCGCCAATGTGCTAAACGGCACGATTCGCAGCCTGGCCTACGCGCTGCAAGCGCGTTTGGACCAGCTTAGCAGCCAGGGAGACGACGGCGCAGCCCCCGAAGCTGAGCCTGCAATAGCATAATCAAAAGCTAAACCAAAAGGAGAAAACTAAGAATGGCGACAACACTTTCCCGCGAAGAAATGCTCGATGCGATCAAAAACATGACAGTACTCGAACTGTCGCAGCTAGTCAAGGACATCGAAGAGGCCTTCGGCGTTAGCGCCGCAGCCCCCGTGATGATGGGCGGCATGATGCCCGGTATGATGCCGGGCGCAAGTGGCGACGGCGCGGGCGCGGCTCCTGCCGAGGAAGAGAAGACCGAGTTTGACGTTATCCTGACCGACTTTGGCGCGAACAAGATCCAGGTCATCAAGATAGTACGCGAGCTTACAGGCCTGGGCCTGAAGGAAGCCAAAGACCTTGTGGAGGCGGCACCCAAACCCGTCAAGGAAGGCGTGACCAAGGACGAGGCGGAGGCCGCCAAAGCCAAGTTGGAAGGTGAAGGCGCGAAGGCCGAAATCAAGTAGTTCCGCACGCCGAAGGGGGGGGTTTACGTAGTTATGAATTGAGGTGCGGGAGCGCTTTGCCGGCGACTGTTTGCCTTATTCCCACTCCGATGCCAGCTTACCGTCAATTCATAATTGGTACTTACCCATGCCTGAGCCTAAGATAGAAGCCGACAGTAATTTCCGCGAGCGGGTGTGGGCCTTTGTGAGGTCTGTGCCCGCAGGAAAAGTCGTCACCTACGGGCAGGTGGCGGCTATGATCGGCGTGCCCTATGGGGCGCGGGCGGTGGGCACCGTGCTCTACAACACTCCCCCTTCGGCCCATGTTCCCTGCCAGCGAGTAGTAAACAGGTGGGGCCGCCTGGCCCCCACATATAGTTGGGGCGGCTTTGAGCAGCACAAGCTAGAACTCGAGTCTGATAATGTACACGTAAAGCCCGACTACACTGTAGACCTGGAACAATATCAGTGGTGGCCGCTACTGGAGGCGCACGACGGAGCATGAGCGGAACATGGTTGTCTGATTGCTCTTTTTCTCTTGATTTACTAAACATATAACGGCAGGGGTGAGGGGTCGGCAGCCTGCGGATGGTTGCTTTCTAAGGAGGAGGCTCATGGCGAAAGAGAGCGGGAAGAGTTCCGCCGGGCATGGTGTTTACGCCCGCCGCTATGGTAGATTAGCGCCTTTGTTGCTTGCAGCTATCCTCACGGTATCCTCATCCTCCCTCTTCATCTGGGGTTTGTCAACTCGCCCCGCTGCCGTGCCTGCTCTCTCCAGCTTGCCCCTTTACCCTTTAGCACAAGCTTTCAGGCGTCTTGCCACACCGATGCCTGCGAATCTTGCGCCCGCGACAGTAGTTGGCGTTGCAAGCCCAACAATAACAGACCTGGACCGCGCTGCCCGGCTGATGAACTTTGCTTTCGCAACTGGCGATCCGCCTGAAGCTGTGCTATCTTTCTATAAAAACGTTCTCAAGGAAAAATATGGCTTCCAGCCTGGCCGGATGGATACCCCGGCTCCGGGCATTATCGTTCTGAGCTTCGTCCGAGAAACAGGCATACGCTACGTAGATAATGGCAGCGGGGGTAGAGGCTACATAGCAGGCCACGATAAAGAGATCGTAACTGTCTCCGTCACAACCCTGGACTCCGGCACAACAAATGTGGAAGTAAATCTACAGCCGCAGCCTTTTGTGCCGTAACCCCAGTCCTTAGCTTACCTTCTCGGAGGCTACATTATGCGAGTGCTAATTTCATTTGCGCGGGGTGAAGGTGAGACTGTACATACGCGCCACTATGATCTCGATCAGGATGATTACCTGTCGCTCAAGCAGGACTTCCTTGCGTACTTGAACGACGGCGCAACCGCGCTTAGAGGATCTTCCTATAAGTACAGAGACGTAGACACAGACCAGGCGCGTGAACTCCTACTGCGCTTCGACACTATTCTCTGCGTCGAGTGTATGCCGCAGGAAGGCGCAGCGAGTGGGCAGGGTGTGACAAGGCCGACAGGCCCTCTCCAGGCACGTTTCGCAGGCGCGGCTACCGGTGTTGGCAATACAGGCCCTATCGCCACTCAAACTCAAGGCCCTGCGGCAGCGGAAGCAGGCCGTAACGAGTCTTAGCCGGGATTACGGCGCTAGCCAGAGGGTTGTGCCATCGGTGAGTGTTCTGGGGCTGTAGCCGTGCGCCCTCGCGTAATCGGCCAGAGGCCCTTCCTGGTCTGCCTCGCGGCCTACATAGATAGACTGCGGAGGCTGCGCGCTCAGAAAGCTCTCCAGGTTGCGCTGCGTTACAAGGCCCATAGCTCTTTCCTCACCCGGCGGCAGGTATGGCCCGATGCGCCAGATAAACGGCCCTGTCACAAACTGCGGGTATATTGCCGCTCCCCCTTCGAGTGGAAGCAAGGGGGCTAGGGTCAGCACTTCACCTTTGCTTGCTGCTGATATTTCTAATCCGGCTCGATGGACCTCATTCGGCACCCACCGCTCAGGTAAAAGCGCGCCGCCAAGCCCCGTGTATGCAGGAAGCCCATTCGCTATGGAGATAATTGCCAGCAGAGGAAGAATCGTTATGCCCCATTTACCTTTCTCACGTAACGCGGTAACGGCCTTTACTCCGTACAAGAGTGCCAGGATAAGAAATGGTGTCAACGCGTAGAAGTACTGGTACCAGGAAGGTGTTGGGGCGAGGATACCCGCCAGTAAAAAGGGCAGGAGGCTCACCAGGAAGAGGAACTCTTCCTGCGCCTTGAGTCTTACCCGCCACCATCTCACCAGGATGACTACAATAGCTACAAGGCTGCCGACAGCAACCAGCAGGAAAAACGTGCCCGCTTCGCCGAATACCGGCCACATGTAATCCACTTTGCCGCTGAGCGTCATAGCGCGGGTATAGCCTGAAGCGCTACGATAGGTCTCATTTAACCGGTGATATTCAACGTTGCCGAAAATGAATTGTTGAGGGGCCAACACGAAAGTCACCAGCGCCGGTAGGATACCTGCTGTAGCGCCAAGTCCGAAAAGAGCAAGCTGCCTCCTGGCTTTTTCTCGGTGTGCCCTGACCTCGATGAGTACTGCCAGGGTGAAAGGGAGAAGGAGTGGCGCGAAGGAGAGGCGCGTGCCTACAGCAAAGGCCAGGAGTAAGCCGGTAAGGACTAGCCACCCTGTAGTTCTTCTCTTATAGCACCAGATCAGGGCAGCCGCTACGCTGAGAAGCAGAGGAAAATCATGGTTCCAGGCGAGGCCGCTGGTGTAAATAAAGAGAGGATTCGCCACCAGCAGCAAAACTGAGCTAACGCTAATCAAAAAGCTGAGCAGGTAATGATAACCGCCAAATAGACGAGTGGAGGTATAGAAAAGCAGCCCGCAAATGAGTAGCGCGCACGCCGTTGAGAAGAGCCTCGCCGCTAGAAGCAGATGCGACGTAAAGCTGAAAAGGATAGCATAGACAAATACCAGGTTGGGCATTTGCAGGTAAGGATAGTCTCTATATGGGAGCAATCCTCCTGAGGCGAGCAACTTTCCCGACGAAACATAGATGTACTCGTCGTGGTTCAGCCCTTTCTGCATGTTCGCGCTGAGCAGCAAGAGGGCTAAAGCCACGAAGAATAGCCCGGAGAGGGTAATGAATAGGAGCTTCTGCTCCTTGCTCAATCTGCTGCAAATCACGCTCACGCTTCGCCTCATAGCTCGTTTTCGAAGGAAAGGCCGGGCACCTCCCCAAACTCCCCTCCCACTTGCATCATTAACGGTGCCCCGCAGGGTCATGGCGTACTCAGTATAATACCAGGCACATATAGGCTGATTGCAATATACATTATCTCGTAACTGTTCAGACCCAAGGTGCAGCTGCTACACCCCTTATACCTCCATCTAAACCCTCTCTCCCTTCATCACGCGCAGGGTGCAAGGACACAGCCCCAGACGTGGGTACCCGCTTGCGGATGTTGGGGTCTCCCCTATCTCCCCTCACAAATAAAGTAAAGCCCCCTCTCCCCTTGTGGGAGTTGGGGGTGAGGGTGCCTAAGGCTGAAGCCACATTAGTGCTCCCCTCGTGCTCGCGCCTTGAGGACTACTCCACCCCTCCTTGAGAGGGTGGTGACGCGTGATCTCCTTGCCCCACATTGTTTCACCCCTGAAAATCGCCAAAATCTTCGCAAAAACCCTTGACAAAAATTGCCAAATTTGGTATTAATAAATTAGCACTCGGCGCGCCAGAGTGCTAATAAAGGGGCAAAGCTCCCCGATTTGTACATCCTTGATGCATAATGAAAGGAGGACACTAAGATGAACACCAAGGATTTGGTAAGGCGAACAGGCGACGTTTCTTCAAACTCTCTGTACCGCACCTCAGGATCCCCTGAAGGCAACGAATCTTTCCCCAGCCTCTACCGCGAGATGACCAACTGGATGCAAGATTGGGATAACTTGCTGGGCGATGTTTTCGGCCCTCGTTGGAACTGGCCAGGCAAAGCAGGCACATCTGTCCTGCCCTTTGTACAGGCAACAAACACCGCCATCTTTAACCCGGCCATCGACATCCGCGAAGGCAACAACGAGTACACAGTAACTGCCGAACTACCGGGAATCAACCCCGATGACGTGGAGATCTACCTTCAGGAGGGTACACTGGTTCTCAAAGGTGAAAAAAAGTTTGAGCGAGAGAATAGGGAGGAAGGTTATCACCGCATGGAGCGTTCTTACGGCTCCTTCCGTCGGGCCATCAGGCTGCCCGACAACGTGGACGCGGAGCGTATAGATGCTTCCTTCAACAATGGTCTGCTCACCCTCACCCTGCCCAAGCTCCCTGAGGTGAAACCTGAGACCCGCAGGATCCCCGTCAAGTCGCAGCCCACGAGCACCGCGCAGCAAGCTCAGCTCGCTCAAGGGCCGAACCAGGAAAACCAGAACGGTACAACCTCTAAAAAGAAGTAAATTCCGGCTTGTCGCCGCAAAGAAATGCCGCTTACGCACGGGTCGCGTAAGCGGCATTTCTTTGCCGCGCATCTCAACTTCCGCCATACACTACATCGGCACGTAAGTCCGCACACTGTACACGTGCGCTAAAGCCTCACGTCGGCTCACTTGCCAATGCAAAAGTTGCGGAAAATCTCGTCCAGTAGATCCTCACCGACTGTTTCACCTGTGATCTCCCCCAGGGCATTCAAGGCGCTGTGCAAGTCCACCGCTATAAAAGCGGCAGCGAACCCTCCCACAGCGCCTTCTAGCGCGGCAGCCACATGCTCCTCAGCCCTTTGCAAGGCGTCGCGGTGCCGCAGGCTCGTCACTATCCCCTCACCCTTGGCCGGGGCCACTTTACCCCTTAGCGCAGCTTCAGCGAGCTTTGCTTCGAGCTTAGCTGTCCCCTCCGGCACTTCAGCTGACGTGTCAACTACCGGGATGTCACCCAGCTTGCGTTGTAGCTCCGCTACCTCCATGCGCATTGGCAGGTCGCTCTTGTTGAGAGCGGCTACGCATGCTGCCTGCGGTTTGGCCTTACTCTGTTCTATCACTGCGCAATCTTCCAGCGTTAGCGGCTCCGAGCCGTCAAAAACCATCACCACAAGATCGGCTTCCACCAACGCGCGCCGCGTGCGTTCCATCCCGATCTTCTCTATCGGATCATCTGTTGTTCCCGCCCTGCGCAGCCCCGCTGTGTCGGTAATCACCAGAGGCACGCCACGCACGTTGGCAACCTCCTCCAGCGTGTCACGAGTCGTGCCCGGTATCGCTGTGACTATGGCCCTATCCGCCCTCAGTAGTGCGTTGAGAAGGCTAGACTTGCCGACGTTCGGCCTCCCCACAAGGGCGGTACGCACCCCCTGGCGGAGCACGATCCCTGTGCCCGCACTGGCGATGAGCGCCCTGATCTCTTGCAGTGCGTCTCCAAGCTCAGGCGATACGTCCGCAGTGGGCACGTCATCTTCCGGGAAGTCAATTGTGGCTTCCAGATGGGCAAGGGCGTGAAGCAGCCTGGCTCTTATCACACTGACGCGGCTTGATACACCACCGCGCAGCTGCTCAACTGCCAGCCCCAGCCCTCTCTCTGTTCGCGCCTGCACAACGTCCAGCACCGCCTCTGCTTGTGCAAGGTCGAGCCTCCCGTTGAGGAATGCTCTCAGAGTAAACTCGCCCGGTTGCGCCAGCCGCGCCCCTTCACGGAGACAAAGGCCAAGCACTCTCTGCAAGGGCACTGTGCCGCCATGACAGTCTATCTCTACCACGTCTTCACGCGTGTAGGAGTGTGGCGCACGCATGAGCACCGCAAGCACTTCGTCCACTCGCTCACCGTTGGCAGGGTCGGTTATATACCCTAACATTAGCTTATGCGATTCAATCTCCCCGGCCTTCTTCTGCTTGCCCGAATGCAACACAAAGAGGCGCGCCAGCATCTCGGCTGCCCCTGGCCCGCTCAACCTGACTGTGCCTATGCCCCCCTCACCAGGTGGTGTGGCTATTGCCGCGATGGTGTCGTTATACATCGAAGCTCATCATACCAGTGTTGCCTAATTTCTGACCCCCGGCTCACGCCTCTCTACTCTCTCCCTGTCGGGGATCGCCGTGATGCCTGGCCCTTCGATGGCGCAGGCCGCTGTGGCGTGCGCGAAGCGTGTCGCCTGAGGTAGCTTCCCGCTCTTGCTGTACTGCGTAAATAGAGCTGCCGCGAAGACATCCCCCGCCCCTGTCGGGTCTACGCTTTGCGTGGGGTACGCGCTTACCAGGGTGCGCTCGCCGTTGCTGTGTACCCTCGCATCTCCTGCCCCACCTGTAATCACCACGATAGGAGCAAGGTTGACATAACTGCCCACCAGTTCCTCTTCGTAGCCCAGGTCTTCTATGCTGAGCACAAGCAGAGCATTATCGAGCAAATGGGTGAGCGGTTCGGGCACAGGAGACGCCGACTGTGTGACTCGCCCCTCGCTATCCCACCGGCGCATCCACCCCTGCGGGGTGACGCCCAGCAGCGGTGGGGACAAGCCGGCGGGCAGTCGCGCAGGCAACTCTTGCGCGATTGGCCCCAGGTGAACTATAGGGGCTTTCAACCACTCCGGCGGCACATCCTCGTATCTTAGCCTGTCTGCCCATGCGCTCAACAGCTGGCTGCGGTTCCCCTGCGTGTCATACACATTGCTGAATGTAGTCGTTTCGCGTGACGGCACACAGTGTATCCACACCCCCTCACTTCTGGCCGCATCAAGCAAAGCAACGTCCGCCAGCGCCATGCTGGTAACGATAGCCGCTTGCAAGCCGAGTCGCTGTGCCGTAATAGCCGCGTAGGTAACCGTGCCCCCAGGCATAGAACCGCCGCCGGGGAGAAGGTCTTTCGCCACGTGTCCAAGCACAACGTAGTCCGGGCAAGCTCTGTAGCTCATTGAAAATGCAACCGCCCCTCTACAAAGAACGCCAAGCTCTTACACTTTGTTCTTGGCGTTCTATGTATAGCGGCAGTTAGACAGGGAGATTTACTTCGGGAGTACAACCACTCTGCGCTCGGGCTCTGCTCCGCTCGACTCTGTTGTAACGGCGGGGTGCTCCTGCAACGTCATGTGGATGATGCGCCGCTCGTAGGCGGGCATCGCCTCAAGGGGGATCGCCTGCTTGCGGTTTTCCACCTGGTCGGCGGTGCGGCGTGCCAGGTTCACCAGTGCCAGCTTTCGGCGCAGCCTGTATCCCTCTACGTCCACAATGATCCGCGCCCAGAGGTCTACCTGGCGGCCCACTATCAGGTTAGTGAGGAATTGCAGCGCGTCCAGTGTTTCCCCTCTACGCCCTATCAGGTTGTTCTGGTCGCGCTCGTTGAGCCCCACCACGTTGAGCAGCACCGACTCGGCATCGTCAGCAAAGGCCGCGTCAGCCCCCTCGTTAGCTTCGCGGCGCACGATACGCCCCCTCACTTTCATTCCCACCAATATCTTTTGCAGCACTTCCGCCGCCACCGGCGCGACCGCATCCTGTGGCGTGGCATGCTCGCCCGCCGCTAGAGGCGCTGTCTGCAGTGAGCTATCGAGGAGCACTTCTACAGGCGCTTCGGCAGGCTCTATACGGTTCCCGTAGTTATCCTCCTCGATCTCCTCAATGTCCTCGTCACCTATGGGACGCGTAAGTTGAGACCCCGGCTGAGCGGACCTGCTGAAGCCGCTGCCGCCCATAGGCGCGCGCTCCACCCTCTCAGACCTCTTTCCCCTCTCTACATAGTCGTTGCGCCTGTTGGGGCCCGTTTGGGGCCGGCGGATTCTAGGTGATATCTCTTCCTGAGGCTGGGCTCCGCCCCTGTCAGAGGCAGTTACTCGCACGAGCACTTCTTCACCCCCGGGATCGGTGGCCAGCACTTCGACTTTCACCTCGTCACGGCTTCGTCCCAACTGTTCGAGCGCTAGCGCGACAGCATCGTCCACGCTGCGGGCTTGTATATCCACCTGTCGCAAACTATTCCTCCTCTTCTCTGAGCCGAGAGCTACTGTGTAAGGTTGAGCATCTATACTGCTCGTTGCCCCACCACGCCCCTATCTCTTACTTCGCTTTTTCCTCGGCAGCTGAGTGGGCCCGCTAGGCTGCGCGTCGCCACTGTAGACGCCGTCGCTTTTGCCGTTTCCGTTGCCATTACTGTATCCACCCCCATACACGTTGCCACTTCCCCCAGCATTACCATTACCGCTTGCCCCTTCTTCAGAGCTATAACGGGCGGCTCTCGGCGTGTTCTTCGCCGGGCGATAGCTCCCTTTGCTCTTTACGCGAACAGTGGTCGCCCCGTCGTTCTCCTGCTCGCCGGCGCCTAGCTCTTCTTGCTGACCCACCTTGAGGCCATTGCTGATTCTTAGTGGCTGGCCTTCGGCTGCCTTCTTCACTTCCTGGGCTTCGAGTGCTTTGTCCATCATCCACGACATCACGCCTTTGCGCTTGGTCGCGCCGGGGAGGGGCGCGGCGGCGGGCGCGGGTGGGTTAGTGGGCTTGTGCGGCAGCCAGCCCATCCCTGGGAGGTCGGGCAGTGTGCCGAAGCCTGTGATGAAGTATTGCTGCACAGCACCGAATAGACTGGAGAATGCCCAGTAGATGACCGTACCCGCAGGGAAGCCAATGGAGATGACGATGATATAAAGAGGCATGAACTGCATCATATTGTTCATCATCTTCTGCTGCCCATCCAACGGCTGGTTAGGGTCGCGCCGGGGCATTTGCATACGGCTCTGGATAAACTGGAACAGGCCTGAGAGCAGAGGCCATATATAGAAAGGGTCGGCTTTTGCCAGGTTTTGCACCCAGAGGAATGGCTGGCTGAAGTTGGCGGCAGGAACCCAGGAGCTTACCCACAGTATGTTCTGTAACGCAGCCTTGGTGGTGTTCGGATCGAGGGTGTAGCGCAAAGCGCTGAGGAGGCCGAAGAAGATCGGCATCTGTATGAGCATCGGGAAGCAGCTTGCAGCGGGGTTGATACCGTACTCGTGGTAGAGCTTCATCGTCGCTTCTTGCTGCTTGGCCTTGTCTTTTGGATACTTTCTCTGCACCTCTTTTATAAGAGGCTGTATCTGCTGCATGTTGCGCGAGGAGCGCAGAGATTTCACGGTTAGAGGCACGGTGAGGAGCCTCATGAGGAGGGTGAAGATTATGATCGAAATGCCGGGCAGCCCCACAACCGAGTTGATAGCAACAAGGATGTTGAGGAGCGTTTCCCACAAGACGGCCCAAATCTGGCCTAAAAATTCCAAAAGTTTATCTCCATGCCTTTAATAACGCCTCGATCATATCAGGGGACAGGATCGAAGCCGCCTTTGTTCCAGGGGTTGCAACGCACGACACGCCACGCGGCCATCGCCCCTCCCTTTATGATACCGTATTTCTCTATCGCCTCGTAGCCATAATGCGAGCAGCTTGGGTAGAAGCGGCATGTATCAGGGGGTAAAGCCTGCGAGATGGTCATCTGGTAAAGGCGTATTAGCCACAGGAAGGGCTTTCTTATCTGTTTCATCTTACGTCTCAGGTGTAGAAGCGGTTTCTACACTCTCCGGTGAGCTATCGCCCAAAATACGGTCGTGGACCACTTGCGCGCTTTTATATATTATACGCGATTGCGCCCCACCCGTTGCAATGCCCGCCTGCTCTGCCTGCGCGAAGAGCCTGCCACGTGAAAGAAGCTCATCTACAGCCTTAGCAACCTCGTCTATGCCCATTCCGACAATGGAGTGCCGAGCTATCCAGACGAGGTCCCAGCCGGGCTTGATAAATGGCAGCCTGTAACGTATTGCTTCCTGTATAAGCCTTCTGGCCCTGTTGCGCGTGACAGCGTTGCCGATCTTTTTACCTGTTATGAACCCGCAACGGACGCTTTCTTCGCCATTAGGCGCGGCATTAAGAAGAAGAGGCCCTACCGCCCAGGTGCGCCCTTCTCTCTTTACCCTCCTAAACTGACCGCTATTCCGAAGTGTTTCCACTGCCTCTGATGATGCAGAACATACCGTGTGATAACCGCCAAGCAATAACAGCCGCTCCGTAATCCCTTGCGTCATACATAACTACATCATAGACGCGACCTCTAACTAACGCCCTTCGGCTGGTCGCTGATCGTCAATCTCCACCTGCCTTTAGCCCGGCGCGCCGAAACGACCCTTCGGCCCCCCTTCGTGCGCATGCGAGCCAGAAAGCCATGCTCACGCTTGCGCGGTATCCTCTTCGGTTGGTATGTGCGCTTAACCATGCTCTTTTCTCTTCTCCTCTTGCCACTTTACATGGCGCAATTATCCAATTTACTCGGCCATTATACGTGATGCAAAAATGGCTGTCAAACTCTCAAAGTAGTGTAAGTGTTCAGACTTGGGGTAGAGCAATCT
>DAHVFG010000008.1:0-44653 GCA_027317125.1 Chloroflexota bacterium | reverse complement strand
CCACGAGGGGAGAGGGGGTTTGGGGGTGAGGGTGGGTGAGGGCGGGTGAGGGTATGCCTCGACAGCTACTCCTTGAAGATTGCTCCACCTCAACTCTGAACACTTACTAATCACACACCTGTTGCCCCCGCGCCGCTTTGTGCTATCCTGCTAATAATGAATACGCCGGTCGTCGTCTCCTCTACATCGGCGACTCAGCTTGACATATTACGCAGCCTGTATCGGTTCAAATTGGCCCCTGGCAAACGAATTATCCTTCGTCATCCTTCACTTCGTTCAGAATGACGAAGCCTATAGGCCACACTAAAAGCCGGCTTTATCGTGGTGGCCTTGAGAGATCGTCTGTCGTCTGCTACGTAAGGTGAGTACATTACGTTATCTCGGGTTTTGAGGGCAGAGATTAGGGAAGTTGTTCTCGTGCTGATATTGTGCCTACATCAACTCCCCAAGCGATGTGGCGATCCTCAATAGCAAAGCATCGTCTCCTTCTTCAAGGCCGAGATCGGCGGCTGCCCCGGCCACTATGCTAATCGGATCACAGGGATCGGAGGGGGGCTGTTCGGGTGGGCTATCGTCGGTTTGTGCGACTGCTATACTCTCGACAGGCAGGGCTTGTGGCTCTCCTGTTGGCGTTGCGATAGCCGGAGGTCGAAGGGATGGAGCCGCAGCGTCAAGGGATATTTCTTTCTCCCCACTGCCTCCTACCACATAGGAAAGAAACCGAAGGTAGCCAACAGCCTCTTCTTCGAGCGTGTGGTGCTCGGCCACGTAGCGCCGCGCTGCCCCAGACATGGCGGCGCGCACATCAGGGCGGCGGGCCAGCAAGAGCAAATATTCCAGCAACAACTCTTCCTCAATGTCGCTCACATCTATCTTGCCCGCCGCATCGTCCGGTAGCTCCTTGAACGAGCCTGTACGCGATACAAGCACAGGCACTCCGGCGCCCATGATCCGCAACAACGAAGCCGAGGTCTCGCCCGCTGTTGGGTAGCGCAGGTTTACGCACACATCCGAAGCTGCGAGATACAGGGCAAAGTCGTGGGGCGACACATACCCCGTATACCGCACGTGGTTCGACAAACCCAACATCTCTATCTGCTGTGTGGGGTCGTAGTTGGGCGAGCGGCTCCCCACCAGCAAGTAAAGCGAGTTGGGCGCCTCCATTAAGAGAGCCTTGAAAGCTCTCAAAGTAGCCGACACCCGCTTATAAGGGTTGAGATGGCCCACTGAGGTAGCCAGAAAAAGGCCAGGGTCGAGGCCAAGCCGCGCACGCGCCTCTGCCTTCGGAATGTACAGGGGGAGCGGCACACCCATCGGCACCATCGCCAACGGAACGTCAGCACGCACGCTTCGCACTAACCCGGCCATATACCTGCTGTGGACTATAACGCCTGTGGCCTTGTTTATAACTTCATCACTGAGTGGGTAGTTGAAGAGAGCCTCTGGAAATTGCCCCAGCATCACCCGGCGAGCGGCTTCCTTTCCTTCCGAGCCATGCTGCCGTTCCATTATCTCCATATACTCTTTGCGCCTGCCGCCATTGAGCGCTATCCAAACCCGCAAGTGGTGCAACACAAACTCATGCATCACTACTACGTTATGCACAGGCGGTACGCCCGGATAGCACATCAACTCGTTGTACATATATGCATGAGCGGGCGAGTTACCCATCTGGTAGACAGCCGCATCATATCGCCCGGCAACGCGTTTATAGTCCTTCCCAGGCAGCACCTCAAAACGGCCGGTTATCTCGCCATTAGAGGGCCTATAACCACGATCTATGAACAAATCTATATCTACACGGCGGCTACCAACCCTTGCCCCCGCAAGCGCAAGAAGTAGCTCCTCGCTGTAGTCTGATATGCCAGACTGCACAGGATTAAGAGGCGTAAAAAAGGCAATCTTCATAATTGTGGATCAGGGGATTCGGAAGCAGCTACTAATCGCTACTCAGCAGCGCATCCACCACGCGGTCCCAGCTAATGTCTTGCACTCGTCGGCGGCCCACACTGCCCAGACGAGCCGCTTCGCCCGCATCGGAGATCAAGCGTGTGATAGAGCGTGCGATCTCGGCAGGCTTCGCGGGCGTTACCAGTCCGGTCACACCATCCTCGACGAACTCCAACACACCGCCTGAGTCGTCAGTTGCAATCACAGGTCGTGCGGCTTGTAGCGCTTCCACCGCGCCGTAGCCGTAATCTTCGTCCATAGGCGAGAAGTAAACCGCTCTGGCGTTGGAGTAGAATTGAGAAGCCTCCGCCTCCGAAACAAAGCCCGAGAAACGCACTCTCTCGCCCAACCCCAATCGCGCCGCCTGCCGCTTTAGCGCCTCGGCATCGGGGCCGGAGCCTGCGACTACTGCCTTCACTCCGGGTGCGAGAGCCAACGCGTCTAACAACAGGTTGATACGCTTGGCTGCGTCCAACCTGTTGAGCGCGAAGATGTAATCGCCGTATGGCCCCGGCTCTAACTTTAGCCCTGGACGGATCGGTGGGTAAAGGGGCGTGCCTTCAAGGCCGTTATAGCGGCGCAAGCGATGCGCGACGTTCTGAGAGATGGTAAATATCTTGCGGCTTTCCCCCAGTGTTTTGCGGTCCATCCCGGTGACAATGCGGCGCACCCTGCTATCCTCAGGCGATCCTGTAAAATCGGACATCGGCGTGCCGAACCAATCATACACCTGCCGGAACTGGTGTACCAGCCAGGTCACTTTGTTGGGGTGCTTCACCACATAAGAAGGCCACTTTGTGCATATAGCCAGGTCTATACGCATGCCGTTCGCCTCGGTGATGTCAACTAGCCGCCAGGCAAGAGCGCCTGCGATAATCTGCGGGCGCGGATACCATTTGTAAGGTAATGCTATCAGGGCTACTTTGTGCCCTCGTTCAACCAGCGCATCACGCAACCCCTCAACCAGCACCTCATTCCCACCGTAAACAAACGGAACCTGAGTTGTGCAAATAGCGATGTTGAAAGGCTTGGACATAGTTCCGAATTAGTAATTACGAGTTATGGATTGACGCTAATTCAACAGGAAAACTGGTAGCTGACGTTCTCTATTTGATCACATGAACCTGGCGTATCGGTAATTCATAGTTCGTAATTCGTAATTATTGATCTCCCTCCAACCGCGCTACTCGCTCCTCCAACAGCTGCCATTCACGCGCCATCCGCTCCTGATAGGCGTACATTTCTACTATGGCGCGTGCGGAGGCCGAATTATAGCGGTTCTGCTGTTCGACTATGGGGTTGATATACCAGCGCAACAGGACCCTCACAATGCGCTTCGCATATGCTCCGAGGCGGCCCACCAGCCTCATGTCCCAGGTGATAGGCAGGTGAGCCGAGACAAACCAGGTGTCGTTCACAGTCTCTATGCTGTGCCGCAGCGCATCCAGCTCCAGGCCGTCAGGGCCATCTTCTGTGAAGCGGCTTCTACGCTCTCGAATCTGGGCGCGCAAATCGGCCAGTATCTCGGCCACATCAGGCGGGGTATCATCAGGTAAGCTCTGGCGGCTATCCATCGTGCCCCGCAGCTTCCAGTTCGTCAACGCGCGCGCGTAAAGCTTCTAGCTCGGCGGCGAGGGCAACAAGGGCGCTATTGTGGTTTGATGACAGCCCGGCAGTAAGGAGCGATTGCAAAGCTACACGCGGGTGCAGCTCTGCCAGCTGGCACGAAACCTCACGTAAGGTGCGCGCCACAGAAGCATTATAGTCTATCTGTTTGAGCAAGACCGGCCATAGATATACCCGGTTAACCAGAGTGCGTAATCGCCCACTGAAGTAAGGCCGCCGCTTCTGTGCTTTGCCGTGATGCTTCTCGTATACTTGCCAGCCGTCCAACACTTCGCCCAACTGCCCCTGTAGCTCCTGGCGGCTGCGCTGTCCAGAGGGTATATCACCTTCGCCTTCGCCTTCGCCTTCGCCTGCGCCTTTAGCCGATGGTGACTTGTTATCGAGCAAAGCGAAGGAAGCTGCGCGGTCCTCAGATGACATATCACCCGCAACGCGCTCAGATTCTCTCGGCAAGAAGTCGAGCATAACTTGCTCAGGAGAGTAATGCTTGACGACGAAGCGCAGCCTGTTGGCGTGATAATAGCCGTAGTATTGCCTGCCTTTATGGTCCAGCGTGACCGACTCTTTGTGGAGAGCCACCGCCTCAGGCTGGTATAACACCCTGAGGCCCTGGTCGCGGGCGCGCCAGCAGAGGTCTACATCTTCGTAATAAACTGGGAAGAAGGCCTCATCGAAGAAGCCGAGGCTCCGCCCAACCTCGCGTCGCATGGCAAGAGCAGCGCCCGTGACAAACGACACGTCCCGCGCTTTGTCATACTGGCCCGTGTCAATCTCCCCGCGCCCGATATGCTCTGTAGTCGCCAGAGGGTAGTTCACGATCCCCCCCGCGTGCTGTATCGTCTTGCCGTCGGGGTATAGCACCTTGGAGCCCACGATGCCTATCTCATCGTCTTGCATCAGCGTGCGCGCCACAGCAAGCATCCAGCCGGGAGCAAGAGTGACATCCGGGTTGATAGTGGCTACTATCTCGCCGCTCGCCATGTAGAGGCCCACGCTCACCCCGCCCGCGAAGCCTTTATTGTCGGCAAGCTCGACTATCTCCACTTCAGGGAAATGCGAGCGCACAAGCTCCACGCTGTGGTCGGTCGAGCCATTATCCACGACGATAATCTCTATCTCTGGATAATCGAGCCGCAGCAGCGACAGTAAACAGTCCTCAATGTACGCGGCGGTGTTATAACTCACCACAATCACAGAGGCGGTAGGGGCAGGGTGTCCGTCAATCATCATACAAGTTCCAATATTATACAGTGGTGGGTGGTCAGTGACCAGCGCAGGTTCAGGCAGAAGCTTCGATCCTCATTACAGCTGGAAGGGGAGGCCAAAACAAAGCAACAACTCTTCCTCAAAAAGAGTTGTTGCTTTGTTTTGGCGAAGAAAAGCCTTTCCCCACGTGAAGGCGCGGCTTAGCAAGTGCCTGGATAGCTATGGGCCAACTCTAACGGGAGAAATGCTACAACTGGGAAAGAAAGTGTTGCCCACAACCTTAGAGGTCTGCCCACGTGTCGCGTTATTGCCGGGCAAGAAGTAGGGCTTATTGCCAGGAGGCACACACTCCCCGGCAGGCAGTGAGCCGCAAGGGTAGCCTCCAAGCACATTGTGCGCGTATGCACTCTCTATGTACTGGTAGAATGTTGAGCCACTCCGCACGTCCTCGAAGGTGTTATCAGCTGGGTTAGCAAGCACCCAGACCAAGAGTGATACTGCTGTGTTCACTACTATCTTTGAGATCTGCCCTCTTGTAGCATTCGCATAAGGCCTGAAGTACGGCAGGTTCCCGGGGGCTACACAAGGCTCATCAGGCACAGCGTCACAGGAGTAGCCACTCATCACCCCGCGAGTGGTGAGCCTCTCTATGTAAGGGTAGAAAGTAGAGCCGGGGGGCACGTCCTGGTATAGCTGTGCTCCTGGGTCCTCCTGGAACGATGCAGAGTTAGCTACTATCTTTGCGAGCTGTCCTCGTGTGACGTTGTTCCCTGGCCGGAATGTGCCGTCATCGTAACCAGAGACGATGCCTTTACAGGCAAGACACTCTATGTATGGGTAGAAGGCCGAGCCCACCGGCACGTCTGTGAAGCTCACCATGCAGGTTGTGGCACTCGCGGTTGGCGTGCTGGTCATACTGGGGGTCGTATCGGGCGGCTGAGTGGGTGTTGTTGTTGAGGAAATAACCGTCGCAGTTGTTGTGCTCGATGAAGTGGGCGTGCCCGTCACGGATGGCTGCGAAGTTGGGCTGGGGCTGGGAGTTGCACAGGGTGCGCCGTTCCAGTGCAGGGCTAGCGGCACCTCAGGATAAGCATATGTGAGGCCCACAGCCCACACATCTGTGCTCGCCACGCCTGACACTCCCAGGAGGGCACCGCCGCCTTCAACAGGTGGCAACGCTACTATGCGCCACTGTGTGCCGTCCCAATGCTCAACCACAGGCTCGTAATCGAGGGTACTTCCCTGGAGCGAGTAACCTACAGCCCACACGTCGTCTGGCGCTATTGCCCCCATTCCTTCGAGAGTATTGCCTTTGTTGAGCATATTTGGACTGGGCACAACCTGCCAGGCGCTGCCATCCCAGTGCTCTATCAGTGTACGGGGAAGGCCCCCTGTAGTGAAGGCATAGCCTGCGGCCCACACGTCATTACTCGCCAGGGCTGTCACTCCATAGAATACATTGTCTGTCTGACCGGGGCTGGGGCTGGGTACAATGCTCCACTGCACACCATCCCAGTGCATAGTGAACGTCTCATTACGCGTGCCCGTAAAGTCTCCGCCTACCACCCAGATATCGTTAGATCCCAAGGCAACGCTGGCAAACAAGATAGTATCGATATTGATGTTGGGGACAGGCATTATGCTCCACTGCGTGCCGTCCCAGCGCTCAACCAGTATCTTGTTAATCGAGTTGCGGTCAAAGGACCCGAAAGCCCATACGTCATCAGAAGTAATAACTGCGACTGAATAAAGAGCGTTGATATCGCTAGGCTCGGTATTTGGACTGGGCACAACCTGCCAGGTGCTGCCATTCCAGTGCTCGGTCAATGTGCGGGTATTGCCGTAAGGTCCATACCGGCCCACTGCCCATACATCTGAGGAGCTAACAGCGGCAACACTGTAGAGGGTGCTATCGGTAAGCACCGGGCTGGGTACTATGCTCCACTGTGTACCGTCCCAGTGCTCGATCAGCGCCTGTGGGTGCCGGTAGTTGGTGTCGAGAAAGAAGTTGCCAACAGCCCAAACGTCGCTTGTGGAAAGTGTTGTGATACCGTGGAAGCTGTTGTCATTAGGTCCACTGCTTGGACAATAGACCTGCGTCCAGCCGTTGCCACACTCGGCTGTAGAGGGCTGGCGAAAGAGTGGTGTTGGCGCTGAGGGTGCTGAGGGTGCTGGTGATTGTATTGATGCTTCACCGGAAGTTGGCGTAGACAGCAGGTAAATGCTACCTGTCAGGAGCAAGAACAATAGTAGTATGGGACTTCTACTCAGGAGATGGCTGTAACGGCTATAAATAAACAGGCGGCGGTTGTCAAAGCTCAACCAAAGATGGGCGAGGGCTTTGTAGATCATGCTTTGCCTCCTATGAGAGAGTGGAGTGGAACCGTCTATATAGGATAGAGCACACAATGGCGGCTCCACATTGTGCCAGGTAGATCTACTGGATTACTGGAATGTGGCACACTATTAGCCTGAGATTACCTTTGTGTCAGGTAGTACTCATCTACTCTTTACATTACCGCGACCTGGTGCTTTTGTCAATATAAGCTCAGTCGGTAAATGATTAGATTTAGGGTAGAACAATCTTCAAGAGGTATCGTGCGCGGGTACGGTGCGCCCTCACCCCATGCCCCTCTCCCATGAAGGGAGAAGGGGCTTTGTGCATGCTGAGTGCCAGGAGATGAGCTCTTCTCCCACACATGAGAGGGTTTGGGAGGTGAGGGCACAGGGGATATCCTTGTGACCCCTATTCTGAACAGTTACAGCAGGCGTTTGCTCTGATTATGGTTCATCTACTAATCCCTAATCTCTCGTCGCTACCTCCCTGTATATCTCGGCTATGCGGGCTATTTTGTTGTCCCAGGTGTGCTCGGCCAGCACTTTGCGGCGGCCTGCCTCGCCCATTGTGGCGGCGGACTGTGGGCGCTCTAGCAGTAATTGTATACGGTTAGCCAGCGCAGCCACATCGCCAAAGCTGACCAGGTAGCCGTCTATGCCGTCGCTGATTATCTCAGGCACACCCCCTGCGCGTGCGCCTATCACGGGCACGCCATTAAGCCACGCCTCAAGGTAAACTATACCGAAAGAATCGGTGCGCGACGGCATGCAAAACACCTGCCCCGCAGCCTGCAAGTCGCGCTTGTCCTCGCCCGATATAAAGCCGAGCCAGCGGCACCTTGCCCGCACGTCGTCAGGCAGATCATCGTAATAGCTCTTGAACTTGTCGAGCATAGTGGAGCCTGCCATCAGAAAAGTAGCCTCGATGCCGCGTGCCCAGAGTCGCTGCATCGCCTCTATAGTGTGGGTGGTGCCTTTATCGTATGCCGCCGCGCCTATGTAGTAAACAATCGGCCCTTCCACACCGTACTTGCGCCTGAACCGCTCGCCGTTACCCCCCACCACATCGTAAGGGTTCACTCCCACGCCCACCCGCTCCATCTTGCGAGAAGATACCCCCAGGGCTTCCAGGAAATCGCGCTCAAGGCGGGTCTGCACTATCACGCGGCTGGCCCGCCGCTCCAGATCAAGCTGGTGCTGCATCGTATAGTACCTGCTGATGCTGCGGTCGCCCGGCTCCCCCAGGTGAGTAAAGGGTGTGATGATGTGCGGTATGCCCACACGTTCAGCATATCGAGCAGCAGGCACGATCATAGCCTCAAAAGGAATGTTCGTGGTGTGTACAAGGTCAAAGGCCCTCGCTGGGAGCAGATCGAAAGCCTTGCGCAAAGAAGGGAGCCGGGGTGTCAGGCGCGACATTCTGTATAGCAGAGCGATTGCATTGAAAGGGAGATCGCTCACTTCGGCCATGCCTCTACGCCAGGCGCGGTAATACACAGGGGGCAGAAGCAGATGCGCCACCGGAAAGCGGCGTATTACCACCCCGTTGTGCGTGCCCCCAGGAGAAGATAGATGCCGCGCCTTCTTCGACCAGAAATAGTCCAGGTCCCAGGCGTCAGTGGTCCACACCTCCACCCGGTGCCCCGCACGCGCCAGCCGCTCGGAAAGCTCCTGAAAGTAAAGCTCCGAGCCGCCAACGTAAGGGTAGTAACGCTGTATTACGTGAAGTATTCGCAATGTGTCATTTAGATTAGGAATCAGGGATGGAGAAGAGTCTAGCAGTTAATCTCTGAGAGCGATCAAGGCAACGCTATATTGTCCCACAATCGCATCCTATTGCCAACTAACTCAGCGCAGGTAACTGTTCAGAGTAAGCCATGACCCTGCGGGCCACCATTACGAATGGAAATACGAGTGATTTAGCACCCCTCTATACTACTACCCTTCTCATTTCTAGAGGAGTTGGGGTGGAGGAACAAAGTTCAAGGGGTATATGTGCGGGTGTTGCTCCCTCGACTACCCTCACCGGCCCTCACCCCATGCCCCTATTCTGAACCCTCTGCGCTGAGCAATTGTACTATATAATGTATCTATCTTACACTAATACCCCGTACGAGGGGCGGCCCGCGACCGAGCAGGAGTAAAGAGCTATGTCCTTAGACCACGTCACACTCAACAACCGGAGCGACTACGATCCCCTACAACCCGCGCAGCCCGCGCCCGAAGTTAGCGGAATAACAAGCCTGGCGGGCAAGGTGCAAAAGAGCGTGTCGCGGGTGATAGTCGGCAAAGGCGATGAGATAGAACTGATGCTCGTCGCCATCTTCTGCGAGGGGCATGTGCTTATCGAGGATGTGCCCGGCATCGGCAAAACGACTATGGCTAAGGCGCTTGCCCGCTCACTCGGCTGCACCTTCCACCGCATCCAGTTTACCCCTGACCTGCTGCCCTCAGACATCACGGGCACCTCGATTTACAACCAGCAGACCGGGCAGTTCGAGACGCGGCGAGGGCCAATCTTCAGCCAAATAGTGCTGGCCGACGAGATCAACCGCTCAGGACCGCGCACTCAATCGGCGCTCCTTGAGGCAATGGAGGAACGCCAGGTCACTATTGACATCAGCACGGTGCCCCTGCTGCGCCCCTTTATGGTGCTGGCAACCCAGAACCCGGTCGAGCTGGAAGGCACTTTCCCGCTCCCTGAAGCGCAGCTTGACCGCTTCCTCATCAAGCTCCGCCTCGGCTACCCGGGTGAAGAAGACGAGCGGACAATCCTGCGCCGCTTCAAGGAAGAAAGCCCACTCCTAGACCTTGAGCCTGTCGCCTCCGCCGAGGAGATATTGCGCGCACAGGGGCTGGTACGCACAGTCTACGTCAGCCCCGCAATTGAAAGCTATATCATCAACGTAATCCGCAGCACCCGCCAGCACGAAACAATCGAGCTTGGCGCATCGCCTCGCGCAACGCTGGCGCTCTACCGCACAGTGCAGGCGCTCGCCGCGATAAAAGGCAGAGGCTACGTCTTACCTGACGATGTAAAGCGCATGGCGGGGCCCGTCCTTTCCCACCGCTTGATCCTCAGCACGCGCACACGCCTGCGAGGTCGCGACAACCACGCGATACTACAGGAACTGCTCGACAGCGTGCCCGTGCCGGTAGAGAGCGTTGCTCACGCAAAAAGTTGACTGTTTCAGTCCGTAATACGTGTGACGTAATATTATTCTATCGGAGCGCTCATCATGGCACCCGCCGGGGCTAGACAACTGGTAGAGAGTACAGTAACAGGCTCGCGCATAGGCGGCGCTGTCGAAGTTGTCCAACCTGCGAGCAGGCGCAAGGAGGTGCTCACAACCAGCCAGCTATCCAACGCCTGGGGCTACGGCGCGGCAGGTATGATGGCAGTGGGCGCCCTCTTTGGAAGCAAGGCGGTATTCGGGTTGGGCATATTGCTGGGGATGACCCTTCTTGTGGCGTGGCTGTGGGCGCGTTGGTGCTTCCGCAATCTCACCGTCGAGCGCAGCTTCAACCAGACCAGAGCCTTCTGGGGCGAAGAAGTAGTGATGTCTCAGATCTTCACCAACGCCAAACCTCTCCCCGTTCCCTGGTTCGCCATCGAAGATGAATACCCATCCGCCCTCGAAATGATGTCGCAAGAGGCGGTCTATTCGCACAGAGCACGCACCAGAGGCATCAGAAGCAGCCTGGCGCTAGGCTGGTATGAGCGCGTTACCAGGCGCTACACACTCAAGTGCGCGGCACGCGGCGAGCATGAGTTCGGCCCTATTGATATACAGTCAGGTGATGTCTTCGGCCTCTTTCGCCGCTCAGAAACTATCGAAACCCCACAAACACTACTCGTTTACCCGCGCTATGTGCCTGTTGAGCGGCTGGGCATCCCGGCGCGCCAGCCATTCGGCGACTTCAAGGCGATCCAACAGCTCGCTACCGACCCTCTGCGTATACGTGGTGTGCGCGAGTATGTCTACGGAGACAACCCCCGCTACGTCCACTGGAAAGCCACCGCCCGACGCGGCGCTTTGCAAACTAAGCTCTTTGAGCCTGCTGCCACCCCACAGCTGTTCATATTCTGCAATCAGGATACCTTCGTCCACATGTGGGAAGGAATAGACGTTGAGACTCTGGAGCTGACCATCACTGTAGCTGCTTCGCTCGCAAACCACGCCCTGCAAGAAGGCTTCATGGTGGGCTTACAGGTGAATGCGCTTGCTGTACACTCAGACAGGCAGGTGAAGCTATCCCCCAGCCGCGATCCCGATCAATTCACTCGCATATTGGAAAACCTGGCGCGCATCAAAGGCTGGTCAGGCCTGCCGGTGGAGGAGCTAATCCGCGCCGAGCGGCGCAGCCTGCCGATAGGTGCGACTATAGTGGTGGTGACAGGCGTTATAACAGACGATCTGCTTCATATACTGGTAGCTCTCCGCAGAGCCGGCCATCCCATAACGCTCGTAGAAACAGTAGGCTCATTGCGCGCCGCCAAAGCAGCACAACGCATCTCCGTAGAGAGCTTGCGGATGCAAGGCATAACATATTACAGAGTAGATGCCATAGACGCGGCGACCGAAATAGAGGAGTTAGTGTTTTAGGAAGCTGAGGGTCAGCCCTAATTCCTAATCCCCAGCCTCTGGTAAGGAGTAACTTTGGCAATGCTATTGAAAGGGCAGGCGAGCAATGCGGCGCTGCCGGTCTGCCTGGCAGCAATGGACGCATGCTGGATATACGCTGTGACATGGCTTTTCAGTACTATAGCGCTGAGCGCCGTAACCACATTCCCTGTGCCCTCGCCTGTTGTGCTGGGCGCGTTAGAGCTTGCCGCCTGGGGATTGACGCTCTACCTGCTTGACAGAACCGCCTGGCCGCTTGGCGTAGTACAGGTGCTCTCTGGCGTGGGAGGTGTAGTGGTCGCAGTGCTCGTCGCTCTGGCTATAAACCCGCCCCCCGATAGCGGTCATATAGGCAAGTGGGTCGCCACGGCAGGCTACGTACTGCTGGTATCCCTCGCGCTGTGGGCGCTCGGCTCATACCGCGCACGCGAGCGCCCCGACTTCACGCCTGCATACAATACTTTTCGCATCGGGTTGGTCGTTATCTGTGCGTCGGCTCTCCTCGGCACTATAATCCTGGGCACAAAGATGGAGACAACCTGGGCCGGGCTGGGTGGGGTGGCTATCTGGTTCGTCGGCTGGTCGCTTGGCGCGCTGGCGCTGGCGAACCGGGAGATCATACGTACAGAAGGCAGCAAGGCCGACATCGGTTTCTGGGGTCTCGTGCTGGCCGTGAGCATAGGCGCTGTGCTGGTGGCAGGCATTTCTACAGGCGCGTTCGGCGCTAATAACCTTCTGGACCTCGGGCAAAAAGTGGTGATCGGTGTACTGGCACTGGTAGGAACTATCACCTACCTGATACTGTACGCCTACCTCTGGCTCCTCTCGCTGCTCAACATCAACCCAACGCCTCCTGGCAGCCTGTCAACGCCCACTCCCACACCCGGCGCTTCAGCGAAGGAAACTTTGCAGCAGCAGCTAGCGAGAAGGTTTGGCCCCCAACAGGCGGTGACTTTATATCCAGAACTACAGGCTATACTTTTCGGTGTCGCGCTGCTCCTGATCGTGGTGGCCGCCGTATGGCTGGTCAGCCGCACTGCCAAACGCACACGCACCAGCCGCGTCAAGGAGGCCACCGAGCAGCGCGAGAGCTTCGGCTCGTGGAGCTTACTGCTCCAACAAGCTCGACTTCTACTGAACAGGTTGCTGGCTCGCTTCCGCAAAGCTCCTATTCCGCAAGGTGCAGCAATCGAGGACGACCTTGCCGCCCTTCGGGGCAACCCCGAATGGAGCGGCACGCTATCTGTGCGCCAGATTTACGCCCGCCTGCAATCGCTCGCTGCCGGGCTGGGTTGTCCCCGCGCCCCTCAGCAAACCCCAACCGAGTATATGCTGATCCTCTCAGCTGCTATACCCGGCTTAGAACCCGACCTGAGAGAAATCACAGCAGCCTACCTGGAAGCTCGCTACGGACGCCTCCCCGCCTCAGCCCCCATAGTCGCCGCCGCGAATGACGCCTGGCGGCGAGCCGAGCTTGCTATGAGGGAAGGGCCAGCAACCGGCTGCTGACGCCTGATCCCTACAACCCTATTATGACGGCATTGCGACTCACCCAACCCTGCTTGCCACCGGGTAGATCAATGCGGTAGTAGTCGCCGTTGCGCAGGCTGGAATGATAAAAGCTGCCACGCGGCAACCTGGCTACCACTGTGCCACTGCCTGGGTCTGAGTAAACGTTGATCGTGCCCTTACCCATAGGTAACACCTGCCAGTCCCCTGTGGAGGTCTTGGGAGCAGAGCTATGCTTAAAGGGCGGAGGTTCAGGAGCCGAGGGGTCTATGCTGGCGTCCTCGATGCCATAGCCGTAGCTTCGCACGCCCACAGGAGTGCCATAAGCCTCCTTGAGGAAGGCCATAACACCGTTTGCCACTCCCGCTGCTACCTTGTCCGTAGACTTGAAAAGCACAGTTCGGTCAGACGCATTAGTCATATAGCCCATCTCCACGATAGCCCCAGGCACATAGTTGGAGATGCGGTAGTTGGGCCGCCCCGGAGTATAAGCATAGTAGCCGCGCATATCGCGCGTAACGTTCGCGTCTTCCGGCAGGCTGGTGGCTGCCCTGTAGCTGTCGGTGAGAAGTTGCACCAGGTTGCCATCCTGTACCGCCACTTCGCTTTGCCAGCGTGTACTGATCTTGAAGCCTCTGGGCGCGGAAGAAGCGTTACCATCTGCATGTATAGCTACGAAAGCATCCGCCGAGTAGCCACTGGGCACAGTGGTCGGCAGAATATCTACCAGCACTCCTTGAGCGCGCAAAAGCAGAGCAATGCGGTTTGTCACATCAAGGTTGAGGTCAATTTCGCTGCGTCCGCCGCCCGACGTGCCGACCGAGCCAAGTAGACGCGATAGTTGTTCGGGGAGTTCATTATTTTTATAGTGACCCACCTGCAACCCCACTCTGTAAAGGCGAGGGGCAGTCACAGCCGTAGGAGCAACGGCGGCAACACGGGCAGGAGCCGCCTGCGATACTGCCTGCCGGTTAGAAGAAGGGGCAGGTATGTAGCCGGCAGGTAGCGCGGCACGTGAAGGCGTCGCCTGTGGCAGCATGGAAGCCAGCAAAAACGCGGTAAAGAGAGAAAATAGGAAAGATCGAAGGCGCGTAGAGGTAAACATAGAAAGCTCCGCTCAAGTTAGGGAGTAGCAGGGAATGGGTTGCGGATTTGCAGGGAGACGGGCATAAGACGCTGCGTTCGTAGCGCCTTGCGCAAATTATACCTTGCGCAAGCAAGAAGCGCAAGCGATTGGGAGGCAGATAACCTTCCTGGCCTCGTATGATATACTGGTCTATCCGCCTTTCAGAGCGCCTGACGATGAGACCTGTAGTATAAGTAGCAAAGCCAAAACCAGACGCTCTCACAAATCCCCCAACTCTCTGGGCGCTTATCTGCGTACCATTACTGTGGCCGCTGCTAGCCACATGATTGGAGACAGGCTCCGCCCTGCTATATCCCACTGCAAAAGAAAACCGCAAAAGAAGGAGCAAAGCAAATGAAAATAGGGTTACAAGTCAACAACTTCACATGGGATGCACCGATTGGTGAGACCTTCGGCGCGATTGGCCGCCGAGCCGAGGAAGCAGGCTTCGACAGCTTGTGGGTTATGGATCACTTTTTCCAGATACAGGGCATAGGCCCTGTTGAGTGGCCGATGCTCGAAAGTTATTCAGCGCTGTCGTTCATCGCGGGTCTAACCTCAAAGATCAAGCTGGGCACTATGGTCACAGGCGTGACTTATCGCCACCCCGGCATACTCGCCAAGACAGTCACCACCCTTGATGTGCTCTCAGGCGGGCGCGCTTATCTTGGTATCGGCGCAGCATGGTTCGAGCGCGAGCACCTCGCTCTGGGTGTGCCCTTCCCGCCCCTCAAAGAGCGCTTCGAGAGACTGGAGGAGACGCTACAAATCACTCTCCAGATGTGGTCGGGCGAGGTAGGGCCGTACAACGGCAACTATTACCAGTTGGCCGAAACTCTCAACTCACCACAGGCAGTTACCGGGCCACATCCCCCGATCCTCATCGGCGGCACAGGCGAGCAGAAGACTCTCCGCTTCGTAGCCAGGTACGGCGATGCCTGCAACCTCTTTGCACGCCTGGGAGACGATGCGCTGCGCCACAAGCTCGATGTGCTCAAGGGACACTGCGAAGCCGAGGGCCGCCCGTATGAGGAGATCGAGAAGACCAGCCTTGATCGTATGCTGGTGACGCACGGCGAAGGGCAGGACGCACTATCGCCCCAGCAGGCCATTGATGCTATCGGCCACCTGGCGGAAATGGGCTTCGACCAGGCCCTCATAAGCATGCCTAACGTCAGCGACCCTGACGCCTTCAACGTCTTCCGCGACGAAGTAGTCCCTGCCGTTCATGCCCTCAAAGTAGCTGGGCGATAGAGACCAGGGACCAGGGGTTAGTAGCTGATCCCTGTCACGGCCCAGCATTTGCTATTGTAGCTGGTGAATCTTTAGATCAAGAGGAGCCATGAACACCTTTCAGCTCTCGGAGCTAATCTCCAAAGGCAAGAAGTCGAACAAACTTTACTACGAATTCATAAGAATCCCATCGCTCAGCACAGGCCTTTACTCTATACCCGCCGGCGGTGTTGACCCGCAGCAGCCGCACACAGAAGACGAAGTCTATTGTGTGATAAGCGGCCACGGTCAGATAGAAGTAGGCAGCGAAAGCCGTGACGTGCAAGCAGGTACCGTGATCCTGGTGCAAGCGGGCATGGAGCATCACTTTCATACTGTCACTGAAGAGCTGACGGTGCTGGTATTTTTCGCACCCGCTGAATACTCTCTCGTTTCAGGCCAAGATGATGAGCAATAAGGGCCGGGTGGCGCCAGCTGCTAATCCCGTAACCTCTCGTTTCTCAGTCCCTGGTACTGGCACTATGCAATTTGTTATAGCAGGAGGTATATACAAGAAAATGGCAATTCTAAGTGATAAAGCCAGAGAATTTATAGACCGTAACGGCTACGCTGTAGTGGCAACTCTCAACAGCGATGGCTCAGCCCAGCAGACAGTGATCTGGTACGAGCTACAGGGCGAGCGTATAATGATGAACACAAAAGTAGGGAGGCTCAAAGAGAAGAACCTCAAGCGCGATCCGCGCATCTCTTTTTGCCTGGAAGACGAATACAGCTACGTGACGATACAGGGGCGCGCCGAGCTTGACTACGACCCGGAGCGTGCCCAGGCCAGCGGCAAAGCCCTGGCGATCCGATACAAAGGCCAGGCAGCAGGCGAGCAAATGGTGCGCGATATATTCAGCAAAGAAGAGCGCGTCACCGTCTATATGTCTATTGATAAAGTAGACGACACACACCTGTAATAATGCGCGAACAGCCTCGAATCACGGCCCTTGCAGGGGGAGTAGGCGGAGCCAAGCTAGCAGATGGGCTTCAGAGAGCCCTTCGCCAGGGCACGCTCTCCGTAGTGGTGAACACCGCCGACGACTTCAAGCTCTGGGGCCTCTATATCTCGCCTGATATAGATACTGTCATGTACACCCTGGCTGGCCTTGCTAACCCCACGACAGGCTGGGGACTGGAAGGCGATACCTGGTCTGCTCTCGGCATGCTGGGGCGATATGGCCGCGATGCCTGGTTCCGCATAGGCGATATGGATATGGCTACTCACCTGCTGCGTACGCAGATGCTCTCCGAAGGCCGCAACCTTACCGAGGCAACATCTAATCTGGCTGCGTCACTCGGCATAAAAACGAGGATTTTACCGATGTGCGATGAGCCTGTCGAAAGTATGGTGCAAACTGAGCAGGGCGCGCTTTCTTTCCAGGACTACTTCGTGCGCCGCAAGCACAGCGATCCGGTGACGGGTGTAATCTTCAGGGGCATCGAAAAAGCGCAGCCCACTGAAGAGGCCGTCGAAGCTGTAGAAAACGCCACAGCCATAGTCTTTTGCCCCTCAAACCCAATCGTCAGTATAGGGCCCATACTGGCTGTTCCTGGGATGAAAAGAGCGCTGGAGCGTACCGACGCTCCAAAGGTGGCGGTCAGCCCAATCATAGGAGGCGCGGCTCTCAAAGGCCCAGCCGCCGACATGCTACGCACTCTCGGCCATGAGGTGTCAGCAGTGGGTGTAGCGGCCCTTTATAAGGGCCTTATAGACCTCATGATCATAGACAACGTAGACGCGGAGCTCGGGCCCCGGATCAGAGAGATGGGCATGGAAGTAGAAGTCGCGCAGACAATCATGAATAGCGACGCAGAGAGGCACGCTCTCGCCCGTCGGGTAATCGCCATCTGCGACCGGCTGAATACATGTAGAGAGCAAGCAGCCAGATGAAGACAGTGGCCGTAGTGCCCATCAAAGAGTTGCGAGAAGCAAAGAGCAGGCTGGCAGGCTGGCTGTCGCCCCAACAACGCGCCGCGCTCGCTCTCGATATGCTGGCGCACGTCCTACACACTATTGAGGCTTCGGGTGCTGTAAACAATATCGCGCTAATCAGCCCGGCTGCCAACGTCGGCCACTTGCCCCCAGGCGTGATCCTCTTGAAGCAAGCAAGGTCGGGACTGAACAACTTGCTTGAGCAAGGCCGCGAATGGGCAATCTCCCAGGAAGCCGATGCCCTGATGGTGACCTTCGCTGACCTGCCGCTCCTCTCACCCGACGACCTGGTAGACATCGAAGACCTCGGCGAGCGGGAGAAGACTGTAGTGCTTGCTCCTGATAGGCATGGGCATGGCACCAACGTGATGCTGGCTCACCCACTGTCTCTAGCTCACTTCGCTTTCGGACCCGACAGCTACAGCAAACACCTGGCCGAAGCCTGGCAAAATGGCGCTCACGTCGAAACGTATATCTCCCTCGGCACCTCGCTGGATATAGATACCCCCGCCGACCTGGAACAAATGGAGAAAGAGCGCCAGACCTTCACCTTGTTGATCTAAACAGCATTGAGAAGTGGCGACTGAGTAACCACTGACAAGGAGACATGTATGAGCAACAACGACATATCGTTCGGCATCGTAATTCTTCCAACTCCCAGGCCCTGGCCGCCGGAGAACATATATGCTACGCCCACTGAAGTTGGGCAGGCGCTCATGCAGGCCAACAAGCAATATATAGAGGCTGCCCGCCCCTACTGCGACACCGTATGGGCCGAGGACCATTTCCAATGGGAGAAGCGCCCAACCCTTGAGGCAATCACCACTCTCAGCTACCTCGCAGGTAACTTTGATGGCATGCGCTTCGGCAATATAGTGCTGGGGCAATCGTACCGCAACCCGGCCCTCACCGCTAAAATGGCCGCCAACTTGCAGCTATTGACAGGTGGAAAGTTCATCCTGGGGATAGGAGCGGGCTGGAAAGAAGACGAATACAAAGCATATGGCTATCCCTATCCTTCTGCCGGAGAGCGCATAGACCAGCTAGAGGAAGCTGTGCAAATCATCAAAGCCATGTGGACCCAAAGCCCCGCCACCTTTCATGGCCGCTATTACAACATAGAAGGCGCGGAGTGCCAGCCACAGCCCGACCCCCCTATCCCATTGCTCATAGCAGGTGGCGGCGAGCAAAAGACGCTGCGGGTCGTCGCCAGGTACGCCGACTGGTGGAACTATAACTTCTGCGCGCCGGAGGAGTACGCCCACAAACAGCAGGTACTAGCCGAACGCTGCCGTGAAATAGGTCGCGATCCCAACGACATAGTAAACAGCTACTACGGGGACATCCAAATAGAAGACGACCTCTCCAAAATACGAAAGCGCGACTACCACACGGTAGCGGGCAGCGCGGATGCTGTGACCAGAGAGCTCGAAGAATTCGTGAAATTGGGAGTAAAGCATATACAAATGCGCATAGCCGACTTCCCCCAAACCGGCGGGCTAGAAACCTTCATAGAGAAGATTCTCCCAAGAATACGTAATAGGTGCTAAGAGTCAACCATGCAAATTACTATTACAGGCATAAACGGCGTTCCCGAAATCCAGGTTGGAGATGACCTGGCCAGGTTGATTCTGCGTGGCTTTGAGGCATCTGGCTTTACACCGCAGGTGGGCGACGTCATGGTCGTCACTCAGAAGGTAGTTAGCAAAGCAGAAGGGCGGATTGTTGACCTGCGGCAGATAGAGCCGTCGGAGTTCGCCCGCGACTATGCACGCAAGTGGGGTAAAGACCCCCGACATATAGAGGTCGTGCTGCGCGAAAGCGCGCGCATCGTGCGTATGGACAAGGGCATACTCATCTCTGAAACAAAGCACGGCTTCGTCTGTGCCAACGCTGGAGTAGACGCTTCCAATGTTCCCGGCGAGCACATCGTCAGCTTGCTACCGGAAGACTCGGACGTATCAGCCGCCCGCATACGCCAGTCACTCAAAGATGAGCTAGGAGTGGATATACCCGTCATAATCTCCGACTCCTTTGGGCGAAGCTGGCGCAACGGCATCATAAACATCGCCATAGGCGCGTCTGGGCTGCAAACCCTCTTAGATTATCGTGGGCAGTACGATCCGCACGGCTACCTGATGAGCGCCACAGTAATAGCCGTAGCCGACGAGCTTGCATCGGCAGCCGAGCTTGTAATGGGCAAAGTAGAAGCCTGCCCTGTAGCCGTAGTCAGAGGATACCCCTACGACAGCGCACAATCCACAGCCCACGACCTGGTAATAGACCCTTCAAGGGATATGTTCAGGTAAGGGAAGAAAGGGAATAAAGCGATGAGCATCATAGGTTACGCCGCCATGTGCGAGCAGTTCGGGCCGACAGATATTGTAGACTACTGTCAGGCATCGGAAGACAACGGATTTACAGGGCTGATGGTCTCTGACCATTTTCACCCGTGGGTGCCTTCACAAGGGCAAAGCGCCTTCGTATGGGCGCTCCTCGGAGCTATAGGCGAGCGCACCAAGCTGAAGTTTGGCACAGGCGTCACCCCACCGGGCTGGCGCTACCACCCCGCTATCCTGGCGCAGGCCGCCGCCACCCTGGAAGCTATGTATCCTGGCCGCTTTTACCTCGGCCTCGGCGCGGGCGAGGCGCTCAACGAACATATCGTCGGCCAATACTGGCCTGAGCCTGTAATCCGCCTGGAGATGCTTGCCGAGGCAATTGAGATCATACGCAAGCTCTTTACAGGCAAAGCAGTGAAGCATCGAGGCGCATACTTCAACCTGGAAACCGCCCGACTCTACACCATGCCCTCAGCTCCCCCTCCTATTTACATCGCCACTTCCGGCCCCGTAAACGCCGAGCGCACAGGGCGCACTTGCGACGGTATAATCATGGTGGGAGCCGCCGATGAAAAGATAAAGATGCTCATCGAGCGCTTTGAGAAGGGAGCCCGCGGAGCAGGCAAAGACCCGGCGATGATGCCCCGCATTATCCAATTGCACGTATCATGGGCAGACTCAGACCAGGCAAGCATAGACCAGGCGATCAAAGAGTGGCCCAACGGCGGCATGAACTTCCCGAAGGCGGATATACGTAACCCTGAAGACTTCGAGGCGATGCAAAAGCTGGTGCGCCCAGAGAACTTCAAGGGTCGTGTGCTAACATCGGCAGACCTGAGCGTGCACCGCGAGCACTTGCAGCACTTCGTAGACCTCGGCTTCAATGAGCTATACGTCCACAATGTGGGCCGCAACCAGAGAGAGTTCATAGAAGCATACGGGCGCGAAGTTATCCCGCAGATAAAGTGGCCGGCGAGACAAAGCTAACCCAACGACAGTACTCGCGCATCTCTAACACAGAAAGAAGGTGCCAATGTTAGGGTTGGAACTACTAAGGTGGTAACTGTTCAGAGTAGGGGTGGAGGGGCATAGCCGCTGATACTCCCCATAAAGAAAGCCCCCTCTCCCATGAAGGGAGAGGGGGTGAGGGTAGGTGAGGGTAGGTGAGGGTAGGCCTCCACAGCTACTTCTTGAAGATTGCTACACCCCTATTCTGAACAGTTACCGCCGCAAAGTGCCTTGACGCCCGGCCAGGGCTGCAATATAATGATTATGTCACAACCGAATAAGATGCAGACTTTCAGGGCAGGGTGAAATTCCCGATCGGCGGTAAAGCGAGAGCTAAGCCCGCGAGCCGCAAGGTAGGATCTGGTTAGATGCCAGGGCCGACGGTTACAGTCCGGATGGAAGAAAGTTAGAGTGCCATAGCACGCCTGTTTCGTTGCGCTACTCGCGCCGCGCAAGGCTGTGCTCGATATGGTGTCTATTTCGCCCCTGGTAGCTGCCAAGCAACCGGGGCTTTTTACATGTCAAAATCAGGAACAAACAGAAACGTGCCCAATACGGCATTCAAGCCGCCGAGTCGCGCCGCAGGGTACAGCAACACCAAAAGCAGCCGCAATCTGTGGCAGGGTAGCAGTGCGCCCCAGAGCCTTACTACTCAGCAGCAAAAGGAAGCAGCACTTCAAGACGAGGTGACGCAAACGCCACGGCGTAGCGCCATGCCCACAATCGCTGTAGGGCTATTCACAGCCATATGCATGCTTCTGCTGTGGTGGGGCATAGCGGCTATAGGCAACTATCCTGCTTTTATACTTCCCACGCCCCTTGTGGTTGGTCAGAGGATGTGGGCAATGCTCCTTGATGGCTCACTTCTCGGCCACTTCTGGACAACCACCCTTGAGGCCGGCCTGGGCTTTCTCGTCGCGCTGCTGGCAGGCATCTTCCTGGGCTATCTAATAGCGCATTCTGTCTTGCTCGAACGACTCCTCAGTCCTTATCTGGCTGTCAGCCAGGGGTTGCCTGTGGTGGCGCTTGCTCCCCTGCTCGTCCTCTGGGTGCAAGACGACCTGCCGCGAAAGGTGGTGATTGTGGCACTGATCGTCTTCTTCCCTATTCTCGTCAACACGATTGTAGGCGTGCGTAGCATAGAGCGCTCGATGCTGGAGGTGGCGCGGATGTCGGGGGCTAACCTCCTGCAAACGATATATTATGTTGAGCTGCCTCTGGCGCTTCGCCCACTGCTTGGAGGGGTGCGGTTGGGGCTTATGCTCTCGATCACAGGCGCGGTGGTGGGAGAGTTCGTTTCGTCGGGCTCGGGTCTTGGCTTCCTGCTAATGCTGGGACGTGGGTTGTTCGATACAACTCTGGTCTTCGTGGGGCTGGTGGCGCTGGCTGTACTCGCGATACTTGCCTATGCGACTATCACCCTGCTGGAGAAAGCACTGATTACATGGGAAGAGTAAGACGAGTTATGAATTAGGAATTATCAATCGTGAGTTACGAGTTACAAATGGAGACAGGAAGTATTACAAAACTGAACTTCGGGAGAATAACAACCATGTTGAGGAAGATTTATATATCGTTGACCTTCGCTGTTGTCGCATCACTGAGTTTGGCGGGCTGTGGCACGGCGAGTAGCGGCGCGATAGTTGGAACTGCTGTAGCGCCAGGTGGAACAGAGATAGCAACGCCACAGGCCACCCAGGGTCAGGGGCTGACCAAAGTTACCATCGCGCTTGGCTTCACACCAGATGTGCAGTTCACACCCTTCTACGTTGCGCTCAATAAGGGCTATTACAAAGACGAAGGGCTGGACGTAACCCTCAATAATGGCGTTGTCACAGACCTGCTCAGAGAGCTTGGCACAACTGGGAGCGGTATAGATTTCGCGGTGGCATCGGGTGATGAGATCATCCCGGCACGCTTGCAAGGTATCCCAATCACCTATGTAATGACATGGTACAGGCAGTACCCAGTAGCCGCCGCCTCTATCGTGGGCAAAGGGCCAACTCTCAAGACCCCTGCCGACCTCAAAGGGCGTACAGTAGGCGTGCCTGGGCCATACGGCTCTAGCTACATAGGGCTACAGGCGCTTCTCAAAGCTGGGGGGCTGACGCTCAATGACATCAAACTCAAGTCAATCAACTACACGCAGGTTGCGAGCCTGTCACAAGGCCAGGTAGACGTAGCTATGGTCTACGCCGCGAACGAGCCTACGCAGCTGAGGAGCCAGGGCCTTGACGTTAGCACCCTGCTGGTCTCCGATTTCGCCAGACTCGCCTCTAACGGCCTTGCCACCAACGACAAGACCCTCAAAGAGAACCCCGAAGTTGTAGGTAAAGTAGCGAGGGCCACCCTCAAAGGGATAGACGACACAATAAAAGAGCCTGATACAGCATTCCAGCAGGCGCTAAAGCAGGTTCCCCAGGCGGGTAGCGCAGAGAATAAAGCTCTGCAATTACAGGTGCTGAAAGAAACAATCAAGCTGATGCAGCCCAAACCGGGAGACCCCGCCGCCCAGCACCAGCCCGGCTGGACTGATGCCGGCGTCTGGTCGGCCACCCAGGACCTCCTCTTTGAAATGGGAATAATCACCCAAAAGGGCGATGTAAACGGTATGTTCAGCAACAACTTTATCGGGGGAGGGACCACACCGTAGCTGAGTAGAGCGTTCACCCAGCAAAAAGCTCGTGTGGAATATGGACCCAAATTAGCCCTTTTCTCTGCTATCGCGCAGCAGAAGCACATGCCTACCGGTAGAAGGCGGCTCCCAGCAGGAATGTGCGTGGAGATCCGCGCCTGCTGCTTCGTCTTACCCGGCGGTCTTGCCCTTGAGCATCTCGTCCCAGACGCTGCGGAGATTACGCAAGTGAGTTTCCACAAACGGGTAATCTTCATAGACGCTTCCAGCCGCTTGCAGCGCACGATCCAGGGGAATACGGGCGGCTAGCGACGTGGTTATATGCCTTTGCAAGGAATAAATGTAGTTCTTATCCTTCTCGATGCGCGCTTGAAGAGCACGCTTACCTTGTGCTACCTCTCCACTCTGCGGCACCAGCAGCCTGACCTCCAGGCTCTCTACCTTAGCCAGCGCATCGAGGTACGGCTGGCTGCCTTCGGTCAGAGAGGGCACTCCGCTATCCGGCAGCATATCGCCGCAAAAGAGAACCCGGTCAGCAGGACTGTAAACAAGAAGGTGCCTGCCACTCAAAGGCAACAGGTCCCATCCTGCCCAGGGAAGGCCCCTATCGCCGCTCGGTACAAAGTCGCCTGGGAACAGATGTGAAGCCGAAGGCCAGGAGCTAAGATCAACTATATCTGCCGGGTAATCGCCCGTGAAGACCACGACCCGCACATTGCCGTAGCGCTCAAAGAGATCAGACCCACCAGGCTGAACAGCAGGATCAACCAGCATAGCGCCACCCTCGCCCGGTATGATCCCGCTGTTATATCCTCCCACCTGTAGCACCAACACCCCAGATGCTATCTGTACAGGCTCAATCAAGCTTATCCTCCTGGCTGAGGACTCAGGTGCGCACCACCCACCATCGGCCCTCTGCCCTCCTAAGGCAGTTTGCGGCTCAGCTGGACGTTGACCGCGCTCCCTTTCTCGACCGTCGTGCCTTTTGCCGGGTCCTGTGTGAGAACTGCACCGGGCGGTACGCTCCCCGTCAGATCGTCAACCTCTGTTACGGTACCAAGAGTAAGCCCTATCTGCTCAAGACGGGAGCGGGCTAGATCAGCATTTTCGATACCTCGTAAATCGGGCACTGTTACCACCTCGCCCAGGCTGACGACCAGCTTGACCGTATCACCCGGCCTGACGCTTGCGTCGCCCGCAGGGTCGCTCCTTATCACCACGCCCTTAGGCACAATGGCGCTGCCTTCATAGGCAATCACCACCTTCAGACCTGTGCCTTCCAGTGTAGTTTGTGCGGCAGTGGGGTCGGTATTCGCCAACTGGGGCAGCTTAAAGGTGGGTGGGCCTTTGCTCACACGCACGCTTATCTGGCTCGTCTTTTTCAGAATGGTGTTGGGCGGCGGGTCTTGCTGGGCTACTATTCCCTCACTGTACTGTGTGCTCTCTATCGTTTCCAGCTCGAGTAACGCGAAGCCTTTCTGTGTGGCCAGGGTCCTGGCATCGTTCAAGCTGAAACCGACCAGGTTTGGCACAGGCACCGAGACCGGAGTAGGAGTGGCGGTAGGGGTACTGGTGGGCGTAGAGGTGGGGGTGAGGGTTGGTGGCACGGGGGTAGGCGACGGGGTAGCTGTCGGTACTGTTGGCGTGAAAGTTGGGCTGGGAACAGGAGGGTTGGCGAGGAAGTTAGAGACTTGTGGCGCGGCCAGCATGCCGGCGACAACCAGCACTGCCACGACACCAATCAGCACCAGGCCAATACCTACTGCGCTGCAACCTCCACTACCCATCTGTACTTTAGTAGCAGAGCGTATCGCCACAGAAGATGGAGCGCCGAGTGGGCTGGTTACCTGCCGTGTGGCTGCCGCAGCGCCTGCCGCCGACGGATATACGTTGCGCGGCATTGCGCCTCGAAAAGAGGCTGTAGATGGCCCTGCGGCGTTTGTGCGCCCGCCGCGAGGCGACGCCTGGGGGACCTGCCGTGATCGCCCTTGTGTTCCTTGTGTCACCTGGGTTACATTGGGTTGCGCCACAGGCACAGCCATTGTAGCTTGCAGGCCGCCCGCCACGAGGGCGCGCAGCGCTTTCTCCATCTCAGCGGCGCTGCTAAAGCGCTCGGTCGGCTCTTTGGAAAGGGCCTTATGTACAATGGCTTCGAGCCGCGGCGGCACGCTGGGATTTGCAGCCCTGGGCGAGGGTGGCTCTTCCGAGATATGCTTGTAGGCCAGCCCAACCGCACTGTCGCTCTCGAAAGGCAATCGCCCCGTAAGCATCTCGTAAAGCGTCACGCCCACCGCGTAAATGTCGGATTGAGGTACAACACGCTCGCCCCTGGCCTGCTCAGGGGAAAAGTAGTGTGCGGTGCCGAGAGCTAGCCCGGCTTCGGTGAGGCCGAGGTCCGACACGCTCTTGGCTATGCCGAAGTCGGTCACCTTTACTCCGCCATCGGGGGTAATAAGCACGTTCTGCGGCTTTATGTCACGGTGGATCAAGCCGCTCCGGTGAGCGTACTCCAACCCCGCCAGGATTTGGGCGGCAATATTTGCCGCTTTATCTATTGGGAAAGGCGCTGAAGAGTTGATAAGCTCTTTGAGGCTCGCCCCCGCCACGTATTCCATGACGATGTAGTAGACATCACCATCCTGCCCCACATCATAAACATTGACTATGTTTGGGTGTGCAAGGTTGGCAGCGGCCTGCGCCTCGCGCTTGAAACGGGCGACAAATTGCGCGTCGCTGGCGTACTGCTCACGGAGCACCTTGACAGCCACAATGCGGCCCAGGATGTTGTCACGCGCCTTGTATACAAGGGCCATACCGCCGCCACCCACCGGGCTGATGAGCTGGTAGCGCCCGTTTAGTAAGCGACCGGAACCATTCCCGCCGCTGCTGTTGCTAACCAAAAAAGTATCCTTCTTTGCTGAGAGAGGCCCTCAAAGGGCATAAATGCTGGCACAAGCCTTGCGTCTATTTTAGCAGACGCAGTTATCCACATTCTCCTACGGAAAATGCATTATCTGTATAAATTGTAAACTAGCCCTGGAAAGGTTGTCAAACGAAGAGAGCTACTAACCCCTCAGCCCTCATATGGTACAATGACCACAATCATCCTTAATGGCATCCGTAATGGCATCCGTAATGGCATCCGTAATGGAGGAACAGGCATGGAAGCTAATCCGGCGCGACACGAAGACTCGCGTGATGACCGCACGCAGCAAGGGATAGGCCCACACCCTATTGAGCAACGCGATACCCTCTCGGAGAGAGTTGTGCAGGCACCGGCTGATGATGAGGTAGATGCTGTTGACCCGATGGCTAGCCCCAGCAGCTATAGTCAAAGAGATATTGACGAAGGCGACACCCCCGACGACGCGGCAATCGATCTGATGGTAGACCCAAGCCTCGGCAGAGAGCGCATGAGCACAAATATGGACGTGCTGGACCTCGACGCCTCCTGGCGGGTGGAGAGCGAAGAGCCTGATTTCATGTCCGACCCCGGCACCACCGATGTAATACAATCCGTAGAGGAAGGCGAGCCGTACTTCCCCCCTACCGACCCGCCGCTTACCACCAGGCCGCTCGACAACGCACGCGTTGTAGGGGGGTTTTCCACTACCTCTCTTGAAGAGCCTACCGAGCCTGAAGACCACCCGCTGCGGCTCACCGGCGATGACGAGATAGCCGAGCAGGTGCGTTATGCGCTCGCAGCCGACGCTTACACCTCTGAACTTAATATAGAGGTTGAGGTGCGAGATGGCGTGGTCTATCTACACGGCAACGTCACTTCGCTTGATGATATTGAGCAGGCTGAACAGGTGGCAGGCGAAGTTGAGGGCGTACAAGATGTAGAGGAAGAGCTGGAAATAGTTTGATGCCCAGTATAGCAGAAAAAGCTGAAACCGGACGCTTATCAGGCGTAACCCTCCAGCGCGACGCAGTAGTGGACTTGCACATGCATACCACCTCATCAGACGGGCGCTTCACTCCTGCCGCCCTCGCCAGAGCTGCCCAGGAACAAGGCCTTGCGGTGATCGCTCTGGCCGATCACGACCGCGTTGACAATGTACTGCCCCTGCAAAGGGAGGCAGCAAGCTATGGCATACATGTAGTTCCGGCGGTAGAGGTGTCGTGCCTCTGGGGTGACACGCAATACCATATGCTCGTCTACAATGTAGACCTTACGGCTGAGAGGTTTCTGGCTCCTATGGAGGAGAATAAGGCGCGCTATGCAGAGATTTGCGCCAACGGCATGGAGGAGCTGGCGAAGCAAGGCAAGCCGCTCGACCCCGCGGTCCTCAACCTGTGTCACGCCGGACAGCCTATCGCCCCCTACCACCTCTTTCAGGCTATCATCAAGCATGAGTACGCGCCCAACATGAAAGAGGCGCACGAGCTTGCCAGGACGGTAGGCGTGGACTTCCTTTCCCTGCCGCAAATGAAGGATATGATTGTTAGGGCGCGCGAAACGGGAGCTATACCTCTGCTGGCGCACCCGGCGCGAGCAGAATCGGGCTTCAACCCACCAAACCAGGAGACCCTTGACAGCATGATAGAAGCCGGGCTGATGGGCTTCGAGGTGTGGCACCCGTACCACTCGTCTTATGACGTGGCCTGGTATCTCAAGCTCTGCACCGACCGGGGGCTTCTCACTTCAGCCGGCTCAGACACCCACTCCCCCAATGACTCCCGCCGCAAACTAACAAGATGGCCTATCTGCTACAGCCAACGCCTGCTGGAGATGTGCGGTGTACGCATAGGTGGATAGCCTCTTAAAAGGGGTCTCCCTGCCGGGGAGTGAGGTGCCCCCGCCCTTCCACTTTTTATTTTCATGGGAGGTTGTGAGCCACCGGCTCCTGACGTACTATTCGATAACAACACCTAAGGCTGTGGGCTTGGGGTTGGCGACGGTTGGCCTGGCTGCTGTTGAGGTTGCGTCATATCTTTGAGCACCTGATTGTTCGGTGAGAGAAGCGAGGCACGCTCCAGCTCCTGATTAGCCAGCTCTTTCGCACCTGTCCTTGTGTAGCAGTAGCCCAGAGTAAGATGCGTGAGCGCATCATCCGTAGTAATTTGCGCTAAAGTAGAGTTGATCCACTCTTTGCTGCCCCCAGAAGTCTGGACAGCGGCCCACGCAGGGTCCTGCAGGAGGGTTTGCAGAGTGGTAGTTGGGACAGCGCTCGCTGTGCCATTATAGCCGCCGTTCGACTTCATGAAGTCGGCCACGCGCTTTTCACGCTTGGGGACCTGCTGCTGTAACGCGGCCATGAGTGTAGAAGTAAGCACGTTGCGGAAGGTCTGGGGGTCAAGCGCTGTGACGTTGGTTATAACCTTGCTCGTAGCAGTCTTCGTGAAGGGTTGGGCGGCATCGGCAAGGAAGTCTACACGACTTTGCACATTCTGCGCGGTATCAGCGAAGGTGCCAGGGTCGAGAGCTACCGTGTCGGAGAAGGCTTTGCCGGCCTCCAGCACCAGCTTGCCGTAATCGCTCTCGCCGTCGGTCGGCAGTGGCGTACCCGCTTGCAAGTCGCTCTTTACAGCCAGCGCGCGTTCCTGGAAAAGCTGTGCTCTGATGAAAGGAGTACGTGCGAAGGTAGGATCAATACGGTATTGAGATTGCGTGAGGGCATCAACCGCCTGGGAGAATTGGTTGTTGCGCGAGTAAGCCACCGCAAGCTCGTCCCAAAGCTGGGCGTTGCCCGGTGTGCGGTCTCGCGCTTTCTGCATATATTCCACGGCCAAAGGAGCCTTCGTCGGGTCGTTACCCCCGGTCGAGCTTGGGTCTGCCCAATCAAGATAAAGGCGACCCAGGTTGGCGAAGTGATCAGTGTTGAGGGGGTTGAGGGCATGAGCTTGCAGCAGTACTTTCTCGCTCTGCTGCAAGCGATAGAGCCTCTCGGCATCGCGGGCCGCCTGGTCTTTGTAAGACTGCACAGGCTGGCCTGTGAGCGCTGGACGCTCGTTGCTCTGCTCCTGGTTGGTCAGCTTGGAGTACTCAAGCCAGGAGCGGCCCAGAAAGAGGTAATAGTAATCTTGATTTGGCTGTAACCCTATAGCCTGCTCGTAGAGTTGTATGCTCTCAACCCACCGCTGTGCGCTGTCGTATGAAAGCCCCTCCTTGTAGAGGGTATCGGCTTGCACACCCGCCACGTTGACGGCGAAGATCAGCCAGATAGCTGCAACCGCCACTATGCCGTAGAGCGCCAGCATGACAGGGTTCTTGACCCACTCGGTCGGACCGGAAGGTAGCGGCAGGGTGCGACGCCGCGCATCAGCAGGCGCTCCACCGCTGCGGCCCTGCTGTGTACCTGTAGTGTTGGTGTTGGTGCTGGTGCGTGCTTGCGGATTGCTATTCGTTGTGCGGGCTTTGCCCTTCACACCCGTTTGTGGCAGGCCGGAGCCTTTGCCGTTGCCGCCTGTGAGAGTGGCAGTCGCTGAGGCAGACGAAGCAGCGAGGGTCGCGGCGCGCGTCTGTGTGCTCACAGAGGAGCCGAGCGATTCGCCGGACGATGCACCATCCGCGACCGCTTTTGCGCTGGTCGCAAACACTTCCAGATCAGACGTGGAAGGACGCAGGTAGCCGTTGAGATAGAAGCCGAAGACCACCATCATCCCTATCACGAGATAGAAATAGGTCCATGTAGAGGCTATCTGGATGCCTGTTTGTATCTCGATAAAGTGCGAGGCAATAACCGCTATCAAGGCGATTGTCAGTAGCTGGTCGCGAGCATTTGCCGCCCGGCGCGCGATCTTGATGGCGTAGAAGAAGAAAGCTCCAAGGAGGAAATAATAGGCGATCAGCCCCACGACGCCCATCGTCACTAACTGATCAAACTCGACGTTGTGCGAGCGGTCGGGGGTGGCGTTACGCAGCTCGACCTGGGCAAGCTGCGATGGATAGAAAGGACTGTAGGCGACATACATCGCCTCTGGACCCCAGCCTATGATGGTGCGAACAGGGTCGGACAGAATCAGGTCGGTAGCTCCCTTCCAGATAAGCTCACGCACACGGCCTGTGCCCTCGTCGGTCTGGGTGATTGTGCTGAGGCGCTCGACACCTCTGCCGACGACTGGAATACTGCCCAGTGACAGGAGAGGCGAGCCTGGAATGTTGAGCAGAGCCACAAAGAGGGCAAGGGCGACCATGACGGCTGATACTGTACCCCCCAGCCTGTTCATCCAGCGCACCTGAATCTTGCGGCCCGTGAGCCACATTGCTACGGCGAAAGTGACCAGTCCCGCGCCGAGACCAAGCCAGGGACCTCGACTCTGGGTGAGATAGATGCAGATTAGCTGGGCTGCGAGCAGTAGTATATAGCCGGCATTAAGCGCGCTACGCACTACGCCACTATCGGAGCTTTGCGTAGAACGCTCGCGTGTGCCGCCTGAGATGGCAAATGCTGCTGTGGCTACCGAACCCCATAGGAGTGTAAAGAAAAGCACCCACATGAAGCCTACCCCGTCAAGGGTGACTTGCGTGGTGATGGTGGTGCGATCTATTGACCAATTGAATACAAAGGCAAACATTGCGCTGAAGAAGACGAGAAAACCGACAACAGGCACGTAGATAGTGCGCTGTAGTGGATCGTCGCGGCGCTTACCGAGCCATTCGATAGCCCAGCAGCCTGCGTAGAAGACGGCGAGGGCCGCAGGCAAGGCGAACCACATCCGTGCATCAGGATAAGGCAGGCCGGCCATGATCTTGAGGGCTACATAAAAGGCGAAGGACTGGACCAGCAGCACCCCAAAGCTATTGGCGACCACGGCCCAGCCGTAGTCGAGAACGTTTGCGGAGCGGATAGAGCGAGAGGCACGAGAGGCACGGGAGCGGTCTACTTCGGCAAGCTCAGGGGCGGTCTCATCACGGCGGGCGGCTATCGAAAGGCTGAAGCCGTGGAAGATGCGATAGAGGCAGAAGGGCACTACCATGATAAGCCAGGCGGCCACAAAGATGGCATTGCCCATAGAGGATGCCACACGGGTCGCCGTGTCGCCCGCCCAGGGCAGAGGGTCGAGCCGCGCAGCCTGCAACAGGCCATAAAGGGCGACGGGCAGCGAGGTGAGAAGCATAAAGCTGATGAGCCTCTCAAGCTGCTCGCGTGTGCGCATGTTGGCTATCACCAGAAAGCCGAGGAGCATATAGCTGTACTGCGAGTAGGTGCCTTGCAATCGCTGGTACGACCCCCAGATGGTGGCGTCAGGCGTAACTGTAAAGATGCTGCTGAGGAGATAGGCGGCGGCGTAGATGAGCACCGGCGCTATCATAGGTACGCGTAAGAAGCCGAGCCATGAGGGCAAGCCCCTTTCGGCTGCGCCCTGAGTGGCTGCGATCACCTTGCCCGTGCGGGTCGGCGCGGTGGACTGCGAGTATGCGCGTACGCCCCCTTCAAAGAGCTTTACGAGCCAGGCAGCCAGCATTATCAACACAACAGAGCGTACGAGGGAGATCTTATCCGGCTCGAATACGCGGCTGCTGTAGACGTTGAAGAAGAGAGGGGCTAATACAGCCGCCGCCAGCCAGCCAAGCTCAATTGTCTTATCGGCATAATATCCTAACCGGGTGAGCAAATTTTTCTCCTTGATAAGAGGTGGGGCCTCACGAGATCGGTTGCTAACGAACTACGGAGAAGTGACCCTCACGCCTTCGCCTTTCTTTAGCCTGGCGATATCAGCCAGCATTTCTCGAGCATTTTCCAGTGCGGCGCGAGATACAGGGGCACCGCCGATCATGGCGGCTATCTCTTGCTCTTGCTCTTCGTTAGCAATTTCGTCAACCTGGGTACGTGTGCGGTCGCCTACCACCTGCTTGGTGATTTTGTAATGGTTATCTGCGAAGGCGGCTATCTGAGGCAGGTGGGTGATACATAACACCTGGTGGCTGCTTGTGAGCGCCCATAGCTTCTCACCAACCACAGCGCCGCTGCGCCCACCCACGCCCACATCCACCTCATCAAAAACAAGTGTGGGGGTTAGGTCAGCCTCTGAAAGGATAGATTTGAGGGCTAACATGAGGCGCGAAGTCTCGCCCCCTGAGGCAATTTTGGCTAAGGGTTTGAGTGGTTCGCCGGGGTTTAGCGAAATAAGAAACTCTACCCTGTCAACGCCTTTGTCCGAGTATGCCCAGCGCCCTTCACGGCCTGGCAAAGGCACTCCATCGGCTGAGGGAAGCTGGGATACTTCCACCTGGAAGCGTCCCGCCCCCATGAGGAGGTACTTCATAGAGTCCTCAACAGCACGGGCAAGCTCCTCTCCGGCGCTCTCACGGGTGGCGGTCATCCGCGCGCCAAGCTCACCAATCTGCGTGGCGATGCGCTCGCTCGTTTTCTGCAATGTGGCGATGCGCTCTTCGCTGTGGGTGATGGCATCAAGCTCCTGAGCAGCACGTTCGCCAAAAGCTATAACATCGTCAAGAGCGGGGCCGTATTTACGCTTGAGTTCGTGCAATAAGGAAAGGCGCTCTTCAATTTCCTCAAGGCGCGAGGGATCGTGGTCTATGCTCTCACGATAGGTGCGCATGGTGCGGCCCAGTTCCTCAACGCTGTCATAAATAACGTTGAGGCTACCGCTATGCTCTTCCATTGACGGGTCCAGGAGGGAAAGCTCGGCCATCATGGTGGAGGCGTCGCCGAGCGCATCGCGCACCGAGGAGGTATGCGCATTAGCATGGCTGCGGCCACTATGAGCGGCATAACCCAACTCCTCATCGGCCTCTACGAGAAGCGCGTAAATAGAGTCGCAGAGGGAGGAAAGGCGCTCGGAGTTGGCGAGAAGAGAGCGCTCGCGCGCCAGCTCTTCATCTTCGTTGGGTACCGGGGCTGCTTCCTCTATTTCTTCAACCTGGTAAGTAAGGAGGTCGGAGCGGCGGGCAAGCTCTCGCTCGTCGCGTTGGAGATCGCGAAGCTCTTTCTGCACCGCCCTGAGCCTCGATACCAACTCTGTCATAGACCGGCGCTCTTGCGCGAGGCCCGCGTATTCATCAAGCAGGTCAATATGGGTGGCGGGTCGAAGGAGGGAGACATGCTCGCTCTGCCCGTGAACGTCCACAAGAAGCTCGCCTATCTGTTGCAAAGTGGGTAAGTTAACCATACGCCCATTTACCCGGGCTACTGTGCGCCCGCTTGTATTTATCTCACGGGCGATAATGAGGCTGTCGTCCTTGCCATCTTCATTATCAGAGAGGCCGCCTTCCACCAGAAGCGCGCGTAGCGCCTCTATAGGAGTGGATTGCATTGCAGTGAGGTCGAAAAGACCTTCAACGCGGGCGGAGGGCGAGCCATGGCGCACGAACTCCGGCCCTGTCTTCGAGCCGAGAAGCGCGCCCAGAGCGTCGATGATAATAGACTTACCAGCGCCTGTCTCGCCCGTCAATGTGTTAAAGCCAGGGCCGAGGCGCAGGTATAGCTTATCTATAATAGCGAAGTTGGAGATGTTGAGTTCTGCAAGCATTCTTTAAAGGCATTAGACAACGGCAAACGCCATTGCCCGACAGTAGTAATCTTTACCGAGAAACCAGCAAGAGATTTTATACAATCTTACCATATTGTGAGGATTAGAGGGTAGGAGCGGGCCTGTCGTAAGAGTTCAGAGTTGGGGTAAAACAAAGTTCAAGAGGTATATGTGCGCCCTCACGCACCCTCACCCCAAGCCCCCTCTCCCATGAGGGGAGAGGGGGCTTTACTCATGGGAAGAGCCAGGGGATAGAGCTCTTCTCCCAGAAGAGGAGAGGCGCTTGGCAAGGTCAAAGAGGTTATGTGTGGGTAGAGTGGGTAGAGAGCGACGCCGTATTTATATAGCAGACGATTTCATGGACGTTCTACAATGGAAGCTTACTCTCATTGGTTGCAGCTAAAGAAAGTTTTTGGGCTATATTTTCCTTAGCCAGGGCCAGCTCGGAAATACAACAACGGTTGGCCGAAGCCAACCGTTGTTGTATTTCCGAGCTGTGTATTTAGTAATCCATACCCATGCCGCCGCCCATGCCACCGCCGCCTGGCATTGCAGGCTCCTTCTCAGGGATGTCGGTGATGAGGGCCTCTGTGGTGAGGATCATCGCGGCTATCGATGATGCATTCTCAAGAGCAGAGCGGGTGACCTTCGCGGGGTCGGTGATGCCCTTCTCCAGCATGTCCACATAGCTGTCGCTCAGCACTTCGTAGCCGATGTTCTTGTCGTTCTTCTCCTTCTGGAGACGACGCACATTCTGCACGACTACTGAGCCGTCTTCGCCTGCGTTTATAGCAAGCTGGCGCAGCGGCTCTTCGAGAGCGCGGCGCAGTATAGCAACGCCTGTAGCCACGTCGCCCTTCTCAGCCTCGATGCCGTCGAGGGCAGGGATCGTGTTGATGAGCGATACACCACCACCGGGGACGATACCCTCTTCGATGGAGGCGCGGGCTGCGGATAGAGCATCCTCAACGCGGTGCTTCTTCTCCTTAAGCTCGGTCTCTGTGGCTGCGCCCACCTTGATTACCGCCACGCCGCCTGCCATCTTGGCAAGGCGCTCTTGCAGCTTCTCGCGGTCGTAATCTGATGTGGTTGTGTCAATGAGGGCCTTCATCTGGTCAACGCGAGCCTTGATAGCGGCCTCATCGCCCTTGCCCTCTATGATCGTGGTGCTGTCCTTGTCGGAGCGAACACGGCGGGCTTGACCGAGGTCTTCCAGCGTAACGCTGTCGAGCTTGCGGCCAATCTCCTCGGAGATTACCTGGCCGCCGGTGAGGATAGCTATGTCGCGCAGCATATCCTTGCGGCGATCACCAAAGCCAGGGGCCTTCACAGCAAGCACATTGATTGTGCCGCGCAGTCGGTTTACTATCAGTGTGGCGAGGGCCTCGCCATCAACGTCCTCAGCGATGAGTACAAGGTCTTTGCGGCCCGTCTGGATCATCTTCTCGAGGACGGGTAGTATCTCCTGCACAGACGAAATCTTCTTGTCGGTGATCAGGATGTAGGGGTCGTCAATCTCGGCGATCATCTTCTCTGTGTTGGTGACGAAGTAGGGTGAGAGATAGCCACGGTCGAACTCCATGCCCTCGACATACTCGGTCTCGAAACCGAAGCCTCGGCTCTCTTCGACGGTGATAACGCCGTCCTTACCTACCTTCTCCATTACATCGGCAATCAGGTTGCCTATTTCAGGATCGGCGGCGGAGATGGTGGCGATGTGGGCGATGTCTTCGCGGCCCTGCACGGGGGTTGCCATGCTCTTGATGTGCTCCACAGCAGCGCGTGTGGCCTGCTCGATGCCACGCTTGAGGAGCATGGGGTTGGCGCCTGCCGCCAGGTTCTTCAGCCCCTCGTGTACCATCGCCTGAGCAAGCACTGTGGCTGTGGTTGTGCCGTCACCGGCTACGTCGTTGGTTTTACTGGCGGCTTCTTTGAGCATCTGCGCGCCCATATTCTCGAATGGGTCCTTCAGCTCGATTTCTTTGGCGACGGTCACACCGTCGTGGGTAACGGTAGGGGCGCCAAACTTGCGGTCCAGGGCGACGTTGCGGCCCTTAGGCCCGAGGGTAGTCTTTACCGCGTTGGCGACAGCATCCACGCCTGCGCGGATAGACTGTCTGGCATCATCGCTGAACTCTATTTGCTTAGCCATTATTGGTTATTCCTCCTGAATTATGAATTGTGAGTGTTGAACTGTGAACTCAGAGCTATGAAGTTGAGCCTGAAATGATAGCTGTAATTCAAGGCTCAGACCCCAAAGTTACTTGGTTATAACAGCCAGGATGTCGCTATCGCGCAGTATCAGGTACTCTTCGTCACCCTGCTTGATCTCGGTGCCCGCATACTTGGAAAAGAGAATACGGTCGCCTTCTTTGAGGTCTATGGGTGTGCGGGTGCCGTTATCCTGGAGCTTGCCCGGGCCTACGGCGACTACAATCGCCTCCTGCGGCTTCTCCTTTGCTGTGTCGGGCAAGTAGAGACCGCTCTTGGTCTGCTCTTCTCGCTCTGCTGCCTTGACCACAACACGGTCGCCGAGTGGACGAATGCCGGTCTTTACCTGGGTTGCTGTTTCAGCCATTACGATGTTCCTCCTTGTGTCTTTTTTAGTCGGCATACTTGCTCTCTCAATAATTAGCAAACAATGCTCTCGACTGCTAATTATAAAACAACTTTCTCTAATTTGCAAGGGTTTGCGGGCGCGAATCTAGCACTCTTTTTGAGGGGTGCTAAAGAGGAGCGGCCAACCGGAATCCAAAGGCGCTATCAATTTGAAACCCAATATTCATAACCGGCAATTGCTGACCATCCAGCCGCCCAGCCGCTGAACTAATAGCCCATGTTGTATGGGACATTAGGGCTATTGTGCCTATCATCTAGCCACTAATATAATCAAGAGGACCACAAGAAGCAGGGGAGATACGTCATGCTCATAAAACGCCTGGGGGGAGTTCCACCGGAGGCAGGCTCCAAATCTACAACAGAGGGTGATAAGGCCGAAAGTGCGCTACAGCACATCAGTGACACACTACCCACGGGAGTGATGCCGGGCACTGCGCCGCTGCCGCGCAATACCGTTCTTCAGAATCGTTATGACATCGAGATGGTGCTTGGCGTAGGTGGTATGAGTACCGTCTATAAAGCCCGTGACCTGCGCTTCTCCACAGTGGCGCGCTACTGCGCAATCAAGGAGATGCTTGACACCGCGCCCGACCCACGCACAGGCCAGCTGCGCCTCGCCAACTTCGAGCGAGAGGCCGCCATGCTCGCCACCCTGTCGCACCCAGGCATACCTAATATCTATGATTTCTTCTCTCATAATGGTCGTGTCTACCTGGTCCTCGAATATATAGATGGGAAGGACCTGGAGTCGCAGCTTGAAACGCGTGGCGCGCCGATGATGGAAGAGGATGTTGTGAAGTGGGCAGTGCAAATCTGCGATGTGCTCGAATACTTGCATGGGCACCAGCCTCAGCCGATCATCTTCCGCGACATGAAACCGTCGAACATTATAGTCACCGGCGACGGCACTGTCACTCTGATAGACTTCGGCATCGCAAAGGTCTTCCAGTCGGACAAACGCGGCACAATGATCGGCACTGAGGGCTACGCGCCCCCTGAGCAGTATCGCGGCCTCGCGGAACCACGTGGCGACATCTACGCTCTAGGTGCTACGATGCACCATCTGCTCAGCAACTCTGACCCGCGCGCACAGACGCCTTTTACCTTTCACGAGCGGCCAATACGCAAGTTCAACCCGCGCATCTCTGATTATATCGAGTCGATCATCCTGCGCGCCGCTGAGTACGACCCTGATCGTCGCTGGCCTACAGCTCAGGCCTTCCGCCAGGCGTTGATGCAAAGCAACATTTTCGACGCCAAGCTCAAGCGCCGCTCGTCTGAGCCGCTCCTGGACGACGAATTTTCCCTCTTAGAACCCATTGATGTGCCAAAGCTCTCAGGCTCTGCCTTCGTAAGCACCTCGGCAATGGGTACATCGCCTATGCCGTTGGGCACATCAACGCATAATGGCAACGGGGGCAGCATGACGGGCGACCCCATGGTCGCGCCTATGCTGCCTGCGTACAGCACCCCAGTAGGCGCGCCGCAGATTGGCTCCGAGGGCGCACAGGTACTGTGGACCTTCACCGCCGATGATGAAATACGCTCCTCGCCGCTGAGCAACAGAGGCGTCGTTTTCTTTGGGGCATACGACACTCATCTTTACGCCCTCAACGCCAAGAGTGGCGATTTTATCTGGAAAGCGCCCACGAAGGCAGGCATCTGCTCGTCTCCCGCGATGGCAGGAGAGGAGGTGATAATAGGCTCAGAAGATAACTATATTTACGCATTCGATGCCCGGCGCGGCAGCCAAAGCTGGTCGTACCGTACCGGCGCGGCTGTGCGCTCATCACCCAAGGTTTTTAAGGATCAAGTCTTTGTCGGCTCGGATGACCAGTACATCTACGCTCTGAACGTTGCCACAGGCCAAACCGACTGGAAGTATCGCGCGTGGAACTTTGTACGCTCGTCGGCCGGTTCCGGTCGCGGCCTTGTTTATATAGGCTCATCGGACGGCAACCTCTATGCATTGGATGTCGTGAACGGCACCTTGAAATGGAAGTTGCACACCCTGGGTGCGATAATTGGCACGCCTCAAGTGGTGGGTAATAATGTGATCGTCGGCTCGATGGACAACTATATCTACGCAGTTGACGCCGACACAGGCTACACCTCATGGCGCTTTGAGTGCCAGCGTCCGGTTTCGTCATCGCCCGCGGTGTCGGGAGAGCGCCTGCTGATAGGCTCATCGGACGGCTATATGTACGCTCTCGATGCACGCACCGGGCGCGAAAGTTGGAGATATGACACAGGCAGCCAGATAACGTCGTCGCCCCGCGTCTCTCCGGCCACTGATGCTGTCTATTTCGGGGCTGTCAACAACTATGTTTATTCGCTCGATCTCAGCTCAGGGGAAGTACGCTGGCGCTACAAAACGCGCGGCCCTGTAGTCTCTTCGCCCGCCGTAGAAGATGGCATCGTATATATAGGCTCCCTGGACCGTAAGCTGTACGCGTTCGCGGTTTAGCGGGTGGCCGGTGGCTATTGTATAAGCCCCCCAACCGCTACTGATCACCGGCCCCTGACAGCGCCTAGAGGAAAGTAATGTCGAAAGTAGTAATCATACATGTAATGGGGGAAGACCCGATCCTGGCCGAGGTGGAAGAGCTGCCGAAGCCTACCGATCAGTTTATTGAGTTCACCAACCCCAGACGGCGCGACGGCAAAGCTATCGCCTATGTCACGACAGGCGCTAAAGCGTTCATGTATCCGTGGCACCGTCTCTCTTTCGTTGAGGTGATGACCACCGAGACGGAGCGCGAAGAAGCTATCGAGTTCTTCCGTGAAGATAGGTGACGAGGGGTTAGCGAGCAGCAGCTGTTGAACAGGCGCTGTACTAATCCCTACACATCAGTGCTCGAATGGAATCTTCTCTCCTGCTTCTATAGCTATCTTGAGGTGATTCTGTGGGGGCGGGTAGGGGCAGTTATACCTGGGGCTGTAGGCGCATAGAGGATTGTACGCCTTGTTGAAGTCCAGCACGTACTCTACATTGCCATTGTGCGCCGGTATATCCAGATAGCGCCCCGCACCGTATGTTTCCTTGCCCGAAGTGACGTCTCTGAACGGTACAAACAACTCGTTGAAGTCAGCATGCGCAGGTATCATCCTGTAAGCAGTCAATTGCTGCTTCTCGCCATCCAGCGAGAAGACAAATGTTCCCTCTACGTGAAAATCGCGCAAGTCACCGATAGATGTTTGTAACTGCACGTGCATTACGGTGCCCGCAGCTTCTTTGTCGAGACGCGCCGAGACGCGCCACCGCTCGTTGGGAGGGTAGTATATTGGGCCTTTGAATCCCGATGGCATCTTGGCGCTGCGCCAGTCAAAGTCACTCAGCAAGTAATCCGCAGCCTCGACCCTCGATTGCTCGATCTCCGCAAGCCAACTTTCTTTATCAAAGTTGGTACCCACAACCCGTCACCTTTCACCCATCATCTGCTCAGCAATCCTCGCCAGCGTCGCGCCCGCAGGCGCTTCGAGCTTTATTGTGGCTTCGGCATCTGCTCTTGTCGGCCCGATATTCACTATATACAGTGGCTTGCCACCCTGGTGAGCCGCCCGCGCCAGTCTGTAGCCCGACCAGACGGTGAGCGATGAACCGACCACAAGCAGCGCATCTGCTTCTTCAACTGCTTTAAGAGCCTTTGCTGTAACCTCCGGCGGCACCGGCTCGCCGAAGAATACGACGGCAGGCTTTACGAGGCCCCCGCACTCAGGGCAGAGGGGGATCACAACTCCTTCACTATCCCCCACCTCATCGGCAGGCAACCGCAAATGTCTGTTGTCCCATTCGAGCCGCGCCTGCGTTTGGGTTCGTGGCTCTCGGTAGCCACAGTCAATGCAGTGTACGTTGCCGTTCTCACCATGCATCTCGATCACGTTCCGGTTCCCGGCCAGCGTGTGCAAGCGGTCCACATTCTGAGTTACCAGCGCGTGCAACCGCCCTGCCTGCTCCAGGGCTGTGAGGGCAAGGTGCCCGGCGTTAGGCTGCGCGTTGCGGAAGCGCCCATAGCTATTGAGGCTGCGCGCCCAGTAGCGGCGGCGCACAGCAGGGCTGCGCACGAAGTCGGCGTAATAGATAGGTGAGTGCCGTGCCCAGGCACCATTTGGGCTTCTGTAGTCCGGTATCCCCGACTCCGTGCTGATCCCCGCGCCCGTCAAAGCCACCAGCCGCGTTGCCCTGCCCAGCGCCACTGCCAGCGCCTCCACACCTATTACGCCCCCTTCGGTGCCAAACCCGCTTTCTATCTTCTCTAGCGCCATGCTTTTGCTTCCTGATGCTTTCTGAGGTGGGATCGTTTGTAACTCAACTCTTTGGGTCAAAGGTTTGGCTCTTCCCGGTTTCTGGTGAAATCAACTGGCCACCCCGCCACTGGAGAGCAGCCGCTGCCGTAGCAGAGCGAAAACTGCTCGCCCGTACATTCCACGCTTAAGGGTTTTCAGCTTGTTCACCTGCCCTTCAGTCTGGCCCTGCGAGTGAACCATCAACTACACCCAATCGCCCGGAGGGTGATATTGTTTTCACTATAACCCATCCATTCCACCCTTTTCCACCCTTTAGCCGACACGCAGTTCATCCTTTTGTCGGTTCGCCTCACCGGGAGCGAGTTCCGCGTCTTCTTTCGCGATCCTGACACCAACTTCGTCCGCTCTATACCTGCCGCTTGGACCGACCAAGCCACACCCGATCCCTTCATTCACCTCGCTGCCGGTCGTGCCTGCTTGCGCCTCTCCGACCTCCATTCTTCGGTCCAACTGCTGCTAGCTTTAGAGAAGTCACTGCCGCGACCTCAACACACAGCCAACATTGACAGCGACGGCGACGACCTACCTACCCCAGCTTCTTGGCCTACTGGGTCTTGGCAGGTGTAACAATGCATCCGCAGCAGATTACCGCACGACATTTACAACGCTGGCATATTTGTATGTCCGCCAGAGTACCCTCCAACAAGTGCTCGAACATACTGAAAGGACTCAACGCCAATATGCCCTGCGCGACCGTGCTCTCGCCCTATTAGCTGTAGCTAATCCTGGCGGGATGAAAGGTGCCTTTAGTGGGCAGTGTTCGATTGTTGGCTTGCGGGTCCACCCAGCTTTTGGAGGCGTTCCAGGCGCTCCGGTTCGTCGGTGGGAAGCCACGGATCCCTGGAGAGGATTACAAACGCCTTTTGCGCATAGGGGCGCGCCGCCTCCGGTTGTCCCAGCGCCAGCAGACATTCTGCTATCTCTTCGTTGCCATAGCCACTCTCATCGCCTTCGGCTTCGGCTTCCGCGACGATCTCTAGCTGGCTCTGGAGCGCTTCGTCCAACCTGCCGAGCGAGCGGAGCGTCCTGGCGATACACCAGCGCGCAATCCTGGCATTCCTATTCTTTGCCGTGCCGTTGTCGCTCCAAGCGTCGTACGATTTGTGGAAAGCGTCCAGTGCTTGCTTATATTTGCCCTGGTTGTGGAAAGTCCAACCGATATTGTTGTAGAGAGACCCTAGCCACGTTCGCGCATGAGCGTTCTCACTCTGTCGGGCCATTTCCACTGCTTTCAGATTCCACTCCAATGCCTCGTCCGGAGGCTCAATTATGCCCAGCATATGCGCGGCGTCCACCGTATGGTAATCTGCCGGTACACCTGCTTCTTGCGCGGCAGCAAGAGCTTCCAAGAAGAATGGGCGAGCTTTATCCCGACTACCCGATGAGTTGAATACCCTGCCCCGCTCCAAAAGATAGCGGGCCCAGGCTACGGCCATATCCGGCGTAAGTAAAGCTTCAGCCTGGTCGAGCGTTCGGTGTGCCCCCTCAAAATTGCGTTGCAAACCCTGCCCGCGGGCCAGCTGAGTGAGGAGTTGTGCATGATAATTACGGTCCTGAGACGTATCGAGTGTGGTAAGAAGCATGCGAAACCGCGCCTCCGTTTCGGAAGGATTATTGTAGTCCCACAGCGCGTCAAAGTCAGGAAGACCGGTTTCGATGCTATCCATGTAATAACCTCCAGGTAGAGGCGCAGCTACGCCTTTTATGGAGGTTATTATAGCACGAATATTCTGTAATAATCCGGCCAGTATGTCGTCTTCCTGCTCAGGAGCCGGCACACGGCTTTCTACCAGGCTGTAGTGCTTTCAGCGTAGAGCACAAGGGAGAGGCAGCGGAGCGGTGGGTTGAGCTAACACAAACGAGAAGGCCATCCGGTGTTTATGGGATGGCAGTGGCCTGAGCCCGTTCGGCGAAGGAAGTAGCATTGATACCGGCGATTTTGACATTTGGTTGGTAGTCTATCAAATCATCTGATCGCCTGCCGTCTAGCCCGACTCACCAAAAAGTGGGAAGACTCAGGGTTTCCCGGCCTGTGTGAGCAGGCTCACTACGATCATATCATCCGCTCGTCACCTGCCTGGTATTCTGCTACTGCGAGATCTCGTCGAGAGTAGTGATGACTTTCCGATGCACATCAGGCTTGCTGTCGCCCATGTATAAAGAAAGACCCCTCCCTGTGGGGGAGGGGCCTGGCGGGGCAAGCAACGCACCGCCGCTAGATTTGTTCTGTAACCTGGCGGTTCAGCTTTCTACTTTATTGCCTCTTTTCGCCGGCTATGGCCCGCCTTCTCAGGTACCACCCGACACTCATCACTAGGAGCGATGTGCCCAGTACGAGAGAGAGGATCAACTGCATCAGTGTCTTCTGTCCGGTTACAGGCATTGGTTGACCCGTTGTCTGCTCTACAGGAGACGTTGAAGATGTGTTGTTTGGCCCTTCGAGTGGCAGTGTGCCCACTACCAGAGTTGGCGTCTCAACAGGGGCTTGCGGCACGCTTGGCGGCAGGACTTCTGTTGTTGCCGTCGGCGCTGAGGGTGCTACTGTTGCAGGCAAGACCTCTGATATAGGTGTGGATGTAGCGGAAGGCACATTAGTAGGCGCACCGCCTGTGACCACTGTGACTGTCGCAGTTTCAGTTGCCCCCGCGCCAGGGGTGTTAGTTGCAGTCGCTGTGCCGCTAACTGCTGTGTTGGTAGCTGTTGCTGTGCCGCTAACTGCGGTGTTGGTAGGTCCGGTCACAGGTGTAGAAGTATCTGTCGGCCTGGATTCAGGAGTGTTAGTCGCTGTGCCGCTAACTATGGTGTTAGTTGCAGTCGCTGTACCCGGTGTGCCCTGAGTAGCAGTGGCTGTTGCTGTGGCGGGTGTGCCTGTGCCGGTCGGGGCTACGGTCGCAGTGTTAGTCGCAACTACAGTTACAGTGCCTGTGGTTGTTGCCGAAGGCGTCTGCGCTATTGTTGTGCTCGATGGAGTAGCTGTACTGACTACTGTGCTTGTTGCTGTGCTTGTGCTCACAACGGTGCTGCTAGACGTTCCTGTAGAAACAGTGGTTGAGGTCCCTGTGGGAACCGTTGTCGAAGTATTAGTAGGAACTGTGGTTGATGTTCCAGTTGGTACTGTGGTGGAAGTGTTGGTAGGAACTATTGTTACGGTCACCGTCGGTATAACGGTCAGAGTTTCGGTTGGTATAACGGTGGAAGTGTTGGTAGGAATCGTGGTTGAGGTCTCAGTTGGTACTGTGGTTGAGGTCTCAGTCGGAACCGTCGTGCTTGTGCTTGTGTTGATTGGGGTGTTGGTCGCCGTATTTGTCGGCACTGTGGTCGCTGTAGGAGTTGTTATGACGCAGTACTGAGTGCCTCCGCTCAAAGCGTCAATCAAGCGGTCGCCGTAGCGCACGCCGCCATGGAAGTTGGTGATTACGGGTCCGCAGAATGCGTCTACCTGGTACTTGCACTGAGGCAAGTTCACTGTGAGTGTTACGCTTTCACCCGGTGCCAATCCCAACCTGACATCCTGATCATACAGGACCTGGTTGTCAATGTTGTTGTCTACTTTCTGATAAGAGGCGAGACCCACATCGTGCGGGCAAGTGTCGTTGTTAGTTATGGTGACGCTGGCGGTGCTGCCATCGGGGCTGATGACTATATACCCAATCAGCAGATGGTTTTGAACGGCTTCAGCACAGTCATTGCACCCGGTCGGAGTGCCGATGG
>DAHVFG010000089.1:0-11791 GCA_027317125.1 Chloroflexota bacterium | reverse complement strand
AATGACGGTTTTCGCTTTGTCGCAATAGTCATCACCGTCAACGGCGGCAAGTGCGATGTTGAAGTTCGATCAGCAGGCACGTAATGCTTCATATTGTTGGCGGCGCCTACTTTGAACGCTGTTCTGAGCCACATTGGTCAGAACTATATGGATCGGGGCTGCGAGCTGCGGCAGCCCTTTCCGCACTTAATAGGCCGATATGCTAGATAAGCGTTGACAAACAAACCTCCGATGTGATAGGTAAGCAGGTGTTCACACCACATACCAAACACCGGAGGGTATGCCAATGATAGCCGATTTTGAGGATTTGTGCTTGCACATGTACTGCATAGTTGATGACATCTGGAAGAGAGTGTCGCATCGCTTCAGTCGCCCCGGCCCCGAACCGGAGTGCTCGGACAGCGAGTTGATGACGATGGTTTTGGTTGGTGAGTGCCGTGGGTGGGACGTAGAAACGGAACTGCTCTCAAACTGGGCTTCCTACCGTCACCTCAACCTGTTCCCTCATATACCCTCGCAAAGGACTGCGCTTCGCTCCATCTTCAACAGGAGAAGGCGCAACCTCTCCGAGGCTTTCAATCTGGTCAGACGCATTGCTCTTGCCGACTTGGACATAGCCGCTGACCGCCAGTGTGTGCTTGACAGCTTGCCTGTGGAAGTTATTGGTTTCCATCTGGTGCCCAGTTCTACCAAGCGTGGGGAATGGCTCTCCAAAGGCGCTGCCTTTGGGCGTGTGTGCACCAAGAAGAGGACTATATTCGGCTACAAGATGCATCTGCTCACTACGTTGGGAGGAGCAATCCTCGATTACGAGTTGGTTTTAGCCAATGTGCCTGACCATGAAGCAGGGGCCTCGTTGTTGAGTGGGCACTCCCACCTGGACGTTGTGGCTGACAAAGGCTTCATAGATGAGTACCTGGCTGAGCAGTTGGGTGCTCACAATGATATCAACCTCATAACGCTACCTCGCCGTAACCAGAAGCGTCACCCCATCAGCCGGATGCCTGTGTTCGTGCAGCAACTGGTCTCTGACCTAATCAACTCGGTTCGACAGATTATCGAGACGGTCAATGGACAACTCACCGAGCAATTCAACCTGGAAGTCACTCACGCTTACACCTTCTCAGGGCTGTGTGCTCGATTGCACAGCAAGCTGGCTGCACACACTCTGTCCATCTGTATCAACCGTCTCGCTGGGAAGGCTGATTTCTTGCATCTCAAGCAACTTGCTTTCCCTATCTAGCATTTCGGCATAACTAGTGACATTACTCTGCATTGCTATATCGCGGACGGAGATAAGGAACTGCTGGATGTCTTGTCCTCCACCTACCATGTGGCTGTCGAAAGCCTTTCCACGTCCCAAACTCTGAGCTTCACATATATCCATGGGCTGTCCGTCCCGCGTATCAACCCACCCATCGGGCTAATCTCAAAGCAGGCGCCCCATACAGTACGTGCTGACTACATACTACGATTTGGCATGCTCGAAGGCGACGGGGTAGTAGTTGGGAAGAAAGTAGTCTACGATCCGCAGGACGCTCTCAATCCCAGGCCATTCGGCGAGAACGGCTCGCACGCTGAACACCTGGCAATCGTTGCCAATTACCACGAGGCATCACTTCTGAGCGGAAAGCAACTATTAGCTGACATCGGCCCGGTGCTGCGAGAGGAACACGGAGCTGATGTGGTGGTTATAAAGCGTGGTGCACTTGGCGCGACCGTAGTAACGCCAACCAGTATCAGCAATGTCCCTGCTTTTCGCATAAGTAACGTGTGGCCCATCGGGTCAGGAGATGTCTTTGCCGCCACGTTCGGCCATTTCTGGGGTGAGCAGAATATGGATCCTGATGCAGCTGCATATCGTGCCTCGTTGGCAACGGCCTATTACTGCAGCACGCGATCCTTGCCTATTCCATCTGACATCTTCGAGAAGGAGCCGTTTGATCCGGTTACAATAGAGTTGAACAGCAAGCAGGACGCAGTGAAACAGGCTCAGGTCTATCTCGCGGGTCCTTTCTTCTCGATGGCACAGCGCTGGGTAGTAGACGAAGCCCGGACCGCCTTACTCAGTCAGCGGTTAACTGTATTCTCACCGTTCCATGATGTGGGGCATGGACTGGCAGAGGACGTTGTTCCCGCCGACCTCGCTGCTCTGGATAAGAGCAACATCGTCCTTGCAATTCTCGATGGCCTGGACTCGGGAACGCTATTTGAAGTCGGTTATGCTCGCGCCAACGATATCCCGGTAATCGCATTCGCGCAGAATGAAAAGGCCGAAGACCTGAAAATGCTCGAGGGTACCGGGTGCCTGATCACATCTGACTTCGTTTCGGCCATCTACAATACCGTGTGGAAGGCGCTAGAGTCATGACAACCGCCATCCTTCTCTCGGGAGGCATGGACTCAGTGGCTCTGGCATGCTGGAAGCGCCCTGACGTGGCGTTCACAATCGACTATGGTCAACTGCCTGCACAAGGCGAGATTCGAGCCGCTCAGCGAATAGCGCAAGAGTATTGCATGAGACACGAGGTATTAACCGTTGATTGTCGGATGTTAGGAGCGGGGCACTTGGCGGGTATGCCTGAAAGTCCGATCGCTCCGGTGCCGTAATGGTGGCCTTTTCGCAATCAGCTTCTGATCACGCTGGCGGGAATGCGTGCGATTGCGCTTGAGGTGAGCGAACTACTAATGGGGTCGGTAAGATCAGACGGCTTGCACGCGGACGGTAGGGCGGAGTTCTTCGGCAAGATCGACCTGCTCACTCGAATGCAGGAGGGTGAAATTCGGGTGTCTGCTCCGGCTATTTCTATGAGCAGTGTTGATCTCGTGCGCACATCCGGGATAGATATCAGTGTATTGGCTTGGGCGCACTCTTGCCACAAGAGCGCCTATGCTTGCGGTCAGTGCAGGGGCTGCTTCAAGCACCAAGCAGTTATGGCGGAACTAGGTTATGAGCCATACTGAGTTGAAGAGTCCAACCCCAAGGGAAAAGGAGATCCCTTATCTCGAATTCGCATACCCACTTCGCACGAGTAAAACGTATCTGCCCGTACCCACAGCGCCGCTACCGAAGGACTTTCTCGAGCTTTTGGAGGGACGTAGGTCTTCAAGGCTTTTTAATCAACTTCCTACTGAGAGGTTGTCAGCCCTTCTATGGTGGGCGGCACGAACACGTACAGGTAGGCGTGAGGAGAGTGGATCTGTCTGGCAACACCGCGCTGCGCCGTCGGCAGGCGGGCGCCATCCCATTGATATCCTCGTGGCCCGAATTACACATCAAGGACGTTCGCTTAGCCTTTACGACCCTATCGCCCACAGCCTGTGTGACCTGGACGTTACCGCGACTCAGGTAACGGAGTTCTTCGCCGCTGTGGATGCTGTACTGCCGATGCAAGAGGCTACGCTCCTGTGGTTTGTGGCACAACCAGGCCGTACCACCTCGAAGTACAAGTATGCAGAGAGCCTCATCTGGCGCGATTCTGGCGCGTTGCTAGCTGTGGTTTCACTCGTAGCGGAAGCTCTTGATCTGAATTCCTGTGCCATAGGGATCACGGGCGAACCATGGATCTCCCACACACTAATGGCACAGGGCTTGTTGTACGGTACAGGCGGTTGTTTAGTAGGGGAGAAGAGGTAGCTTGCTCGTTTCATGAGGGTGCAACTGCGACTCAGGACCGCTTGTGACGTTCAGAGGACTCTTTCCAGGGCACGCCGAGCCGCACCTCGGCCAGGTGGCTGTGCATGGCCCATGGCCATGCCATAACCGCGTGAGGGATCGTAGCTTTCAGCGAAGCTGTGTGCCAGCTAATCCTGGTCGATCTCCTCGTATCGCTCCAGGCAAGTCATGATGGATAGGGCCATCTGCGTGTCATCCGAGAAGCCCCAGGGTGGGGCGGGCAGGGCACGCGCTTGGATAAGAGGTATCGCTACGTCGGGGTCTATGAAGAACCTGTCGCCCAGCGCATCCCCTACCGATAGCCCTTTGAGCGAGTAGCGTGCGCGCTCCGGCCTGTGTAGTACCGAGTTGTCCATTACTTCGTTCCTTCCTAACATACCCATCCAGCTTACACCTCACAGACGTGGGTCTACAGGTTCGCTCTCAAGGGCGAGCACACCGAAGGCGCACTCGTGCACTCTGCGCAGTGGCTCCCGGTGCACGAAGCGCTCCAGCGCCTCGATGCCGAGGGCGAACTCGCGTAGTGCCAACCCTCGCTTGGCCGCCAGTCTTCGTGATCGCAGCCTCGACAGGTTCTCGGGTGAGGTGTATTCGGGGCCGTAGATTATGCGTAGGTATTCCCGGCCTCGTACCTTCACTGCGGGTTGCACAAGACCTCGCTGCCCACGCACTATGAAGTCGAGGGGCTTCACGACCATGCCTTCGCCCCCTCTGCCGGTCAACTCTTCCCACCAGCGAACGCCTTCGGTCTGGCTTGCCTCGTCGGTGACATCTACCACTTTGTACTCGGTCGCGAAGAGAAGCTCTTCGTCCGCCTGGCATATCCGAGCCAGCGTTTCCATCTGCCAGACGTGGTCCTTGTCGGTATGCACGCGGCCCTCGGTCGCCAGCAGGTGGAAGGGGGCGAGCTTGAGGTCACTAATCGAGTTCACGGGCCAGCAGTAACGCCCGTATGCATCAATGTACTTGTCCACCATATCGGCGCGGGCCGTGTATTGAGCGAGCAACCCCTCTATCTCTGAGCTGGGTACGCGTGCCTCTGCCTGCCGAAGCGCCGAAATTGTGTCGTGCAGTGAAGTGCGCGCGGCCACGCCCACAGCCGCGTACTGGTCGCGCAGCAGCTCCTGCGCCTTGGCCGACCAAGGCATCAGCTCACAGTCGAGGCATACCCAGTCTGTGTTAAACTCGTCCCACGTACCGGCGGCATCCAGCGCTTTGCGGATGCGGGAGAGGAACTCGGCTTGCAGAGTCGGGTCGTTGAAGAATGGCCTACCTGTGCGGGTGTAGACGATGCCCGGTCCTTCAGCGACCACGCCGAAGCGCCGCCGAGCGGCATTCTCATCCCGGCATACGATCACCACCGCTCGCGAGCCCATGTGCTTCTCCTCGCACACTACCTTAGGCACGCCTTCGTGTCGGAAGTAGGCGAAGGCCTCGGCGGGGTGCTCCAGCAGTCCTTCTTCCTGAGTGGTCTCGGACGGTGACATGGTAGGCGGCAGGTAGATCAGCCACTTGGGGTTGACCGCGAAGCGTGACATCACCTCAAGGGCCGTGATCGCATTCTCCTCCTTTATGAGCACATTGCGCTGCAAGCGGGTGGTCAGGTAGCGCTTGCCGGTCACGTCGGCCACGTCGAGCACGTCGTCATGCTGTTGTTGTGCGGAGAGAGCGGGAACTGGCGCTTGCTCGTCCGGCGGCAGGAACGGCTTCGGAGAGTGGTAATACATTTGCTCCGCCTGCACAGACACCAGCACTTTTTCGGGGTAGCGCAGAGCGGTGAGCTTGCCTCCCATGACGCAGCCCGTGTCTATGTTGATCGTGTTGTTGAGCCATTCCGGCTCGTGAACGGGTGTGTGGCCGTACACCACCATAGCCCGGCCCCTGTACTCAGCCGCCCAATTGTAGCGGACGGGCAGGCCGAACTCGTCGGCCTCTCCTGTGGTCTCGCCGTACAGAGCGAACTCTCGCACAGCCCCCGAGCCTCGCCCCTGCATCTCCTCTCGCAGTCCGGCGTGGGCGACCACCAGTTTGCCATCGTCTAGCACGTAGTGGCTCACCAGCCCGTCCAGGAACTGCACGACTTTCTTCTTGAACTCGGCGTCCTCACCCTCAAGCTGAGCCAACGACTGCTCAAGGCCATGAACCACCTGCACCTGCTTGCCCTTCAGGGCACGTACCAGCTTGATGTCGTGGTTACCGGGCACGCACAATGCCACCCCGCTCGCTACCATGCTCATCACCAGGCGCAGCACGCCGGGAGTGTCAGGGCCTCGGTCCACAAGGTCTCCCACGAACACGGCTTTTCGGCCTTCGGGATGGCGGGCGGCGTAACTTGCGCTGCCATCCTGAGACAGAGATGTGATCTCGTAACCGAGCGTGGTGAGCAGAGCGTGCAACTCGCGGAAGCAGCCGTGCACGTCGCCGATGATATCAAACGGGCCGTGCTCGTGCTTGAGGTTGTTCCAGAGGGGCTGGCGCTCTATCTCGGCGGCGTCCACCTCCGCCTGCCTTTTGAGCACAAAGACGTGGCGAAATCCCTCTTTGCTCAGGGAAGGTATCGTGCGGCGCATCTGCTGGGTGTGGCGGCGCACAACGTGCGGGCCGAAGTCGCGGTCAGGACGGGCCTTGTTTCGCTCCTGACATATCGCTTCAGGCAGGTCGAACACGATCGCCACGGGTATCACGTGATATTTCTTCGCCAGCGCGACGAGAGGCTTCCGCCCCTCCTGGCTGACGTTGGTGGCATCGACCACAACCAGTTTGCCCTTCTGGAGCCGCTTCCCTGCTATGTAGTGGAGCACATCGAAAGCATCTTCGCTCGAAGACTGGTCGTTCTCGTCGTCCGACACCAGCCCCCGACAGAAGTCAGAGGAGATGACCTCGGTCGGCTTAAAGTGCTTGCGCGCGAAGGTGCTCTTGCCGGAGCCGGAAGCGCCGACCAGGGCTACCATTGAAAGTTCGGGTATGGTTATCTTCACTTGTTCTCCAAGCTTCTATAAGTTCGTTCTGCAATTGATGAGCTAGGTTTCATCTTCGTTTCTGCACTGGGTCAACCTTACCTCTTGCAAGAGTGTATCAAGATCGTCTATGCAACTTGGCGCTTTGGGCAGCCTGCTTTCCGCGTATGACTGCTCTAGCATACTAAGTAGCCGTCGGTATTCCCCTTCGTAGAACGTAAGATCAGCCTTGTCCAAGGTCGATTTCTCCGGGCCTAATAACTTGTGCTGTACTAGGTCATCGATGTACGGCAGATTGAACGAGGAGTTCAATCTCAGCAGGTTCGCCTCCACCTGGCTGGTGCGCATCAGGTGGATGCCCGTCAGCAGCACTCGGTACGTGTAGAGTAGAGGTTTCACGCGGCGCGGTTCTTGCTTGTTGAACAGCTTCCACTGCGTCTGGGCGAAGCCGAGATAGTGGTGGGCGTGGTGCCACGTGATGCAACCCCTGGCTATGTCCTTCAACTCCTCGTGCTCCGGGGTGGTAAGGACTATTAGTGGAGAATAAAGCTGTTCGAGCACGTAGCCATTCTTCCTCAGCAATAGTGTGAAGAACTTGCGTATATCGTGCGTGACAAGGTCCATCTCCAGCCCATCCACCTCGCTCGATACGGTGATTGTTTCGATCTCGCGTGAGGGTTTGAGCCGGACCACCTCGCGCAACGGTAGGATATGCAAGCCTCGGAGGTCGTAGTCGGAGTCTGGGGAGGGGAAGCCGTACAGGTGCGCTCCGCTCACAGTGGCGAACAGGAGCGGGTATGGCTGGGAGCTAGCCACAGCCTTCAGTTGTTCTATTTTCGTCTCCTCGATTATGTCGTTCATGTTCATCAAGCCTCAGAGCATACTCCTGCGTGCCTTCAGCAGGAAAGTGTTAGCGCGCTCGTAGTCCGGGCGGTCCGGCAGGCGTGTGCCGGCGAAGGCTGCATCGAACTCGTGATGCAGGTTCAGCCTCCATTCGTTGACCTCCTCCCATTCCAGCTCATGACGCCGCACCGCCAGCAGTTTCTCTCGATGCTCGCTGACGCGCACGGGCACGAAGCCTTCCCTCAGCACGGTGATCCCGGAGAGGAGCAGGCGTATCAGGTGCATGGCGTGCTTCCACCTTATCTCGCCCCTGGTGCGCAGGTCCTGTTCCATCTTCTTGAACTGCGACATGACGTAGCCGTTGTAAGTCTGGTAGACCAGCTTCGAGAGGAAGATAGCGCGCATGTCGAGTAGCTCCTGTGCCAGCGGGATTGCTGTCTCCACGAGAGGGGTATAGAGGCACTCCAGCAGGTTGGGGTTGGCTTTGAGAGCCAGCGTGAGGAACTTCTGCAACTCCCAGTAAGTCTCCTGCGTCTCGTCCCGCTCCAACTGCTCCGGCACACCACCGAGCGACCAGTGGAGGTCGGCAAGAGGTAGGTAGATGCCTCTGCGGTCGAAGTCGGATGCTTCCTCGTCCAGTCCATAGGCTCGCGAGCCGACCACGCAGCGATAAATGACGTAGTTGTACAGGTCTTCCTTATCGAACGCGCCCGCCTGCTCCAGCCCTTCCTCCTGAAAGCGAGTGAACACAGCGAGGTCTTGTCGCTGAAACGCTACATCCGCCCCGCTCGGCAGGCGTACTCTGTATGAGTGGGTAGTGTCCGACGGCGCTTTGGCGACCACGCCCATAGCTCCCGCCGGGCACACCAAGTCACCGGCTGCGGTGCGCACCTCTCTTCGCGTGACGACTCGCGTGCCTACGGGCAGTATCAAACTGTCACTTGTAATCTCACTCATGCTGGTAGATCGCTTTCATCCTTCAGTTGTTCGAATAGAGCCATCTGCGTTGGCGATCCCACAACAGGGTCTTCAGGCCCCACGGGCAGGAAGCGCACAGAATACCCGAAGCGCCCGGCGACTCCCACGGCCCAATTCTGGAACTCAGCGCGGGTCCACTCGAAGCGGTGGTCGCGGTGTCGAAACTTGCCTGCGGGCAGACTCTCCCACTTCACATTATATTCGGCGTTGGGTGTGGTCATGACTACCGTGCCCGGCTTTGCGAACTCAAAGAGCACTCGCTCGCAAGCCGCAAGACGGGGCGGATCGAGGTGCTCTATCACCTCCACCACAGCGGCAGCATCGTACCCTGAAAGGCGACTGTCGCGATAGGTGAGCGAGCCTTGCACCAGCTTGATCCTCTCCGCCTGCCTGGGTGGTAACCTGTCGATGCGCAGACGGTCGCGCGCCTTTTCAAGCACCCTGTACGATACGTCCACCCCCACTATATCGGTGAAGCTCCTGTCATCTAGCAGCAGCTTGAGCAGCCGTCCCTCCCCGCAACCCAGGTCGAGCACTCGCCTCGCTCCACTGGCTTTGAGCGCAGACATCACGGCTCCCAGGCGCTGCTGGTTGAGGCTTATCTTCTCTTCGACGACTTCTTCCTCTAGGTCGTGCACTTCCTCTTCCACATCGGGGTCCGGCTGGTCTTCCTCTGCTAAGCGGGCCAGCGCTGCACGAGCCAGGTGCCTGTAGTGCTTGAGGTAGCGGTCGGTGATAAGCTGCCGCTCAGGGTGGGCCGAGAGCCAGCCCGCGCCCCGGCGGAGCAGCTTCTCCACCTCATCTTCTCCTACCCAGTAGTGCTTTTCATCGTCGAGCACTGGAATCAGCACGTAGAGGTGGGTGAGCAGGTCGCGCAAGCGGACACTACCTTGCAACTCTACGGTATACACTCTGCTCTGACCCCACTCGGGGAACTTCTCGTCGAGTGGGTAGCCCTGAACGGATACCTCATAGCCCAACGGCTCGAACAGCTTCCGCAGCAACTCCTCACCAGAGCGGCATGGTAGCGCCGATATCTTCGCCTGCAAAGGCAACATGGCATCTGCCATTTCCTGATGCGACTGGCTCTTGCCTGACATAGCGGTGCCAAACACCCGACCGATCGCCACGCTCATGAACGAAGACGCCACGTATGGGCGGTCGTTCACATACTGGGTCAGCGCCTGTCCCTCTCCGGATGTGCCACGGTGCCCACGCACAAGGCCCACCGGGTCAATGTCGAGCAGGAGTGCCGCCGTGCAGCTTTCCTCGCTGGCCACAGGGTAGAAGACATGGGCCTTGCCGAAGGGCAGGTCAAAGCTCTGCACCCTGGCGGGGTTCTTGTGCAGCAGGTAGCCGAGGTGGGTTGCTGGTTCGCCACCCAACGTCTGTATGCATGTAATAGTTAGAAGCACCGATACTTTTCCCCTCATTATGCTGATATGTTTGCCGCTCGCGTGTCGGCTCATAGAAGCAACAAGGAACGGGTGCGGTATATAGCCCACACCCGTTCTCGAATACTATGCCAATTCCATAAGAAACGGAAGGGGTGCTAGGGTATGCCCCTTGTCTGCTCCAAATCGCACGCAGACCGGTAGTCGGCCCTATGGAACCGATTGCCGGTGGTATTTTGCGCTACATATTTGCCAAAGAGACTGAGCATAGCAAGCCTACGACTGACGACCACTGAGTTGATTTCCAAGAGTACAAACACGCCGGCGATCTCAGCGCCGACGCAAACAATCATAAATCGGGTTGACGCTCCGTGTCAATCGGTCTGAAGTCCTATGAGCATCTACTACTGTTTGCCTGCATAGCGGGGTCGCCATATCACGGAAGCACTAAAGTCCCACACTTTCCACACAACGCCTCTCCGTGTTATTATACCGGAAGGCAGGGAAGTATAATAACGCTGCCTCCAATTGTACCGGAGTATAACAAGGAAACAACGTGCAACCCGAAAGCTTCACGAGCCATGCCCCAGGTCAGATGCGGAAAACTCCCCAAGGGTACTGGGCGTTCTTACCGAACCCGCTCCCTCCCGAATTAGAGCCAACCTGGGGCATGGCGGGTCGCCTGTCGCTGGCCGACAGAGCGCTCAGCGAGCTGGCTGGGATCGCTCGCACCCTCCCCAATCCTCACCTTCTCATTGCCCCCTTCGTGCGGCTGGAGGCTGTGCTATCTAGCCGTATTGAAGGTACCCAGGCCTCACTTTCTGACCTTTTCGCCTTTGAAGCCTCAGGGGTAGCTGACCCAAGAACTCCTGATGTGAAAGAGGTGGCTAACTACGTTGACGCTCTCGAATATGGCCTCAAGCGCATGTCGGAGCTTCCTCTCAGCCTGCGCCTTATACGAGAGATGCACGCCCGCCTCATGTTGGGTGTCTTCGGGGTCCGAGGCGAACATCTCACGCCGGGAGAGTTCCGGCGCTCCCAAAACTGGATAGGGCCGCCGGGGTGCGCCCTCGCGGACGCCACATACGTGCCTCCACCTGAGATCGAGATGAAGGAAGCATTGGACAGCCTGGAGAAGTACCTCCATACAGAATCGCCGCTGCCTTTGCCGCCACTGGTACGCATGGCACTTGTCCACTACCAGTTTGAAGCTATCCACCCGTTCCTGGATGGCAACGGTCGCATCGGGCGCCTGCTTATTACTCTCCTCCTGTGCGCCGAGGGACTGCTGCCCCAGCCACTCCTCTACCTTAGCGCCTACTTCGAGCGGCATCGCCCCGATTATTACCGCCTGCTCCTTGCTGTGAGCCAGGAAGGTCGCTGGACAGAGTGGGTGAGCTTCTTCTTGGACGGTGTTGCACAGCAGTCGCAGGATGCGATTAAGCGATCCAGCCAGCTACTCGACTTGTGGCGCAACTACCGCGACCGCTTGCAGTCCGAGCGCTCCTCGCCTCTGGCGCTCCGAATGGTAGATGAGTTGTTCTCCTACCCGGTAGTCACTCTCGCCAGCACCAGTAAGTTGCTCGGTGTTACACCGCGCGCAGCACAGAACAACATAGACAAGCTCATAGCCGAGGGCATCCTTCAGGAGACAACAGGGCGACAGCGCAACCGTGTTTACGCCGCTTCTCGCATAGTCGAAATCGTGGATGCTGAGAGGGCTTAGATTTCTATTTTGCAATTCTTATGTTTCTGCCTGCCTCTCTATCTACTTAGCCCTCGGTGAGAAGCGCATCCATCCTATCTGCCGCATCCCGCTGCAAAGCCGGGATCACGTGGGAGTACGTATCCATGGTGAGGCTGATATGGCTGTGGCCGAGCGTTTCCATCACCACGCGGGGGTGCACTCCCTGTGCCAGCAGGAGCGATGCGCAGGTATGGCG
>DAHVFG010000088.1:0-11882 GCA_027317125.1 Chloroflexota bacterium | reverse complement strand
GGGTATACCGCGTTAGCGACCCCCGAAAGCCCACAGTTTACGGCCTCGGGGAAACGGCGGAAGCAGAGCCTGCGGTGCCCGGCTGGTCAATGGCTGTGGAGGATTTGCTGGCCTGAGAGCTTGGCTACTTGTTACTCTCTCTAGCCCTCCAGCCCAACCCTCTTGTAGGCATCATCTACATGCGCCATGTGGCGGTCCAGGCTGATTATCTCGTGTAGCTGCTCGGTGGAGAGGCGGCCTGTGACTTGCGGGTCCGCGCTGAGGCGTTGGAGAAAAGTAGGGCCTGTTTCACCTTGAGCGTCTAACTCCCAGGCCTGCATCGCGTGCCCCTGCACAATCTTGTACGCCGCCTGGCGGTCCATGCCACTTTCGGTTAGAGCTAGCATTACCGTCTGAGAAAAGACCAGACCGCCAGTCAACTCCAAATTGCGCTTCATGCGCCCAGGGTAAACATTCAGCCCACGCATTATGCTGTCAAAGTGAGTCAGCATGTAATCAACCAGTATGAAGGCTCCCGGCAGGATGATACGCTCGGCGGAGGAGTGCGAGATGTCGCGCTCATGCCAGAGGGCTACATCTTCCATAGCTGTAAGAGCAAAGCCGCGCACCACGCGTGCCAGGCCGCTGATGCGCTCGCTCTTATGCGGGTTACGCTTGTGCGGCATGGCGGATGAGCCTTGCTGGGCCGCGCCGAAAGGCTCCTCCACTTCGCGCACCTCGGTGCGAGCTAGATGGCGGATTTCGGTGGCGAACTTATCCAGCGAAGAGGCGAGCAAAGCCAGCGCATTCAGAGTGGCAGCATGGCGGTCTCGTTGCACTATTTGAGTGGAAACAGGGTCGGTTGTGAGACCAAGCCTTCCAAGCGCGTCCTCCTCTATCTCCGGCGCAACGTTGGCATGTGTGCCCACTGCGCCCGAAATCTTGCCTGCCGCCACGTCTCGTGCAACCTCCTCCAGACGGTGCAAGTGCCTCCCCATCTCTTCGTACCAGACGAGTATCTTGAGGCCGAAGGTGGTAGGCTCGGCATGCACACCATGCGTACGCCCTATCATCACCGTATTCTTGTGCTCAAGTGCAAGCGCGGCAAGGGTCACGCGGAGAGCTATCACATCCTCTATTATCAGCCGGGTTGATTCTCCTAGCTGAAGAGCCAACGCGGTATCAATCACATCAGAGGATGTAAGCCCCAGGTGGACGTAGCGGGCGGCGTCGGGATCAGAGAGGCTATCGGTTGCAGCCTTCAAGAAGGCGATAAGGTCGTGGTCGGTCTCTTTCTCGTACTCCGCCATCAGGCGCAGGTCTATTTTGCCTCCGCGCAGAACAGAGAGCGACTCGGCGGGTACTTTGCCGCGCTCAGCCCACGCCTCGCAAACAGCGAGCTCTACCTGCCACCAGAGGTCAACCTTGTGCTGCTCCGACCATATAAGCCCCATATGGGTATTCGTATAGCGGTCTAGATTCATACTGTTTTCTCACTTTGTGAGGCATCGTCTGCCCTGGAACTTTGATCCTTCGATAGGAGGTTAGGCACCGAGGCAAGGGCGTCAAGCTCCCGCTGTCGCTGTTCTTCTTGCTGCTGGAGAGTTTGCCTGACAACACGCTTGCTCCGGCGGCGCACCGCCAGCAGATAAATAAAGATAGGCACAAGAATGAGCCAGGCTACCACAAGGAAGAGTGTAGCTACCCGTACATTATTACTCGCGTAAAGGCCACAGCCGAAGCAGGCGAAAAGGGTGCCCAGCACCGCTGCCCAGGCGAGATAGCGCTGCGTCCTAGCGGTTGGCAAAGGGATTTTCCTCTTGAGCTCGGAGAGGGAGGTCCTGACTCAAAGGAGTTACAGCACTCCGTTGCTCACCGAGCACTCGGTCCAATTCTTTGTTACTTTCCGCAAGCTCGGCCTGCCACCTGATGTTGCGCAAAGCAGTATATTGTCTGTAAGAGAGGCAGGCCGCGACGCCGCAGGCAATTGCAAATACGAGGGCCACGATAGCGAGCGGTTGATCCTGGCGCAAGCCGATATAGATGGCAAAGGCAGCAGCCACAATGCTCATGCCACTTAGGAGGCCGATAGTAAGCCGGGTATTTCCTTCACGCTGCGAAACTTTATTCGCCATAGCTCTCACCTGGCTCGCACAGCGGTTCAGCCCATAAACCGTGCGCATCAAAGGCCGTTATCAGGGCAGGAGTAATAACGTTGCGCAAGTTGCCCCCGGCACGGCTATATACTCTTATATAGTTATCGGTAAGGCCGCTCCACACGCCATCACTCGCTCTTTCCCAGAGCACAGGCAATGTAGCGCCAAGATAGCGAATGGCGCAAGCGGCTTCTGCACGGCTCCCAAGCTCTATAGCTTGCAAAGTGCGGGTGTGGCGCATCTTCGGCGAAACCTGGCACGGCATCTGTTCGGCGGGGGTGCCGGGCCTCTGCGAATACGGGAAGACATGCAGACTGGCGAAGCGCATATCTGCTACGAACTGCATTGTCTGCTTCCACTCGGCCTCAGTCTCGCCGGGGAAGCCTGCAATTAAGTCGGTGGTGATAGAGATACCTGGCACCGCCTCACGGCACTCTCTCACCACAACGGCATACTCGGCAGTGGTGTAGTCGCGCTTCATGCGCGCCAGTGTCGCATCGCAGCCGCTCTGCAAAGGTAAATGCAGATGCGGGGCTACCCTGCCCTTATAACGGGCATCAGAGAGGATAGGGAGCATCATCACAGCATCAGTAGGCTCGACGGAGGTGATACGCAGGCGAGGCACAGCGGTGCGCTCCAACACAGCACGCACCACTCCCGGCAAATCGGCTGCTTCGTCGGGGTCGAGGTTTACACGCTTGCGCTGTGCGTGGTCCTTCCCATACTTGCCCATGTGCACGCCTGTGAGCACAATCTCTTTATAACCTTCATCAAGGCGCTGGCGAACAAGGCTGACCACTTCATTCGTGGGTGTTGAGCGGGGCATACCGCGCGTGAAAGGTATGATACAGAAGGTGCAGAAATCGTTGCAGCCATCCTCTATCTTCACCATCGCACGGGTACGAGAGCCGAAGTCGAGGTCAAGGTCGCCTTCTTCCTTGCCTGCCCAGGCGGGGGTACGGGGAGGCTCCGGCTTTTTGATCGGGTTGAAAGCAGACGGGGTGTAGCCAGGCATCCGCTCAAGGACAAGGCTCAGGAGGCTCTCTTTGCCCCGGTAGCCCACCACCAACTCGACTTCGGACATCTCGTCAAGCGCCGCTTTGCCCGATTCGGCGTAACAGCCTGTAGCCACAACGAGCGCAGCGGGGTTCGCCCTGGCAGCACGGCGCAGCCATTGGCGGCTCTTGCGGTCGGCCACATGCGTAACTGAGCAAGTGTTAACCACGTATACCTCAGCAGGCGAGGAGGAAGGCACAATGCGAAAGCCTGCGGCGCGAAAGTCGCTGATAGCTTTCTGCGTGTCGCTCTGGTTCACTTTGCAACCAAGTGTGACAAAGGCGACGCGCGGGCTACTCTCCCAGGCGACGATGGGCTGCGGCGGTTTGGCATCTATAAATCGCAGGTCTGACATATTCATCTGAACAACAGGCTTTACGAGCAATTATACAATACCCAAAGTTTCACCCACAACGTGGTAGGCTCGTTGCCTCTTATATCATGGCAGTCAGACTTCCAGCCCACTAACCCCTCCAGTAGGGAAGGGGAATATTTGTTTTCGAGAGTAAGAGGCCCTCCGCGAGTGGGGTGTGGCTCTTCCACAGTGTAACGCCGGGTGCTACAAACCTCTCATAGAGAGAAACCAGCTTTAGAAAGCCTAAGAGGAACATCGCCATAGCTCAGCGCCTGCCGGATAGATGCGCCTCGCACGCGCTGGATGCGTAGTATTGAGAAAGTGTGATACAGTAACTCGAAAGGTGAATTATGTCCAGAAGATTGCCTCCCGGCCCTCCTAGCGTGCCGCCCATCGGCGCGGTCACCTCCTTCTTTTACAATCCGCTCGACTTCATGGTGAACAACTATCGCCGCTACGGTAATGTGATTCGCATTGACTTGCTTGGGATAAAGGGCGTTGCGCTGCATGGGGCAGATGCTAACCGCTACATCCTGGTGGATGCTGTAGACAACTTCCTGGTGGCTCCGCTCATTGACAAAGTGCATGCTCGCTGGATCGTGGGCGATGGCCTTCTCTTCATAGACGATCCCAGGCACAAGCAAGAACGCCGCTTGATGATGCCCGCCTTTCACCGCAAGCGCGTAGGCGACTATCAGAGGGTGATGGTAGATACCACCTTGCAGCTGCTAAATCGCTGGCAGCAGGGCGCGCCAATAGATATCTCACGCGAGATGCACAGGCTGGCTCTCATCATTGTAGGACGCACCTTGTTCAACATGGACCTCGCAGGCTCGGCGCACGAGCTTGGAGATGCAGTTGCCTCTGTGGTGCACGCCGTCAGCAATCCCTTCAACGTTGCTTTCTCGCAACTCCCTTTTGATGTGCCCCCTGTGGGGCAGGGAGGCACTTTGAGGAAGGCTCTCAAGCGAATAGACAGCACCTTGAGCGCTATCATCAGACAGCATGAGCGTGAGAAGCGGGACACAGGCGACGTTGTATCGATGCTCGTCGCAGCCCGCGATGAGGAAGGAGGCAGGCTTACCACAGCCCAGGTGCGTGACCAGCTCCTCACCCTCTTCGTTGCCGGGCACGAGACGAGCGCGAACGCTTTGAGTTGGGCCTTTTACCTGCTGGCGCAGCACCCCCGAGTAACCGCCAGGCTGCTGGCCGAGCTTGACGGCCAATTGCATGGTGAGCCACCAACTCCTGCTGACCTCGACCGCCTCCCCTATCTTGAGCAGGTGGTGAAAGAGTCGCTGCGGCTCTACCCACCGGCAGCCAGCGCCAATCGCACGGCTAAAGAGGCCTTTGAGTGGCAAGGATACACTGTGAACGCCGGAGAGCTAGTCTCTTATGTGCCGTTCGTGAGCCACCGCATGCCTGACCAGTTCCCGCAGCCGGAGCGTTTCCGGCCGGAGCGCTGGGACCCCACAAGCGGCGAAACGCCGCCCCCCTATGCTTACATACCCTTCGCCGCAGGTCCGCGCTCGTGCATAGGCGCGCCTTTCGCCACGATGGAGATCAAGACGGTGCTCGCGATTGTGCTGCAACGCTTCCGCCTCGACCTGCTCCCCAACCAGCACGTAGAGGCTACAGTGCGCACCACTGTACAGCCGAAGGCGGGCATATGGATGACGCCCCACCCGCAAGATGGCAAGGTTGAGCTATCACCGGCGCAAGTCACAGGCAATGTGGTAGGCGCGGTCAGGGCCAGGAATTAGCAGCAGTCGCCAACCTCTACTCCTGCTGCCTGTACCAGGCGATAAAGCGCCTGACCCCTTCCTCAAGGGATATTTGTGGGTTGTAACCGAGCTCGGCGCGTGCGCGGCTGATGTCGGCGCAAGTCAGAGGAGGGTCCGAGCTGGGGTATTCCACTTTTTCTATAACAGCCCTTTTGCCCAGCTCTCCCTCAATGATCTCTATCAGATGCGCATTGCTCTGTGGATTAGAGTTGCCCAGGTTGTAGATGCGGTAGGTGGAAGGGCGATCTAAGGCTGCCACAATGCCGGAGACGGTATCGGCCACGTATGTGTAGTCTCGCCCCTGGCTACCATCACCAAAGAGGCGCACGGGCGCTCCCCTGGCTATCCAGTCGGTAAATAAATAAACAGCCATATCAGGCCGCCCCCTGGGGCCGTATACAGTAAAAAAGCGAAGAGCAGTGACAGACAATTTGTACAGATAATGGTATGTATAGAGCAGCACCTCGCTCATCTTCTTGGTGGCGGCGTAGGGCGAAAGAGGATGGTCTGTGCGTGCATCTTCTCTGTAGGGAACGGGAGCATCACCGCCGTAAACAGAGGAGCTTGAGGCGTAAACGAAGTGCTCTACATCGCGTCTGACCGATGCTTCCACCAGGTTCAGTGTGCCTTTGACATTGACCTCCTCGTAAAGCTGCGGATTCTGCACAGAAGGGCGTGGCCCCGCCATCGCGGCAAGGTGAACCACGCGGCGAATATCCTCCGTTGCAAAAAGCTGATCTACAAGCGCCCGGTCCCGTATGTCGCCCTCGATCAACTTGAAATTGGGATCATCGCGGAAAGGAGCAACATTGCGGTGCTTGCGCTCAGGGCTATAGTAATTGTTGAAGTTATCAAGGGCAACAACAGAGTCGCCCCGCGCCAGCAGCATAGCCACAGTGTGCGAGCCGATAAACCCGGCTCCGCCGGTCACAAGAACAGGCATAGTTAACCCCTTCTATGAATTAGCTCCCGCCTTCGGCGGAGTTGTGAATTGGAGCGAGCGACTCGTAATTCATAATTCGTACGCATCCCGCCGCCCTACCAGGGTAAAGAGGGACAACGCAGCTACCCACTGTATGCCGAAGTTGAGAGCATGCAGGTTCTCGAAGAAGTTGTGGGCCATAAAAGTAATCAGGATGCCGAAAGCGCCTATCGCCACCGCTTCGCCATAGCTGTCGCCCGATGCGCGCACACGCCTTATCGCCCTCACTCCTACAACAACCATCGTAAGTAGCATCAGCATGTAAAAGGTTGCGCCTACCACGCCCGTCTCGGCGAGTATGTTCAAGTAGTAGTTATGCGCATGCCCGCGTGAGTAAGGCCAACCCTGCACGCCAAACTTGTTGAAGAGCACGTTGAAGTTGCCTATGCCCACGCCGATCCAGGGGCTGGAGAGGAACATGTTCCCCGCCACCTGCCAGTGCACCATTCTCTCGACGACAGCGTAGTTGTCCGGGGTTGGAACTATACCCCTGGGGTCGAATATAGCTAGCTGGCTGGTGAGTTGAGCAAAGCGGTCGGTGACGGTGGGGGGGAGCGCACCTATCAAGCCGAGGCCCACAAGCCCAAGCGCGGCCACAATAAGGCTGGTAATAGCAACGGCGGCACGTTTGCCGAGAGCAAGCACCATCGCCACCACCCCAACAGTGAGGCCCACCCACGCACCCCTGGAGAGGGAAGTAAGCAACGTCCAGAAGAGGATGAGCGCCATCAGCGTCATCAGCACAGGCACGCGCAGCCGCCGCAGAGTCCAAAAGTCAGGGCGATCCGCCCAGGCCGCAGCTTTGCGGGCTGAGAACCACATGCCCCACTGGTAAAGAGCCAGGGTGAGGGCCAACGGCAAGCTCAGATTTATATAACCCGCGAAGGAGTTGGGCGCGCCGATAGTGCCATATGCGCGGGTAAGTAAGCCTCCCACATTGAAGCTGGCGGGCCCAAGGCCGCCGTATGACTGCACAAGTCCGAGCAATGCCTCGGAGAGACCCGCCGCGAGCATAGCGGCAATTAGCCAGTTCATCGCCCGTCGGCTCTGCACCGAGTTGAGGATTATCACGTAGGATAGGATCGTCACGAGCCAACGAGAGATTTCAGCAAGGCTTTCGGGCAACGAAGCAGTAACCCATAGGCTCGGCAGCGTAGCAGTCAGGAAAATCAGCAGGGCGATGGCAACAGGGGTAATTTGTAGCCGGCGGTCCAGGCGTAGCGACATCCACGCCCACCAGACGCCCAGCACGAAGACGAAAAGGGTCTGCGTGACCGTGATCTCAATAGGCCCAGCCTGATAGCTGACCACCTTCTGCACAGGCACGCTCAGCACGAGGGCGTACGCGCCCCACAGAGGGTTGCGCAGTATAAGCAGAACGACAAGCAGCCCCACGATAGCTGCTATTGTAAGGAGGGGAGGTGCAAACGCCGCCAGAGCCGCCGTAAACAAAGCTGCCAGCCCAAGCCACAGCTTGGGCTGGTGAGGGCTGAGGAGTGTGCGCTGAGGAGTGTGCGCTGAGGAGTGCGCGCTGAGGCTGGACAGCACGTTAAATGCTGCTCTTCTACCTACCACACCCTGTAAACCCCTTGTTTCTCTTTCACCTGTGGTGTCGCTTCAATTGCTCAGTCCTCATCCGCAAGACGGGTGCGAAACCACTCTATCGTGAGTCGCAAGCCTTCTTCCAGAGGCACGCTAGGCTGCCAGCCCAGCATTGTTGAGATGCGCGTGATGTCGGGGCAGCGGCGAGCAGGGTCGTCCTCCAAGGCAGGACCATGCACTATCTCGGAGTTGGAGTGGCATTGCTCCTTAATTATCCTGGCGAAGATGATGATCTCGCGCTCATCAGGGTTGCCAACATTGAAGACCATGCCTCGTGTCTCAGGCGGTGCGAACATAACAGTTATGAGACCTGCGACCATATCGGCTACGTAGCAGTACGAGCGTGTCTGCGTACCATCGCCGTAAACCACCAGAGGCTCGCCCTTCAGCGCGTGTGTGATAAAGCTGGGAACTGAACGGCCATCATAGGGGTTCATAAGGGGGCCGTAAGTGTTGAAAATACGCACTATACGCCCGTCCAGGCCGTACTCATTGACGTACACAGATGTGATTGCCTCGGAGAAGCGCTTGCCTTCATCGTAGCAGGCGCGCGGCCCTGTGGTGTTCACATTGCCCCGATATTCCTCGCCCTGCGGGTGCACCAAAGGGTCGCCATATGCCTCCGAAGTAGAGGTGATAAGGTATTTTGCTCCTAGCTTTCGCGCCAATTCCAGCACATTATGAGTACCTTGCGAGTTGATCACTGCTATCTGCAATGGCATGCGGCTAAAATCAGCAGGAGAGGCAGGGCTAGCAAGGTGGAATATGGCAGCTGCTTGCCCAAGCTGCACCATCTCCTCTTTGCCTAAAGGTACTGTTATGTCATGTTCGATGAGGCTAAAGCGAGGACGCTCCCGCAGATGGGCGATGTTGGAAGGGCTACCGGTGAGGAAATTATCTATAGCGGTGACTTTGTTTCCATCAGCCAGTAAAGCCTCACAGAGATGCGACCCAATAAAGCCTGCGCCGCCGGTGACTACGATGTGCAAGCGAAGCTCCTTACGTTCAATACAAGTTACAGCCCGATGCTATCCCTGACCCCTCCGCACCGCACCAATTGCAGCAATCCACAGCTGAGCCAGAAGATCATCGAGAGGTCGGCCAGGAAGTAAGAGTTGTCTACCATGCCATGCACCAGGAAGTCTACCATGCTGGCGAGCAGGCCGAGCGCCAAAGCTCGATGCACAGGGTCAGAGCCTGCACGCAATGACACTCGCCGCACAAGGTTAAGTGCTTCTCGGAAATAACGCCATAGCAGCCAAACGAGAATGATCACGCCCATTATACCCAAAGAGAGCCAGTAATCCAAAATAAGGTTGTGCGGGTGAGACGTGTAGGACTCGTTCGCCAGGGACTTGGTTATGTAGCGCGCCTGGAACTGGTTGAGAAACTGGTCAATGCCCACCCCGAATACGGGGTGGTCGCGCAGCATGGCGAGGGCACTTTTCCATATCTCGATGCGAGTTGACGCGCTCCCTGTGCCAAATATGCGTGTGGGAAGAGTGGGCGCGATCTGGATGATCACAACTGCAACCACCACCAGCAAGGCAGCCCCTCCGCCCGCGGCGAGCCATCTCGCACGCACAGAAACACGCGGCGACCCCTTGCCCCAGGCGACCCCAAGCACAACAACTACCAGCACAGCCACAAACATGCCTGCCCATGCGCCTCGTGAATAGGTCAGAGAGAAGGTTGCTAGCAGCGGCAGGGCGGCAAGGGCATAGACCAGCTTCCGCCCGCCCTTCGGCAAAAAGAGCGCCAGGCAAACAACAAAAGGCACCACTCTGCCCAGGTAAAGGGCCAGGTTGTCGGGGTGTAGATAAACACTTTGCACCCGCCTGACACCCTCCACCACCAGCAGATTTGTGCCTGTTGCATATTGCCACAGACCGAGTAGAGCCACACCGGTGGCTGCCGCCACGAAGAAGTCGGCGATGCGCCATAGCCCACGCTTGCTCTTGATTACGTCAGTCAGCAGGAAATAAAAGAGGATAGGCTCCACTATCACCCAGCGATAAGCGCGGGCGCTGTCTTTGGCAAATGATGGATCGGCCAAAGTTAGGAGCGAAAAGGTGCCGACGATGAGCATGAGCACAGCGGGTGCGGCAAAAGCATCTTCGCGGTTCCAGGTGCGGAAGCGGGCCAGGAGAGGGGCGGTATAAAAAGTCACGCGTGAAATGTGAAGGCTGCTGAATGTGTTGGACGGTGGTTCTGTGGTATATCCATCTGGGTGGCCGGTGAGGACTGCTTTGGCGAGAGGCGGCGCTTTATATACGGGGTGCGACGGCCACTGCGCGGGCACAAGGTCGTCCTGGGCGGAGATGACAGGCAGGGGCGCTGTGGCCTTCGTGTCACTCGCCCCCACAAGCGTAGGTTGCTCCTGCAATGCAATTGTGAGTGGTGCCGCTTTATACGGCAGGCTATTTACAGATGCTGCTTCGTTTTCAGCAAGCCTGTGCAACGGAAGCTCGTCCGTGTCGTATGAAGGCATGCTGAGAGAAGGCGCAAGATTCGTGGGCGGGTTTACCTTCGTAATGGGCAAGTTAAGCCGCTCTGCTACTACAGATAGACCAGGTCGGGCGCGGCGGCCCACCAGCCAGGCTACTGTATGGCGTGCAAGCACGGCAGCAAAGACGAGCAGCAAGAGCGTTTCGGCTATTGGGAAGCGCTCTTGCTTGAATTCTTTGGGGTACCAGAAGAAAGGGATGGCAAGGGCTACAAACGCCAACCCTGTGGACGGCTTGAGGAAGGCGAGTAGACCCCAGGCCGCGAGCGTGACCACCATAGCGGGCGCGCTATTCACGCGGTAGTAAAGGCCTACCAGCAAGAGCATGCCCGACACTACCGCCGCGTTGCGTGCGGTCTCGCGTATCGCTTCAGAGTAGTGGCCTCTCGGCCTATCCAGCGCGGCCCCCGCCCACCTGCCTATATTAGAGCTTAGCGCGGCCCCCGACATCAGAGCGAGCAAACCAAAGAGGCCGTAGACTACAGGAAAGCCCCAGGCATCCCACAGCGGCTTGTCGTATGAGGTGATTACAGGCAGGCGCTTGCTGTAGTCCTGTATGGCGGTGTAGGCTGGGCGTGGGGTGAAATCAGGGTTGACGATAGCGAAGTAATTGGCAGGCTCCAGCGGGTTGGGGGCAGGTTCGCGGAAGTACCAAACGCTCATTACCCCCATCCAGGGCCACTCTTTGGCGGCTCGCTGATAGCCCTCTATGAGCCAGTTGGCCTGCGTTTGCTCGTCTACGCTGCGGCCCCAGATGTTCTTTGCGGGCTCACCTTTGAAATCGGGGGGCAAGCTAATCCAGGCGTACTCGCTTATCCAGATTGGCTTTTTATAGTCGCCGTTCTCCTCCATCACACGGCGCAGCAATATCGGGCGAGAGAAATCGAGGTACTTGAGGTCAACCCGCCGTGTCTGCGGCGACTGCCCCAGGCCGTAGAGCATTGTAGAAAGGATGTCAAAGTAGGGGGCTGCGCCTGCCCTATACATCCCCTCAAGGTAAAGAACGTCATTCTCGTTGGAAATGCTATCTTCTGCGGTGGGCGCGAGGGCGGCAGAGATAATTACCACGTTGGGGTTGGCAGCCTTTGCGCGTCTATAAGCCTCTTTGAGCAAAGCTGTATACTCCGCCGGATCAACGGCGTGACCACCCCACTCTCCCTTGAGGTTGGGCTCATTCCATATCTGGAAGTACTGAATTTTGCCTTTGTAGCGGTTGACTACTGTGGCGACAAAATCGCCATAGTCACTGTTACGCTGAGGCGGACCTTTGCGAAACTGCTCTACGTCGTCGCCTGGCATACGCGCCCAGACCGGCGGGCTGTCGAGGCGGGCGATTATCTGTATGCCGTAGCGCTGGGCGGCATTTACGATGTAGTCATATTTATCCCAGGCGCTTTTCGGGTCGCCGGGGTTGCGCGTATCAGTGTAGTTTCCCTTCGCGCTGATTTCTATGTCGTTCCAT
>DAHVFG010000087.1:0-11907 GCA_027317125.1 Chloroflexota bacterium | reverse complement strand
GAATCATACGTGCCTGCCACGAGCTTGGGGTTATGGCTGTGGTGGCTTATTCAGAGGTTGACCGCGATACCCTGCCTGTGCGTCTTGCAGACGAGGCGATCTGCATCGGCCCCGCAGCCCCAGCCCGCTCTTATCTACATATCCCATCCATTATCAGCGCAGCCGAGATGGCGGGCTGCGATGCCATACACCCGGGCTACGGCTTCCTTTCAGAGAATCCCTACCTGCCTGAGATTTGTGAGAAAGTCGGTATCGCCTTCATAGGCCCTTCTGTTGCGGCGATAGTTTCTATGGCCGACAAGGTGGCAGCACGCAATATTATGCGCGAGGCAGGGTTGCCGATTGTGCCGGGCACCGAAAGTGCGCTCCTCAACGCGGAAGAGGCCCGCACAGCAGCCGAGGAGATAGGCTATCCACTTCTCATCAAAGCGGCAGGCGGCGGTGGCGGGCGCGGTATGCGCGTAGTGGCCTCGCCCGATGAGCTTACAGAGGCTTACAACGTTGCCCGCACAGAAGCATCGCTCGCCTTCGGCAACGCTGATCTTTACCTTGAGCGTTATCTCATCCAGCCCCGCCATATCGAGGTACAGGTGCTGGCCGATCAGCATGGTAATGTGCTGCACCTCGGCACGCGTGATTGCTCACTCCAACGCCGCCACCAGAAGATACTTGAGGAAGCCCCTGCCCCTTCGATCTCAGACAGATTAGCAGATAAGCTCGGCGCGGCTGCTGTCCTCGGAGCTAAATATATAAATTACACCACCGTAGGCACCTTTGAGTTCCTGCTCGACCAGAGCGGCAACTTCTACTTTATTGAGATGAACACACGCATTCAGGTTGAGCATGGCGTCACCGAGCTGGTGACGGGTATTGATCTGGTAAAATGGCAGATCAGGACTGCTGCGGGCGAGCGGTTGACCTTCGGCCAGAAAGACGTTAAAATCAGCGGGCACGCTATCGAGTGCCGCATTAACGCCGAGGATGTAGCACGCGCATTTATGCCTGCGGGCGGACCTGTAGAGCTATATCTCCCCCCAGGCGGGCCTGGCGTCAGGGTCGATTCGCACCTCTACTCCGGTTATACGGCCCCTTCCAACTACGACTCTTTGCTCAGCAAGCTCATGACCTGGGGCGCGACTCGCACCGAAGCAATTGCGCGTATGAAGCGCGCCTTGAGCGAATTCATCGTTATCGGGCTACCGACGACTATACAGTTCCACCAGGAGATCATGGAAGACCCTAGCTTTGTGGCAGGCGATGTACACACAGGGTTGGTGCCTGAGTGGCAGGCTGCCCACGTGGCCGCGGCTCCTGTAGTAGTGAGCAAGGCTAAAGGCATTAGCCTCAACGGTAAAGCAGCATTGTAAAAACGCGCTGTGGAGATAGACGATGCAGGAAACTAAACTAGGCACAGTTCGCATAGCTCCAAGCGTCCTCGCCACAATTGTGAGCCTCACAGCCCGTTCGGTGCGCGGCGTGCGCGATATGAGCGCGGTCTCTCGCCCCCCCGGAAGGGTCCTGCCACGCACTAACATGGGAAGCGCTCCCGGCGTTATCCTGCAAGTGCGTAACGGAACCATAGGTGCTGACGTTTATATCGTGGCAGAAGCTGACACAAATCTGAAGACTCTGGGACGCAATGTTCAACGGCGTGTGCGCGAGTCCCTGAACCAGATGGTGGGCATGCCAGCCGATCAGGTGAATGTATATATAGAAGACGTGAGGGACTAAGGTTACTGCGTGATGTCTATTGCGTAAGGGTCAGGAAGATGGATGCTGCATCCCTGACCCTTGCGAAATACACCTTACGTAGCACGGACTATGGCATCACCAGCGTGGCGGCAGGCCCGTATCACTGCCTTACAAACCTTATATGAACTTGATAGCACCGCGCACCCCCCGTCGGAGGTGCTGACTCGCAACCTCACTGAGCCTGTCTCTGAGAACAACTCGGCCAACCCTATGGAGCCAGGTGGTCGCGAGTTCGCCAGGTCGCTCGTGGTGGGAGTGCTGGCGCATCGTGAAAAATTGGATGAGATCATAATAAAGTCAGCTCCAAACTGGCCTCTGGACCAGATGTCGCCTGTGGACAAGAATATTCTCAGGCTTGCAATTTTCGAGATTCTATTTGATAATAAGGTGCCTCTAAAAGCAGCCATAAATGAGGCTGTAGAGCTTGGGAAGCGGTTTGGCAGCGATAGCTCCAGCCGCTTTATCAATGGGGTGCTGGGCACAGTCGCTGCCGAAGAAACATCCCACGGGCGCAAGGCTCCTGGTAAAGGCTCACGTGCAGAAGAGCTACCTGACTAGAGAGGCAAACGCTCTATGGCTTCGCTCAGAAGGGAAATATACGCAAGAATACGCCCTATACTCGCCGAGAGCCTGGGCGCTGACGAAGACGAGATCACTCTTGATACTGATGTCTATGAAGACCTCAACGCAGATACGCTGGAGTTTCGTGAGGAAGTGATACCCCTTCTTGAAGAGGAGTTCGCTATCCAGATCGACGACGCAGATATAGCTGACCTGGCAACCGTAAGGCAACTGGTAGAATACCTGGCGGAAAATACATAAGCCCAAAGTTGGGGAAGGAGAGAAAAATATGGCGGCAAATGCTACGGAACACCTGAGGCAGGTGGCATCTCAGCAATATGGGGTGGACGCCACACAAGCCGAGACGATGGATTCGCGCGCTCTTGTTGATACTGTTCTTGCCAAGATCGCCCAGGACAAGTACCAGGTAGAGGCATCAGAGACTGAGGGCAAGGATACTCGTGGCCTCGTCACGCTCCTAGTACAAAATATGGTCAGTGACCTGCTGAAGGTTGACAAGAGCAAAGTCACCGTTGAGACCTCCTTCTCCGATCTCGGTGCTGACTCCCTGGATATGGTTGAATTGCTGATGACCATCGAGGATGTTTTTGAGCCTTTTGGCGAGATGAAAATCCCTGAAGAAGACGCAAACATCTCAACTGTTGGTGAGGCTGTGGACCGGATCAGCGGCTACATAGATGAGTATGTAGGGGCCTGACGCGGGGACCGCACACCGACATTTTGCATCGGTCGTCTCTCTTACATTACACAAAGGTAACTGTTAAGATATAGGGCTTGGGGGCCCGGCATAGCCCCGATACTCAGCATGAAGAAAGCCCCCTCTCCCTTCATGGGAGAGGGGCATGGGGTGAGGGTGCGTTGGGGGCGGGTGAGGGTGCGTAAGGGTACGCCTCCACAGCTACCCCAGGAAGATTGCTCCACCCCAACTCTGAACAGTTACACGCAAAGTAGAGCTTGAAAGCTCACGCGGTAGATCCTATAATGGCTCTACCGCGTTTATATTCATGTGGGCCGGATAATCGGTCAGATGAGAGCCATGTGGCCCACAAAACAATACTTTCACGATGAGCACCACAACACATCCAAAGCTGGGCTTTCCTCTCAGGCGTAAAAAGCCGCCGCGTCCCACCGGTGCGATACGCCCTGATGGGAGCCGCGACGTTGAACTCCCTTTGATGGAACACCTGCGCGAGCTTCGCGACAGGCTTGTCAAGGCTGTGCTCGCCATAATAGTGGCAACTGTCATAAGCTTCACCTTCGCAGAGCAGGAAGTAGGTCTGCTACGACGACTTGCTCAAGGCCATGAGCTTATCGCTACTACGCCGACGGAGACCTTCGTCGCTTTCATCAAGGTGGCCTTTATTACCGGCATTGCGTTCTCAATGCCTATTCTTGTATACCAACTCTTCCGCTTCCTCGCGCCCGGTCTCACTCGGACCGAGCGACGATGGATATTGGTAAGTTTGCCTGCGGTCACCGGCTTCTTCGCACTGGGCGTCCTATTCTGCTATTTTATCGTGCTGCCAAGCGCGCTCAACTTCTTACTCGGCTTCGGCGGCGGGCTTGTCAAGATTACACCTACCATATCTGAATATCTCAGCTTCGTTACCCGCTTCTTGATGGCGGTGGGCATCGCCTTCGAGACTCCCATCATAATATTCATCCTCTCCAAGCTGGGCGTCGCCACGCCGAAGCGCCTCAGTAAGTTTCGCCGCTGGGCTTATGTGCTAGCCTTCGTGATCGCGGCTATAATCACCCCCACCCCCGACCCGATAAACCAGACCATCGTAGCCATACCAATTATTCTCCTCTACGAGCTGGGCATTATCTTCGCCCGCATAGGCGTACGCAAACCGAAGGAAGTGGCTCAACCGGGGTAACAGGCATTGTCAGAGGATTAGTAGCGCCCTCGTCGGAAGTTTAATCCCCTACGTTACGGAGCTACCCTTATGACCTGCTCATGCTTGTATGTTACAAAGCCTGGAGGCGAGTTCGGCACCTTGCGCACGTACTTCTTTTCGGTGTAGAGCACATCTACCTGGGCTTCATTGCGCGCCCGGCTGTGGGCGGCAGCTACAGTGGCGGCCTCCTCTATGTCCTTTGGGGTTATCCCCTCCCCTATGCGTAGAATAACGTGCGAGCCGGGCACGCCACGCGCATGAAACCAGAGGTCTTCGGGCGCGGCAAGTCGAAAGGTGGCGACATCGTTCTGGCTCGCCGTGCGACCGACCAGCATCTGCGCTCCCTGCTGCGTTTGCAACCGGAGAGGCTGTGGCCTTTTCTCCTGAGTCTTGCGCACCTTGCCTTTTGAGCCGCGTTGCTTGCCTTCTTGCTCCTCAGTCGCGGAGCGGCCTGTAGGTCTCTTCGCCAGCCGCACTTCGCCTTGCACAGCCCGGATTTCGTCGTAGCTGCTCGCCAAATCAAGGCTTGTGGCTAGCTCATCAAGATATTCAACGCGCATTTCGGCTTCCGCAACCTTTTCTGGAAGGCTAGCCTGCGCTGATTGAGCCTTGCGGTACTCCCTGAACAGCGCCTGGGCGTTCTCAACAGGTGAGAGGCCGGGGTCAAGCTCGATAATCAGCTTTTCATCCGGCACCGCGAGGCGGTGTTCTCCCGGCTTGAGAGTGTGCATATACGACAAGATAGCCTCGCCCCTGCGCCTGATTTCTTCCAGCGCCTGTGAGCGTTGCAGCTCGTCGCGCAGAGAGGAGAGCTTTCTTTCATCTCTGCGCCTTATCTCTTCAAGCTCGGCATGCACATGTGCCCGCAGCGCGCTGTGCCCTCCTAGCTGCCCTGCCGCCGCGAAATATTCGCTGGCCGCCTGGGATATGCTGTCATGCACTTCGAGCTTGCACCCTTCCTTTGCGAGATGGGTGAGCCGGTAAGGGGCGAAGTCCAGCGCGCGCCTCACGCCCCCAGCTTCCTCCCGCCATGCCACTGTTGGCTCCCAACTCCCCGACTCTTCAAGGGTAAATATAGCACGCATCTGCTCTAATAACCTTGCGAGCGCGGCAGGATCGCGGGCGACGCTCTGAACTGGCAGCTTGGCATCGCCAAATGCACGCCAGACGACCTCGCGGGCCAGCGTCGGGCTTACGCCTGCAAACCCGCTTACCAACCCCTTCCAGACGGCTGCCCCTGCATCGCCCTGTGCTGCCTCTGAAAGCGCCACAGATAAAACGTTGATTGTTGCCCCCAAAGGGTCGCGCTTTGCCTGCGGAGGCGGCGCAATATAGGGCTGGTGGGGCAGCGTTGTGCGCACTCTGTTGATCGAGGGTGGTATCCTCTTGATGCTGTCCATAATTGTGCCGTCAGCGGCCACCAGCACGATGTTGCTGAGCCGTCCCATGACCTCAATCACGAGCTCAACAGTCGTGACCGGCGCGTCACTATCCTCCGGCTCGGCCTCTTCACTGCCGCCTCTATCCCTAAAGTCCCCCTCAAAATGGTACTCTTGGTGCTTGTCAGGGTCAATTCTTTTGGCTATACTAGCCGTAAGTACACGCTCGCGGGCAGGCTGCGACAAAGCGTAAAGGGTGCCGCCTCTCACGAACTTTCGGAGCAGCAGCAGCAAAGGTGGGTGCTGCTCCGGATCTCTGCTCGACGGAGTAGGAGTGAGTTGGACGCGGGCGTTTTGTGGGTGCGCCGACATCAGCAGCTGATTTCTACCGCTTCCGGCGCGGTATATCTCAAGGCTGATAGTGAGCGGTCCGGGCATTATAACGTTCTGTACCCGGCCACCGAGGAGAGTCCGCTCCAGTTCTTGCCGAATAGCGGCGATTGTGAGGGCGTCAAAAGGCATAATAACAGCTAAGAAGAAGGGGGAATAACACCAGTATAACACAGGACGGGTCGAGGAGCCAGTAGAGGATGGAGGCGGGTTGGAGACAGCGGCAGGTGAGTGACGAGGACGAGCAGCCCTTAGGAATGGCAGGCGATCAGCTAGACCAGGGCAACCTTGCGGGCACCGGTGGTGTGCAGCGCCCTCTAGGCGCAAGCGACATATTGAGCACCCTCGATGCAATGGTAGGCGCCGACGGGCCTGTACCTGAGATTGCTGACTATGTGACGCGGCCTGCGCCTCCGCTGCTGGTCGTCCTTACAGGGCCTTCGGGCGTTGGCAAGGACAAAGTTCTTGAGCGTATGCGAGCGCGTGGGGTGCCCTTCCACTACGTGGTGACGGTTACTACCAGGGCCATTCGGGAGGGAGAGGTACATGGCCGAGATTATTTCTTCCTGTCCAAGCCTGACTATGAGCAGATGCTATTGAACAACCAATTGCTGGAACATGCCCAGGTGTACGATAACTACTACGGCGTACCACTCAGCCAGGTGATCGAGCCGTTACGAGCGGGCGAGGATGTCATTCTGAAACCTGATGTGCAGGGCGCTGCCACCATACGCAAAATAGAGCCGAACGCCCTCTTTATATTTCTTGCTCCTCCCAGCATGGCGGAGCTTGCCAGGCGGCTATATTATCGCAAAACTGAGGACCCACAGGAACTTGCCAGGCGCTTCGCACTGTCGAGGTTGGAGATGCACTCCCTCAGTGATTTTGATTACGTTGTGGTCAACTACCACAACAAGCTAGACGAGACCGTTGATACAATAGCGTCAATTATCAAAGCCGAAAAGTGCAGGGTACACCCGCGCCGGCTCAGGCTAACCGAAACCGAGTTGTAAGGGCACGACCCAGGATAAAGGCATCGTGCAGCGCGCCTATCTAACGCGGCTGCTGACTGCTGAGAGACAAAGGGGGACGTATTAATGACAACAGACATGGCGAGTATTGCTGATAGTGAGGTTGTGCGCTTGCTACAAGAGGGCATCGCCGCAGCAGAGCGCGGAGATAAACCGGCGGCGCGTGACCTGCTCTCCCAGGTCGTAGAAGTTGACCCGCAGATCGAAGAGGCGTGGCTCTGGTTGAGTGAGGTCGTCTCCGAGCCGCACGAGCGTCAGATCTGCCTGGAAAATGTCCTTGTCATAAACCCTGCTAATGCGCACGCCCTCAAAGCGTTGGAGCAGATTAGACAGGGAACCGGCGGCATACCACGCTTTGCCCCTGAAGCTGCTGAGCCACCACAGGCCGAACATACCGCCCCACTTGCCTCTGACCCGTCTGCTTACGGCGATGCAATACCAAACCCACCCTGGCCCTCCGGCAACGAGGCTGCCCTCGCGTCAAATGGCCCCGGGCCCGCGCCCCTCCCTGCCTGGATGCAAACGGACCAGGCGGAGGCTCCTGAAACCGGCGCTCATCAAGCCGACAACCTGCGCTTTGGTCCAGCCGATCATCAACCCAATACTTGGGCCGCCATCGGCTCGGCGGCAAACCCAGAGCAACCAGAGCAGAACGATCTGCTCTTTGGCGTACCGGAGTGGCTGCCTTTGGTCTCATCGAGCGCTGACTTGAGTATTCCTGCTGAGGCGCAACCGCAGAATGGCGACGGCATGACGGAGATATGGGCCAACGGCTCAATGCCTAATGCTGATGCGGAACACTATAACAACCAGGTTCAGCCCGGCGGTCATCTGCCCGACGAGGGCAGTGCTAACTTCCGTTTCGAGCCTTTTACCTTCGATGACAACAGCCATCTTAGAACGGGGTCCAACGCCCAGGTCGTCGGTGCGGAGGGCGCTGAACTCCCCGACTGGGTGCGCAAGCACCTCAACCCCCCCATCGAGAGCGCCCCACAGGAGTATGCCCCTGCCCAGGATGTGCAGCCAGCGCCCGGCATATTCGGCGATAACTTCTTCAACAACGCTAACTCTTACCATGATGAAGCACAGGGCGTAAACAACAACGGGTCGGTTTACCCGGATATGCCTGTCAACAGTCCAGACCTGGGGCCGATGGGACCTTACGCTTCGGCTCAACTGCCGTCGCCCGATGAGCTTCCAGGCGAGCACAGCGTCGGTAATCCCGCACAGCCCTGGTATCTCAACTCCTCAAACAACTCTATAGCTTCGCCGCCCTCCTCTTCTACCGGTCTGCCATCGTATCTCGAACCCCCAGGCGATAACAGCTACGACAATGGCGCACACTCTGCCCCCAGGGAGATAGCCAACATCGAGTGCCCCCACTGCCATGAGCAAGTGCCTGACACTTCCTTAGCCTGCCCGCAGTGCCGCTTCAACTTCTTTGTCAACTGCCCCCACTGCCATGAGCTTGTTGACGCGAGTGACGCCCGCACAGGGCAGCTCGACCCTTGCCCCCACTGCGGCAACCCCGTAGATAGGATGGTGCTTGGCATTGCTGTAAGCCCCCAGGAAAGAGCAGCAGCCGAGAAGCAGATGCTACACCAGAAGGACCAGGAGATCAATTATCCCTCCATGGAACAGGCCCACGTGGGCGCACTCTCCCGTCGTTCTGCACTCTCATGGCTCATAGACGGGGTGCTTCTGGTAGCCATCGCGTTCATCATCTGGGCGCTCACCCAGTTCCCCACCTGGTACCACTTGACGGGGCTGTACAAGTAACGTACTATTAACTGGTCCCGTCTACGTGCAGCTGAGCGGGCTGACATAGCCTTACGCGGCGTATAAACCTTACTACGCCGCATCTTTCTTATACAGGGGTCTGTTGTGCCGAACGGCAGCGAACACGCCTCGCGGCCAGCCAAAGTCATTGATCTACAAGGGCACCAGGCAGCCGAGCAGGCGCTAGACCTGGTCCTCACCACGAGTCCTGCGTCCCCCCAGTACCCTTTGCGCCTGGCGGAGCTCCTCGGCATGGGTCCGCCCTTGCTGGCAGCGATTGTGCGCCACCTTGATGCCGCAGACCCTCACAAGCTCGATGCCCTGGGCCGCGTACTCTCCCTCTACCCACAACGCCCCCAGGTTGTGCAGGCGCTGATGCGGGCTGGCTCTGATCGTCGTGGCACCGATAACCGCAGGCTGGGCGCTATACTGGTGCTTGAGCACTTTCTTGGTATCTCCCCTCCTGATGATTTCTTCTCAGCGTTGCACGACCCGGTGGGGATCGCCTTGCAGACGCTCTCCGGCATCACAGGCGACGCCGTGCCTGACATACCTCTAATGCACGACTACCTGCGCCTGCTTATCTCCCAGCCTATCGATCTGCTTTATTCAATCCTGGCTGTGCTGGCCGAGCTTGGGGGCGTAGGAGCCATAGAGATTGTGCGCCTCATTGCTTTGCACCCCGACCCTGAGCTGCGCATTAGCGCCATCGAGACGCTGGCCGCGCAAGGCTCGCCGCGTGCTATCGCCACTCTCTGCCAGCTTGAGCCGAACTTGCCGCCCGACACCTCTCGCGCGGTGAGCCGTGCCTTGCAAAAGCTGCGCTTGAGTGGCGTGGACGTGGGCGAAGCCGCCGATCCAGGGTGCGGCTGCCGCGCCCTTCTTGGGCCAATAGACGGGCATGGTCACAGGCTCCTCTGGCTCCTTGCCCCTTCTGTGCAGGGCAAAGCTCACCAGATTGCTCATCTGGGTCTGGTCATTACAGACATCGCAGGCCTTGTGGAAGCAGAAGGAGCGAGCAGCGCCGATGCCACCCTCTTCCCGCCGCTTGCGCCTCTCGGTACTTTGCACCAACCGTTCGCCAGCCGGTTGAGCGACCTTGCTGAGGAGTGGTCAATTGGCGAGCAATACTTTGCCTCCCTTGAAGTACCATTCGACTATGGCCTGGCGATGGCTGCGCGTGCGGTGCAGAGAAACTGGGAGACAGGCACCTTACTCCCTGTTGACTATTTACTGCTCTACCCACTCTTTTGGCATCACGCAGGCAAGGCTGAATTGCCCGGCTTCAATCAGCCGCCAGGCAACGGCGAGCAAGACCCTTCTCTGGCGGAGAATGAGAGCGAGTTGTTTCTCGATTCTCTCTTCGAAAGCTGGTATCTCGAAACCGAAGGTGTGGCCCATGTCGCTGAGGAAGTTGCCCGCGCGGGCGGCGGGCTATCGCACGAGCTCAGCGATGAGAACTGGCGTATATTGCTCCCTGCTCTTATCAGGTTGGCACATGATGAGTTTGGCCCTCATCTGCGCACACTCTACGCAAAGAGGCTTCAGCTTATGTCGGAGTGGTTCTCTATAGCGGGTGAAGCGCGCAAAGCTGATCTGGCAGCCTCCGCCGCGCGTACTATGCTCCAGTCCCCGCCCGAAGCTAATCTCTTCGTCCTCCGCCTTGCGCAAAAGGGAGTACTCGTCACCATAAGCAATCTAAGGTTCTAGCCCCTGCCTTCAAAGGCGTTTTTTCCTACGTACTCCTGGCATCTCAGGGCATCTCAGGAGCCACTTATGACATCTGCTGAGCATTTTGATGCAAACGCCTCCGCTTTTCACGACTATTTAAATTCACCCTGGGGCCAGCTGCTTCATAACCTCTCCGCTGCCAATGTGCACCGCCATATTGCGGAGTACTACACGCAAGGCCAACTGCTGCGCATCCTTGATGTCGGCGGAGGAAGTGGTGTTGATGCGGTCCTATTTGCTGCACAAGGGCATTCGGTATCCATACTTGACCCTTCGGTTGAGATCCTTAGCGAAGCACGTTACAACGCCCAGTCAGCAGATGTTTCGGAGCGGGTGCGATTCTACGAAGCCGAGCTTGCCTCCCTCCCAGAGCTTTTCCCACCAGGGTATTTTGATCTAATTCTCTGTCATAATGTTCTGCAATATGTCGGCGACCTTAGAGCAGCTTTAGAGGCAATATTCTATCCGTTGGTCGCTGACGGCCTGATTTCTACTATTTGCATCAATCGCTATTCGGAACCCTATCGTCTGGCTCTACAGCAACTCCGCCCGGATATAGCCTTCGAGAAGCTGAAGACCAGAACCGTCTTCTCAGGGGTCTTTAAAGTTGATATTCGAGCATACACAGCAGAGGAAATAAGCCAGGCATTTCAGGAAATAGGTGGCACTTTGCTGGCTCAGTACGGCCTACGATGCGTCTTCGACTATATTCCCAATAACGACCTGAAGAGTGAAGCGGGTTTCCTCATAGAGCTAGAACGTCTGGAATATGCTATGAGCCAGACATATCCATACTACCTCCTGGCGCGCTTCTTTCAGCTTATCGTGCGGAAGGTAACACCATGACCTCGACTTTCCACAACCAGCCGGTGCTTTCCTCTCATCACCAGGTAAGCGTTCAGATTTAGAGTATAACGAGGTTCAAGAGGTAACTGTGTACCCTCACCCCGTGCCCCTCTCCCATGAAGGGGGAGGGGGCTTGCTTCCGGTGAGTATCAGGTGACACCGCAGCAACCCCGTCAGGGGATACTCCCCTGCACCCCAACTCTGAACGCTTACGCTGCAACAATGCGCGCATTGGCTTATAATGTGTATTGTTAACTACAAGCTAACTACGATCACTCAACTCCAGCGTGAGCTTGGTCTACCTGTACAGAAGGGTTGAACCCTTATCCAGTCATGGCGTCGCGGCACAGGTTCCTCGCATCTGCACAGCCTGTTATGTGAGGCGGCATACCATGTCATACAATCAGGGACAAGGGCGCGAGCTGGCAAAGAGCCTCAGCCAGGTGAGCATTGGCGCGGGAATAAAGGCCCTGCCTTTAGAGGCGATCATCACCGGCGGCTTGCATGCTATCGGCA
>DAHVFG010000086.1:0-12143 GCA_027317125.1 Chloroflexota bacterium | reverse complement strand
CACTTTGACCATGCTCTGCACCTGCTCTTTGGTGGCGCGGCCATAACCGACAACTGCTTGCTTCACCTGCAACGGCGTATATTCGGCAACCTCTGCGCCGGAGTGCGCCGCCGCAAGGATGACCACCCCACGCGCATGCCCTACCGAGAGCGCCGTGCGCACATTCTTGCTGAAGAATAGCTCTTCAATCGCCACAGTTCTTGGCTTGTACTCAGTCAACAGATCAACCAGCCCTTTATAAAGCATAGGTAGGCGCTGCGACAAAGGGGTATTGGCAGGCGTGTAGAGCGCCCCATATTCAACCATGCGGAGCTCGTCGCTGCCGGGGCGTGCTAAAATAGAAGCACCGCTCTCAACAAGCCCATAGCCCATGATAGCGGTGCCTGGATCTATTCCCAGTGTTAGAAAAGGCATTAAAAACTGTTACGCCCCGCGTCTTGCTCCGGCTTCAGAAGCCACAGAGAGGTTGGAAACTCTCCTGTTAGCTCATAGTTGCCATAAGCTCTTCGGCCCCCGTAAGATCGAGGTTTGTGTATACGGTTTGCACGTCGTCTTGCTCTTCAAGACGCTCAATCAGGCGTAAGGTCTGCTCCATACCCTTCTCATCGAGGGCCATAGTGGTCTTGGGTATCATGGTAAGCTCGGCGCTCACCACCTGTAAACCTTGTGCGGTGAGGGCATCTTGTATCTGCTTGAGGTCGGAGAAATTGGTCGTAACCTCAATCTGGCCGTCATCATCAACCGACACATCATCAGCGCCGGCGTCTATAGCTACAAGGGAAACCTCATCAGGATCATCCTCTGCTCGCGGCTCTACTACGATGAGTCCCTTGGGGTCGAACATCCAGGCCACTGAGCCGTTCTCACCGAGCGACCCGCCCGCTTTGGAGAAGATAGAGCGCACTTCGGCCACTGTACGGTTGCGGTTGTCGGTAAGGGTTTGCACCAGTAGCGCCACGCCGTTGGGGCCATAGCCTTCGTAGGTGATCTCTTCGTAGTTGGTGGTGCCTTCACCGCTCCCTGCACCTCTCTGGATAGCGCGCTGAATGTTATCGGCGGGCATATTCTCAGAGCGCGCCTTTTGCACAGCCAGCCGGAGCCGGAAGTTAGTTTCGGCATCTCCACCGCCTTCGCGAGCAGCTACCGTTATTTCACGCGTAAGCTTGGTGAACAACTGGCCGCGCTTCGCGTCAGTAGCGCCCTTTTTCCGCTTAATTGTGGCCCATTTACTGTGTCCTGACATCTCGTCACCTCATCGTAATTAGCTCTTATACAGTGTGAGTAGTGAGAATTATACCAGAGGTATCACTCCGTTGACAACGCATAGCAGGCGCGAACTGTTCAGGGTTGGGGTGGAGCAATCTTCTTAGGGTATCTGTGCGGGTGCACCGCCACCCACCCTCACCTATCCTTACGCACCCTCACCCATGCCCTCTCCCTTCATGGGAGAGGGGGCTTTACTCCTGCTGAGTGCACAAAGGATAGAGCTCTTCTCCCATGAAGGGAGAGGGCATGGGTGAGGGGACACCTCTGTGACCCCTATTCTAAACATTTACCGCCCAGCCGACGTTTGCCAGCAGATGGCAGGATGTGCATAACCGGGCCATGCGGCAATGTGGATTCCACGCCAGGCAGGCGGCACTGGTTGCTATACTGGTTGCGGACTCACCTAATTTGGGTCTCCACGTGCCTGCAAGCCCCGGCTTTCGCAGCGCATGGCATGGCAACCAAGCAGACCGGAGCAACTATGCAATTCCCATCGGCGGGACTCAGGAGGATAGAAGGTCCACTTTCCACGGGGGCGGCCCGGACCGCTAGAAAAGGTGGCAAGCGCAAGCGCGAAGAGCCACACGCGCTTGCGCCACAGGACGCTCAGAGCGCAGCTATCGTAGAGAGTTACAGTCGCTTCCAACCGCCGAGGCTCAGCCCTCTGGATGCTGTGGCTTCGGAGGCTCTGAGGCCTGTGCGCGGTGCGAAAGAAAGATCAAGGGCGTGGCGAATCTTCGACCGCTGCCTGTTGCTAACTGAGATAACGGGCGCTCTTGTGATTGCCTGGCTCGTCAGCCAGTACATTTACACGGTCTACTTTGATACCGCGCCTCACAGGGTTACAGCTGCTGCGGGTGTTGTCGCAAGCGCCACAGCACGTTCCGCCACGCGTAGCACACTTACATCCACTCCCACTCGCGTATCAGAGATAGCGCCTCCACTGGTAGGTACGCCCGATTTGAGCACGGAGCGCATCGAGCAAGGAGCCGTCGAGAGGCCGGCTACTACCGAGCAGCCGCCAACAGCTACGCCTACTCCTACCGTTGATCCGCAGTTATTGCTGCCAACACGCTTGAGGATACCTGTGATGTTCCTCGATAGCCGGATCGAGGAGGTGACGATAAACATGGGTGTATGGCAAGTGTCGCCTATGGACATCGGCCATCACAAAGGCACGGCCAACCCGGGAGAGGTAGGCAACGTGGTGCTGGCAGGCCACCGCGACATCAACTCGGCGCTCTTCCGTGAGCTAGATAGGCTCAAGCCAGGGGATGAAGTCTTTGTCAGCAATAGTCTGCGTGAATATAGATACATAGTCAGTGAAAGTTTTGTGGTAGGCCCTACCCACACAGAAGTGATGGCCCCCACAAATGATAAGAGAGTGACACTGATCACCTGCACACCTATCGGGTTAGACACCCAACGGCTGATAGTAACAGCATTTTTGGACGAAACCCAGCCGGGACGATAAATTCAACGGCGTCTCTGGCCGGAGGAGAAACTATGAACAACAACATTCTTGTGCCCACTCCTGGAACGTGGCGTGGCAGAGTTATCATCATCGCCCTCTTCGCCGCGCTGGTGCTTGGCTTGGCGCTCGCTTCGCCTGCTCACGGCGCGGAGCTAAAGCAGAGTGCCGGCGACATCAATGGCACGGTCACCGTAAATGGGCAAAGCGCGGCAGGGGTCTCGGTCGAGTTGCGCCAGCGAGCCAACAGTGGCACCGAGACCTCACTTGCCACAGCCACAACCGATGCCACGGGCACCTACCACTTCGTGGGGCAGCCCAGCGCGCCGAGTGACGCCTTTTATTACGTTCGCTTCACCGGCGGCAAAGGCATGTTGGCTGTATGGAACTCCTTTCCTATTATCTATGTAAATGGTAGCTCATTCGCTGTGCCTTCGGTAGAGATGGGCGATGTGCAACTCATTTCGCCCGCCCAGGGGGGGACGTTGAGCCTACCCGGGGCCTTGAAGTGGAGCACACGACGCTCCGGCGAGACATACCGCATCTTCATTTACGCTGATGGTGGCCCGGATGCAAGCAAAGTAGTGCTCGATAGCGGCAGCCTCGGCACAGGGAGCGACTTTGTGATTACCGGGGGGCTGGCGAGCGGCAAGTACCAGGCTATCGTACAGGTGCGCGACGCAGTTGTCGGATACGGGCAGAGCCAGGCGCGCTTCCGCTTTAGTATAGGCAGCGCCTCCGTGCAGTCAGCCGCATCCGCCACGCCCGCAGTAGCGCCCGATGCCGGTTCACCCGCGCCTACGCAAGCGCCCCCGGCGGCTACCGCACCTGTCCCTACTGCCGCCCAACCACCTGCCAGCGTAGATGCCAGGCCGGAGATAAAGGTCAATCTCTCAGCCGACAAACAGAGTGTAGCCCCCGGCGACAGCATCATTTACACGATAGAGGTGGCAAACTCCGGCAATGGGCCTGCAAGCTCGGTAGTCGTCACCGATAAGCTACCCGCAGGCGTCAACGCCAATCCATCACGTGCCAGGAGCGATGCCGGGGCTATATCCATACAGGGCAACACGGTTACAGCACAGGTGGGTGACCTGGCACCCAACACAAGCGTCAAAATCGAGATACCCGCCAGTGTTGCCCAGGACGCAGGCAGCAACCTGAGCAACCAGGCGAGCGCGAATTACAGAGGGGCATCTGATGCTGTGCAGTCAAACGCCTACATTTCACAGGTAGCAGAGCCTGCCTCCGGCCCGCCTCCCGCGCAAAACCAGCAAGCAGAAGACACGCCTACCGCGCAGCCCCTTGTTGCGACACCCTCAGCCGAGAAGACGGAGCAACCTGCCTCTACAGCTACGATCTCTGCGCCGAGCCAGCCGCAGAATCCGGCCGCAACTCTGCCCTCATCTCCTACACAACAGGCCAGCTTGCCACAGAACTCTCAGAGTTCTCAGAATGCCTCTGGCAGCGCTAGCCCGGCTGCCACATCTGTAAAGCAGCCTTCCGCGCCAATGCCGCAGACGGGTGGCTCCTTTCCGGTGGTCTTTGCTTTGCTTCTCGTGCTATTTACCTTGCTGGCACGTTATTTGCGTGGTCGAAGCTACCGGAGAGTATAGCTCTACCAGGGTTTAATGCTTAGTTGCCAACCTCTAAAACAAGGGTGAATTATGGACGCGAACCTGGCGAAGTTGATACGTGATATTCCCGACTTTCCGGTGCCGGGCATCCTATTCCGTGATATAACTACCCTCCTCAAGGAAGGGCCTGCCTTTCAGCGTTCTATAGATACCCTGGCGGATGCGCTGAAAGGCCTCAATATAGATAAAGTTGTGGCAATTGAGAGCCGCGGCTTTATCTTTGGCGCACCTATAGCTTACAAGTTGGGCGTTGGTTTCGTCCCCGTGCGCAAGCTCGGCAAACTTCCTGCTGACACTATCACAGCAGAGTACGACCTGGAGTATGGCACCAACACCGTAGAGATGCACCGAGACGCTGTTACTCCCGGCGAGCGAATAGTGATAGTTGATGACTTGCTGGCTACCGGCGGCACGACCCGCGCCACAATAGAGCTCGTTGAGCAGCTAGATGGCGAGATCGTGGCGCTCGCCTTCCTCATAGAGCTAACCGATCTCGGCGCGCGAGAGTACTTTGAGGGCTACAATATCGTGACGTTGATACGCTACTGAGAAGTTACCGCTCATGGGGCTTCCAGGAGCACTTTTCTTGCGGTGCTCAGTAGTTGCGCTGGCTTTGACACTGACCTGCCGAAAGATCTGTAACATCACCGGTTCCACAGCTAATCCACACAATCCACAGCGCACGTTCCGGTCTTATAATCGGAGTTGTGAGCAACTTTACTTATCTTCATGTACATACGCGTTTCAGCCAGGGGGGTGGGCCAGCCTCCGCCGAAGATTGGTGCTTGCGGGCCGCGGCGCTTGGCTACAATGCACTGGGCGTGGCTGATCGCGCGCCTTTAGCTGGCCTTCCTGACATGACGCAGGCAGCGCAACGCGCAGGCATCGCCCTCATCTACGGCGCAGAGTTAGATATTCTTCTTCCGGTTGTAGGGCCGCGCAAGACAACATCTTTACAGCAGACAGTGGTGCTTTTCGCCCGCGACCTCACAGGCATGCAAAACCTGGCCCGGATTGCTTCTGTAGCTTTTGCAGATTGGCCCGACAGAGAAAGCCCTGCCCCCTGGGAGAAAATCGCCGCGCACGCAGAGGGGCTGCTGCTCATACTCCTCGGCGGTGATGAAGCAGGCGCGTTCAGCCCATTCATCTCCGCCAAAAAGAGCCATGCGGAATGGGGTAGCCTCATAAAAGCGAGCTTCGAGGGTGCGGCTTTCGTGGGCGTACCACATTCAGGGCTGCCGGGCGACAGCGCTCTAGCGGCAGAAATAGTCACGATTGCACAGAAGATGGGGCTGCCGCCTGTCGCTATGCCTACGACCCGCTATCTTCACGCAGCTGATGCGCCTGTCTACGAAGCGCTGCGGGTCGCACGCAAGCGCGCAGGCTGGCCGCGCGAAGATAGTCGCAGCGCTACGACCTGCACAGCTACCGATAGGCCAGGCACCCTCTACCTGCGAAGGGTAGAAGAAGCCGCAGAGCTTTTCAAGGCGTGGCCCGAAGCGATAGAGAATACCGCGATGGTTGCCTCGTTATGCAACTATCTCCCCGGCAACTTGACTGCCGGTGCGGGCAATAGCGCCGCCCTCAGGGAGTTAGCTGTGCGGCGGCTCTTGCCACGCCTCGAAGTGGGAGAGTTACCTGCTGAAGTGTCTCAACGCCTCAGTGCTGAGTTGCGGGTCGTAGAGAAGCTTGGTACGGCGGGCGCATGGTCCGCCCTGGCAACAATCGCCGACCTGACGACAGTCGGTAGATCAGGCACAGCCATCCCTCTGGGTGCGCCCCTTGGCACGGCGGACAGCGCTTTGCTGGCCTATGCGCTTGGGCTTTCCAGCGTGAACCCGCTCAACTATGCTGTGCCCTCCTGGCTCACGGCTGAAACCACAGCTGGAAAGTTACCACCTGCTGGTATCGAGGTGCCCGCGACACAGCATGATAACCTGCTTTTGAGCCTTGTGAGCGAATATGGCCTTGAGCGTGTAGCTCACGCCGCCTCCTCTATCGAGATAACCCCTATGCAGGCGCTGCAAGCTGCGGGTAGCGTGCTTGGCCTTTCGGGTGAGATAATCAAGCCGGTCGTGGCGGAAGCTATCGCCAAAGGCTGGAATGCTTTAAATGAGGGCGACCAGGAGCAAACCGCCGTCTCGCCACTCCTGAGAATAGCACAAGCGTTGCGTACCGCACCTCTCCTTTTCAAGCGCGACCCTGATACTCTGCTTGTTGCCCCACGATCTATTTATGGCGCAACCACCCCGGCTGAGTGGGTGCCCCTTCTGGCCTGCGATGGTAGTTCCCTGCCGACGTGGGTTCCCTGGTCTGAAGAGAGCCTTGTAAGCCTGGCATACCCCCTCCTATCTTTGCGGCCTTCTGCGGCTCTCTCCGTGCTGGATGGGGCGTGCAGAGTGGCGGCGCAGTATCCTTCGCCGGGCTTCCACGCCGCCGAAGTCGATCTGGGCTGCTGCCCCGAAACAGGCAAAGAAGTTGCGGCTCTATTCAAGGAGGCAGCAACAGAGGGCATACCGTACATCTCGCACGCTGCCCTCAAAGGGTGGAAAGGCGATTGCACCCCCAACGCGGTTGCCGCACTCGTAGCACGCTCGGCAGCCGCCAAAGCAGGCCACACACCCGTAGCGCCTGCCCAGCCTGTACAGGCGTGGAGTACCCAAACGGCAGAGACAGGCGGCATGCTCCTCTACAAAGAGCAGTTTGCCGCTGTCGCCGAGGCCGCTGCGGGCATACCTCCAGGCGATTTGACCGCTCTGCGCGTGGCTTTGCTCAACCCCACGGGGGCAAAAGAGACACGTGCCCGCTTTGTGGCAGGCTGTGTGGTGCAAGACCTGAGCGGTTTAGAGGCCGATGCTCTGTGGGATGCGCTTGCAGCGGCGGTGCCGCGCCTTATATCGCGTGGCACCGCCGCTGCCTGGGCGCGAATAGCGCTCTGGGCCGCGCATTTCAAGGTAGCGCATCCCGCAGCGCTACTGGCGGCTGCCATGCAGGTTGCGTGGCATAGCGGTGAACGGGGAGAAATGGCTTCTCTTGCCAGAGAAGCTAAGCGGTTAGGTATCAACATTCTACCGCCCGACGTCAATCACAGCGAAGCCGGTCTAACTCTCGAACGCGCAGATAGCGGTTGGGCTATTCTGTGGGGATTATCTCTCCTGCCAGGGTGGAGCATGGAGAGAGCCGCTAGGCTCATCGCAGCACGCCCGCGAGAGGGCTTCACAAGCATGCGCGATCTGCTGCTAGCCACCGCCCGACTCGGCCTGGCGCCGCGCCAATTAGAAATGCTGGCAAGAGCAGGAGGCTGCGACAAGCTCCTGGGCAAAGAGCAGAGCAGAATCGCGCTGGCAGATGCCCTCCCTACCTTCACGGAGTGGGCGCAGAGGACCGTCGAAACCGAGGCAGCCGTGCAGGTTGATCTCTTTTCAAGCAACCTCCCCGGTGACAGGCTCGAAGAACCAGAGTGGAAGCGCCTTTTGGCAGGCTCCCCACTCACACCACGTGGCCGACACAGCTTGCGCGCCTGGGAAGAAGAGAAGCTCGGCATATCTTTCACAGAGGCCACTGAGATAGACGCGCTGGTTCGCGCCATTGAGAAGAGCGGGGATCTCAAAGATCGCCTCCTCACCAGCGACCGGATAGGGGCAGAGCATGTTGGGCAAAGCGTTTATCTCCTCGGTATCCTCTGCCGGATAGAGCTACTTTACGCGCCCGACGGCGTGGGAGAGCCGATGGCTGCCGCCATGATAGAGGACCTGAACGGTACGATTGAGTTGGTAGCATTCCCACCCAATTACAAGCGTCACCAGGGGTTGTGGGTCGAGAACAAGGCAGTGATCGTTACAGGTCGCGTCAGCCTGCACACTGATGGAGAGCTATACTTGCTCTGCGAGCATATGGCTGCTTACAGTGGTGACGATGTGGAAGAGGCGTTTACAGTGACCGTTACTGTGGCGAAACCGAGAGCGGACAACTCGCAGGCCGCCCCCTCTGAGATTGCACCCGAAGTTGCCGCCGCGAAAGCAGCGCCTTTAGCCCCCAAAGCTGTTGGAGGGGCAAAAAGGGACTCGCTCTCCCCAGCCACTATGCCCGCGCCTACCACATTACCGACATACAGGCTGATTATCACCTTGCCTGGCTCCAGTGACGACCACGCCGATATAGATAGGATGATAGACCTCAGCAAAGCGCTAGCAGCACACCCCGGCACCGACGCCGTTACGCTGCGTATCCCTTACAGCCCTGAAACAGGCTCTATTACCTCTGCTCAGTTGCCACAAGGCGTAAGCTACAACGCGCTCTTGGAAGGCGAGATCCGCGATTTGCTCGGGCCTGACGCCCTCGCCATCATCAAGCTTATCGGCTGAGATGCGCCCGCCATCCCCTCCGAGAGTTCTACAAGAACTTCCAACGCGCCGCTCGAAGAAGCCGATTCTGCCTGTGGCTTTTCTTCCAGCAATATCGCCGAGATAAGGTTCCGCACGTTGGCTACCATGCTCGGTGGGTGCGCGTACATCTGCGTTTTGCCGTTATTCTCCTGAAGCACAATAGTGTTGATCTCGTAGCCGTCTATCATAACGGGCTGGTCTATAATTGTTTCCACACCCCCCGAAAGGTCAAAAATCATAGCGTCCGGGCGCTCAGAATGCGCATGCCTCACGGCATCAGAGAAACTGCCCTCGATCTCTACCTGTGAAATGCCCGCGTTGCCTTCCAGTAAGCTCCTGATCCCTTCGGCCACCAGCAAGCGTCTGGAAACTATAAGTACTCTCTTGCCTCCGCCCACTTTGCTCATTAAGCTCCTCCTTTGCACCCTGCGCGATGAGTATATCTGCGCGTGCGCAGTAGCGCATCAATCCTCTGTGGTATCTTCCACTTACCTACAGATGATTATCCGGTGTCTACTATCTGTGGTTCATTGTTGCGAGGTCATACCTAGAAGGGATTACAGAGCAGGTGGCGCAATAGGGACCCGTACTGCATATCATGTATTCCGTAGGAGTGTATAGCCATGCCAGACGGCCAGGGAGGCAGAGCCAGGCAATGCTTCACCTGATAAGCAGTATGCAACATGCAATACAAATCCAACCGGGGTAGTACCTATACCGGACTTTTACCCCCTGGAAGTAGTACCTATTGAGTAACTCTTTTGGTTGACATGGCCTTTTACGCTATGCTATAGTCAACATAACATACTATAATTCAGGTGGAATGCGTTGTGTCGGAAGGAAGAGAACTATTACAGAGGCTGGCACGGTTCCGCTACAGCCCTACAGACGGCCAATCTACCTTTGACACTTTACTAACTGGGTTTGGAGCGAGACTCTCCCAGTGCCAACAGTCTCATGATGAGCAGTGGTGCTGGTTAGCATGCAACGCTTTTGGAATGTTGTGCAGGAATAAGGAGTTATGGATAAGAACCCGATACGTGTGCTGATAGCCGATAGCCATGACCTCTTCAGGCAGGGCTTGTCGAGCCTGCTGAATAGGCAGGAAGGGATCGAAGTTGTCGGTGAGGCCTCTGATGGCGCAGAAGCGCGCGCCTTGTCAGAAAGCTCGCACCCCGATGTGCTACTAATGGAACTGTACATGTCAGCCAGTGAGGGCCTTCATACCGTGCTGCAAATCATGGACGAACATACCGCAGGCAGCGTGGCTATCCTCACATCATCAGAGGATGACAACGATGTGCTGGGCGCGGTAAAATCGGGGGTAAAAGGCTACATTCTGAAGAACAGCAGCCTGGACGAGCTGGTGCAAGCAGTACAAGCCCTTTCGCAGGGTGGCGCATATTTTTCGAGCAGCATGTTCACCAAGGTGCTACAGGAGTTTACCCATCTGGCACGCAGGCGTGACCTTCAGGAAGCCAAGGGCATTGACGCTCTCACTGACAGGGAAAAGGACGTGCTCCGCCTCGTCGCCAGGGGCGCAACTAACCGTGATATTGCTGACGAGCTGGTTATTACCGAGAACACGGTAAAGGTGCATCTACGTAATATACTGGACAAGCTACAGCTAAGGAATCGGCAGCAAGCGGCAGCATACGCTGTGCAAGAAGGCCTCATATCGCGTGTTGTACCGGGCACTTATAATGGCTATGGTATACGTGGCAACCGTGAGGCCAACCGTGACGCTGTAACCCTGAAGATGGCCCCAGCCTCCGACGATGTCAGAGCCGCCCGCGCTACCCTCGCCGACTACAAAATAAAGCTAAGCTAAAGCATCAGGGGTAAGTGCTCAGATTTGGGGTGGACAATCGTCAAGGCGTGCCTGTGCGGGCATACCCTCACATGCCCTCTAACTACCCTCACCCCATTCACCCCATGCCCCTCTCCCACAAGGGGAGAAGGGGCTTTATTATGCTGAGGGTTGGGGTGTCCCCAACCCCTATTCTTCTGAAAATAGGCTCTCAGCAGCCTACTTTCATTGCCGGTTGGTGGCCCGTAGGGTCATGGGATATTCTGAGCGCTTACGCATAAGGGAGAACCTGTTAACCCCTTACAGCGAAGTGGGCGCATGCATGCTCTGCTGGATAAAACCGTCAAGGATGTTGCGCTGGCTAACGTAAAATTGCTCAAGCTGCCAGGCATTGAGGAGAGATAAGAGGATTATCGCCCCCGCCAGAGCCGTATCGGTGCGCTCTGCCGGGATGCCAAGCACATGGCGCTCCTTCGCGTCACCCGCCGACAGTCGCTCTAGCCACTGCTGTAGCCAATCGCGTGTCAGCGGCGCATCCTCCGCCAGCAGCCTCCCGCCTCCTGGGTCTCTGTAGATAACTGCCAGCACCTGCGCCAGCCCTCCTATGAGCACGCACGCTTCGGGATACGGTTGCAATGACATGGCCTGCGGAGACAACTCCAGCAACAGCATCGAGAGCGCCTCCACTAGTTTATAAGGCTCAACCGCCTGCCCCAGATCAAAGCGGCGTATTAATTCGCGCGCTCCTATACCGACAGAGGCCACTGTGAGAGGGTGCGCACCTCCTCCCCAGCCGACCGAAAGATCGGTGCTTCCACCGCCTATGTCTATTACCCCAAGCTGCCTGTTCAACCAGCTATAGCTTGATGAGACAGCCTGCCACCCCAGATCAGCCTCTTCCGAGCCGCTAAGAACGGTAACCTCCAGACCTAGAGCACGCTCTAAATCATCTCTCAATTTACTACTATTGGAGGCGGCGCGTACAGCTTCAGTAGCAACGATCCCCAGGAGAGCAGCGCCCCGCTCGGTTGCGTAGTGAGCATAGTCAAAGGCGGCGGCCAACGTAGCGCGGATAGCGGAGGCTCCAAGCACAGGAGGCACCCCCGGCTCGTAAGAGGCCAGCCTTGTCACCGTTTCGAGTCGCTCCGTAGCCATTATGCGTGTGCCCATTTCGCTATGAGCACGCACCGCTACAAGCAAGCGGGTCGAATTGGAGCCTATACCAATAGCTGCTACCGGCTGAATTGAGGCAACAGTCATACAAATATCCTCCAACGGCTCACCCGTGGCTGCCCTATCGTCCCGGTAACTTCACCGGCTCGTGAAACGTGACGTGTGGAGAGTAAAGATATAAGCCCATAATTCCATCCCTCATGCTTCACGCGTCCTTAGCACAGCAGTAGATGATTGCGGGCGCAAGGCTACTTTAGCAGAAAAGTAAGGTTGCTGCCACGCTACTCGCGGTGGAAAACGTTTAAAATAGCTCATGACCTTTCACAGCCACCAACTGGAAATGAGAATATGCTCTCAGCAGCCTATTCTGAACTCTTACCGATACTGTAAGTGTTCAGAGT
>DAHVFG010000085.1:0-12675 GCA_027317125.1 Chloroflexota bacterium | reverse complement strand
GTGGGTGTAGCATTTGTTCCCTGCCCGATGATTACGCCTGGGCGGTTGCGTATAAGGTCACTCAGGTATGCTATTTGCACATTCTGCGCTGCTTCAGTCGGTTCGGTTGTTGGGAATACCACAGTACCAGGTGAGCCGGTCGGCACAGGTATAACAGTAATCGGAAGACCGGTTGGTTGTATTGAGGTCGGCCAGGGGGTTAGAGTTGCCTCCGGCGGTGGTGAGGCCGCATCTGTCGGTGAAGACACCGTAGTCATTGTTGCTTGTGGCGACGGCGGCTCTACTGATGGAGAAGCCTGCTCTGTTGCTTGCTGTGAGGCTGGCGGCGAGACATTGGCAGTGGGCACGTTCTTCTGTAGGCTCACAACCAGGAATATGATGGCTAATGTTAACAGCAGGAGCATCCCTGATATGGAACCCAATCTTCCGATATTCATAGTTATCCCCCATTAGCACTGAAATTGTGGAACAAAGCACAAGAGCATGAAGCTAAAATAACTTCTTAGAATACTTGTAACATATAGGATAATACCACATGTGTCCGCAACGTCAATAGCAAATACCTGGTGATTACTCACGTAACAGAGAAGGGCCTCCACGTGGCTAGAAGCCTACCCAATGGACAAATTGGGCAAAGAAATGGACTCGTGAAACGTGAGGAACTACTGATAATATGTATTCACCCTCTCGACACCATGTTGAGCAGTGCACATCACCTTCCACGCCCCACACTTGCCCTTGCCGCACAAATGTGCTACATATGTCAAGATGAGCAAACCAAAAGGCAAGGCAGCGGATACACACGAAGGCGAACAGCTTGATAAGCCGCCTCGTCATGCCTGGTGGCTGGCTACGCGCCGCAGACGCTCGAAGTGGCAATCGTTGGTGGGGGCAGGCGTCGCCAGCTTCGCCGGACGCCCACGTGCCTACTTCGAAGCTGCCCAGCCGGGCGGTCCAGTGCTCCTCTACGTGTCGAAACCCGACCATGCGCTCAGGGCAGTGGTAATAAGTCAGGGCTTTGAGCCCCAGATTCAGTGAAAACTCGTGGCTAAAGCTCTTGGCAACAAGCTGGATTCCTAAAACAGCTCTTTGCTTCTTAACAGATGCGTGGCAAAGGATCGCCAACGAGCATGTCTAACACACGCGTGCCCCCAATATCGGTGCGCAGGAAAACCATGCCTGCGGGGTCTACTCTCACCTCACCGATTACGGTGGCTTCCCGCCCAACAGGGTGCGCGCGCATCGCCTCCAGGGCTGCATGTGCTCCTCCCGCTCCCACCACCGCCAGCAACTTACCTTCATTAGCGATAGTAAGCGGGTCCAGCCCCAGTATTTCGCATGCCCCACGCACGCCTTGACGCACAGGTATTGCTTGCTGGTCCAAGCCTATGGAGACTTCAGACGCCATCGCGATCTCGTTCAAGGCCGTAGCTATGCCGCCACGAGTTGGGTCTTTGAGGCAGTGGACATGGGAGCCTGCTGCCGCCAAGAGTGCAGCTACCAGCCCATTGAGCGCTGCTGTGTCGCTCTGCACATCGGTTTCTATCTCTAAGGCGTCGCGGGCCATCATCACTGCAATACCGTGATCCCCTACAGGCCCACTGAGCAGCACCATGTCGCCCGCCTGAGCATGCGCCTGACCCATAGGCCAGCTTGCTTGTACTATGCCCACGCCCGCAGTATTTATGAATACTCCGTCGGCCTTACCACGGGGCACTACCTTTGTATCCCCCGTGACGATGGCGACCCCCGCCTCCCGAGCCGCATCTGCCATGGATTGGACTATGCGGCGCAGGTCAGCTATTGGAAAGCCTTCTTCAAGCAAGAAGCCAGCCGACAGATAGAGTGGCGTTGCGCCGGACATGGCAAGGTCGTTGACTGTGCCATGCACCGCCAACTTACCTATATCTCCACCCGGGAAAAAGAGCGGACTCACCACGTAGGTGTCGGTGGTGAAAGCAAATCGTGGGCTTGCGGGGTCACCTTCCCTGATGGGGAAGGTGACAGCGTCGTCCATGCGATCAAGCATGGGGTTCGAGAAGGCAGGGGCGAAGACCCCCTCGATAAGGTTGTGGGTAGCCTTGCCGCCGCTGCCGTGACTGAGCGTGACCCGCTCATCGCGCAGATGGAACTTGTGGCGTCGCGTCTCGCGCACCCGCTCTATCTTATCCAGGGCTTCAGCCAGAGTTTGGCCCGGCTTCTGATCGGCCTTATCCACAGGTTGTCCTTTTTATATTGAGCGTTGGCTCACAGCATCAAGCTAATCCTGGCCCGAATCGCTGCGGCCTCCACCTGTGCTCCCGCCCCCGAATTGCCGCCCAGAATGTTCCCTATCACTCCGCCCCCTGTGCTCCCGCCACCAGGGGTAGCATACAGCGTCCCTATTTGCTCGCGGGAGTAAACTCTATCAACCGCAGCTTGTCACGCTCGGCAGCCATCGAGAAGCGACCATAGTTGAAGTAGGCGGCGCAGGCACCTTCAGGGGAAACCATGCACGTGCCTATAGGGGTCTCTGGCGTACAGGCCGTGCCAAAGACCTTGCACTCCCACGGCTTTATTACCCCTTTCAGCACCTCTCCACATTGGCACGCTTTCGGGTCGGCTACCCGCAGGCCCGGCGTCGAGAAGCGTAGCTCCGCATCCCATTCGGCGTACTCACTTCGCAGCTTGAGGGCGCTATGGGTGATGAACCCCAGGCCTCGCCACTCGAAGAAGGGGCGTAGCTCCATCGTTCGGGCCATCACCTCCAGCCCCTTGATGTTCCCCTCAGGCCGCACCACTCGCCCATACTGGTTCTCTACCTCAGCGCGCCCTTCGGCTATCTGCTTCACGATCATGTAAATAGACTGCATAATGTCCAGCGGCTCGAAGCCCGCGATCACCACCGGCTTCTGGTGCTTGCGAGCTATGAAATTGTAGGGCCTCATACCTATCACCATGCTGACGTGGCCCGGCCCGATAAAGCCGTCGAGTCGCAGGTCCGGCGAGTCGAGTATGGCTTTGATCGCTGGTATGATCGTTACATGGTTGCAAAAGACTGAGAAGTTCGGGATCTTCTCAGCCTGCGCTCGCAGAAGCGTAACCGCCGTTGAGGGGGCTGTGGTCTCGAAACCAATGGCGAAGAAGACCACCTGGCGGTCAGAGTTGTCGCGGGCCAGCTTGAGAGCGTCAAGGGGCGAGTAGACGAAGCGTACGTCCGCACCCTCCGCCTTGGCATCAAGCAAGCTGCCGCTCGACCCTGGCACCCGCATCATGTCCCCGAAGGTGGTAAATATCACCCCTTCGGTGCGGGCAATCGCGATAGCATCGTCTATACGGCCCATAGGGAGCACGCAGACCGGGCAGCCTGGGCCATGCACCAGGTCTATGTTACGGGGCAGCACGTCCTCGATGCCGTGCTTGTAGATGGTGTGCGTATGCCCGCCACACACCTCCATAAACTTGAGCGGCGTGCCGCCGCTCAGCTTGCCGATCTCCTCGGACAAGCTTTGTGCCAGTTCAGGGTTGCGGTATTCGTCAACATACTTCATAGGTGCGTACCTCCGATTATGCATGTGTCTGGTCAGAGACCCCACTGTGCTGAAAGCGCACTTAGACAATTATACAGCTATTAAGTTCTGGGTCGGCTGCGGCTAACTGATGCGGCTTTGATGGAGCATCGCTAACTCATCCTCAAAGGTGTCGCCCATGCCGTAAAGCAAGTCCAACGTCTCCTTCGCTTCTTTCTCATCAATCTTGCTCATGGCGAAGCCAACGTGGATCAGCACCCAGTCGCCAACGGCAATGCCTTCGGGCCGCACGAGCGCGATGCTCACGTTGCGACGCACGCCGGAAACATCTACCTTTGCGATGCTATTTGCATCGTCCACGATCTCCAATATCTGGCCCGGTATACCTAAACACATAGCTTAACTCCCTGTTGCCTTTATCTTCCATAGTTGCTCTTTTGTTGTGCTGTAACTGTACTCTATTCTACTTCGGTTCGCCAGCCAGCCGGTAACAGAGCTCTATCTAAGCCATTGTAAGCTGCGCGGCAGCCACCGCCGCCTGCCCGTAACTCAGGCCACCGTCGTTGGGCGGGACGAGATGGTTGGCGTATACCTGCAAGCCTGAGTCTTCCAGCCGGTGGGCCAGCTGCTCCAAAAGCAGCTTGTTCTGGAATACGCCACCGCTCAGCGCTACCCGGTCAAGGCCGCTGGCCGCACCTGCCTTGACGCAGGCCGCCGCCAGCATCTCGGCTACGGAGCGGTGGAAATTGCCTGCTATCCTGGGCACAGGCACACCGCGCCCTATCTCCTCGACAATCGCCCGGAACATAGGGGTAACATCGAGTTGAGCCAAACTCCCGCCCGTTATATCGAAGGGGTAAACCTGCTCTGATGGTTCGGCCTGCATCTCCATCTCAACTGCTGCCTGGCCCTCGTAAAGCGCCACTTGCCGGACGCCAAGCAGCGCCGCCACAGCATCGAAGAGCCTGCCCAGGCTCGACGTAAGTGGCGCGTTGATACCACGCTCTATCATTTGCGCTATTGGTCGCCACATCGCCCGGTCCAACCCACGTGCGAATGGGATGTCGAGCGCCAGGAAATCTGGGCCGAACGCTCTCTCCAGGTAGACGGCGGCCATGCGCCAGGGTTGGCGTACTGCTTGCTCGCCACCAGGCAACGGAACGTATTGCAGGTGAGCAACGCGCCTAAACTCCAGGAGGTCGGTTATCATGATTTCACAGCCCCAGACCGCGCCGTCCGTACCGTATCCTGTGCCATCGGCGGCCACACCTATGACCCGATCCTCAAGGCCATGCTCGGCGATTACGCTGGCGATGTGGGCGTGGTGGTGTTGTACCCCGACCCTGTATGGCACCTCGAGGCCCATAGCGTATTTGGTCGCCATGTACTCAGGGTGCAGGTCATAGGCTACAGCCTCTGGTTTGATGTCGAAAAGACGGCTATAGTGCCCTATCCCCTCCTCGAACGATGTTAGCGCCTCCAGCTCCTCCATATCACCTATGTGGTGGCTGACAAAGGCATGTGGCCCTTTTGCTAGGCAGAAGGTGTTCTTCAGGTGGCTGCCTGTTGCGAGGATTGGCATTGGCGCGGCAACGGGAAGGGGCAACGGCTCAGGCGCGTAGCCCCGGGACCGGCGAAATATCTGCACCCCGTTGACGCCCGCCAGGGCTGGCACGCGGACAATAGAGTCATCGCAGCGTATATGGATGTCTCGGTTGTGTGTAAGCGTGCAGTCGGCTATGGAGGCTAATCTTTCCTGTGCGTCCTCGTCCCTGTAAGCGATAGGCTCATCGCTCCTGTTGCCACTCGTCATAACCAATGCCGGCGTGCCTCCAACCCTCTGAAGCGCCGCAAAGCTACGGAGCAGTAGGTGGTGCAAGGGAGTATAGGGCAGCATGATGCCCAGTGTATTGTGGCCCGGCGCGACGCCGGGTGCTATAGGGCAGGGTTCAAGCTGGTTTAGGAGCACTATAGGTCGCCGCCTCGACTGGAGCAGATCGGCCTCCGCGTCGCTTACCGCGCATAGTTTGGCTGCGGCCTCGATGTCAGCCACCATCAGCGCGAATGGTTTTGCCTCACGATGTTTGCGCGCTCTTAGACGCGATATAACCTCTGCGTTGAGCGCGTCGCAGGCAAGATGATAGCCGCCGAGACCTTTGACGGCGACGATTGCGCCCTCGCTCAGTTTCCGCGCCGCACCTGGGGTGGCGCCCTCAACGGAGATTGTATTCCACTCATTGTCGAGCAAGCGCACCTGGGGACCGCATAGCGGGCACGCATTGGGCTGGGCATGGAAGCGGCGGTTGAGCGGATCATCGTATTCGGCCTGGCACTCGCGGCACATTGGGAATACGCTCATCGTCGTCATGGCGCGGTCGTATGGTACATCTTGTATGATGCTGAAGCGCGGGCCGCAGTTGGTACAGTTGGTGAAAGGGTAGCCGTACCGTCTGTCAGCAGGATCGAACAACTCCTGCAAGCAATCATCACAGATGGAGGTGTCGGGCGATACGAGCGCATGGCGGTTGCTGCCCGGCTGGCTGTGGGCGATTACGAAGACCGCATCTCCAACCGGCGGCAGTTGCTCCCAGGTGACACTTGTGATCTGCGCGAGCGGGGGCGCTTCCTCGATCAAGGCGCGCCGAAAGATAGCAAGCGCATGGGGCGCTCCCTCAACCTCGATGGTTACCCCCGCGCTGTCGTTACGGACGAAGCCGTGCAGATTAAGGCCCAGCGCAAGTCCGTAGACGAAGGGCCGGAACCCCACGCCTTGAACGATGCCTTGCACGCTGACGCGCACGCGCTCGATTGTTGTGGCGCTGACTGTTGACATGCATAGCGGCTTTCTAGTAGGCGTACCCAACCGTGACATCTGCGCCAGGTAGCGTTACATATTTCTCATGCGCATACAGCCAATAATGTCAGCTATCTTCGCTTTGATTCCCACGCTACAACACCCAACACCAAGAGATCCAGGATAGGCAAACTGTTTTTCACGTCAGAACCTCACTTTCCTTTATTGATGCTGATCCCCAGCGGCGTGCCGTGCTCCGCAACGTTCTCCACACAAGGCCCCGGCTTCTGTGCCCGCAATCATTATGCGTTCTCCCCTCGCGAATTGGCTGATGCCCCGGCCGGCTGGTCAACCAGATCACTGGTCGCATTGGTGCGGGCCTCTGACCCAGCCGCATAATGCAAAATGTCACGCTCCTGAAGCATGGCCCTGGCGCAACGGATTCCTTCTCTGAACAACCTACCCCTACTTCACGGCAAAGACCCTTCTCGCCCCTACTCAACGACAAACTGCCGATGATCACGCTGCTGATTCCGGCAGTAAGCGCTGTTACAGAAGTTAGCATCATTCGGGTATGTTCTTTCGACGGTTGGCCCAAGGACGAATGAGTCAGTATACCCTTTGAGTAGGGGTAAAGGCAATTACCTAGGGTCGCGGTAAATGTTCAGAGTTGAGGTGGAGCAATCTTGAAGGAGTAGCTGTGGAGGCGTACCCTTACGCACCCGCACCCCCAAACCCCCTCTCCCTTCATGGGAGAGGGGGTTTTATTGCTGGGGAGTATATCTCCCATGAAGGGAGAGGGGGCTTTAATCACCCTTGTAACCCCGTCAGGGGCCTGCCCCTGTGCACTCAGCAGGAGTAAAGCCCCCTCTCCCACAAGGGGAGAGGGGGCATGGGGTGAGGGGAGGTGAGGGCGGATGAGGGCAGGTGGCGCAACACCCGCACGGATACCCCAAGAAGATTGCTCTACCCCTATCCTGAACTCTTACTTCACGCCCTATACTTGCCCTGGCCGCGTAAATGTGCTACATATGTCAAGATGAGCAAACCCAAAGGCAAAGCAGCAGATTCAGATGGAAAGCCTGATAAACGCCGGCGACGTGCCTGGTGGCTGGCTACTCGTCGCAGACGCTCGGAATGGCAATCGTTAGTGGCGGCAGGCATCGCCACCTTCGCTGGGCGCCCACGCGCCTCCTTCGAGGCCGCCCAGCCCGGCGACCCTGTGCTCCTCTACGTATCTAAACCCGACCATGCGATCAGGGCAGTAGGCATCGTCATACAGCGACCGCAGGGAGATAGGGGCACGGGTGAGGCCACAGGACAGCCACCCCCCGCTGAGGCAACGCCCCCGATACCCACACTGGAGGTCCAACTTGCCTTCGAGGTGCCCGACCCACTTGGCTGGCAATCCATCCAATCCGCGCCCGCACTCCAGGGGGCAGAACCGGTCAGACAGCGCAGCAGCGGCACTCTCTTCCCACTGAACGACGCAGAGTACGATGCGCTCCGCCGTCAGATAATCGGGCGCAACCCTGAGCTAGCGGGCGCTTTCGCCTCCGTCGACTCAGGAATAGCGCCCCTGGAAGGAGAAGGCGAAGCCGTTCTACAAAGTAACGATCTGATAACGCCCCACACACATCTACGTGAAAAACCGTCAGACTACCGCACTGCGGCCCCAGGCTCGCAGCTGCCGGCGGTAAGCAGCCTGGACGAGCTGCAATCTCTCACCATGCTCCCATTCGAGATGCTTGAAGAGATACGCGACCTGCTGGAAGAAACAGGACAGGTGGTGCTCAGCGGGCCACCCGGAACGGGCAAGACCTGGCTGGCGCGAGGCATGGCGGCGCTTGTAGCGGGCGACCCCGCTCGCGTACAAATAGTTCAGTTCCACCCCGCTACTACCTACGAAGACTTTATCGAAGGGTTGAAACCCCAGCTAGACCCCCGTGGGCAGGTCAGCTATGCAGTTCTGCCTGGCATCTTTGTGCGTTTGTGTGAGCAGGCGCGCCTCGATCCTGAGCATAACTACGTTCTGGTAATTGATGAGATTAACCGAGCGCCGTTGGCGAGGGTCTTCGGCGAGCTACTCTATGCACTGGAGTATCGCGGGCCAGAGGGCGCTGTGCAATTGTCGGCGTCGGCGGGCATGGGGAGTCAGCGCCTATTTTACGTGCCTGAAAACCTCCTCCTTCTTGCTACCATGAACAGCGCAGATCGCACTCTTGCGCTGGTGGACTACGCCCTGCGCAGGCGCTTTCGCTTTATAGAGATGGAGCCGGACGCTGTTGTGCTCGACCGCTGGCTCGCCCGGCGCGGCAACAGCCTGGCATCTCGCCGCACGGTTCTCAACCTCTTCAAGAAGATTAATGAGCGCCTTGCAGACGCCCTTGATGATGACCATCGTCTGGGGCATAGCTACTTCATGCTTGACCCGCTAACTCCCGGCACCCTAACACGTCTCTGGCGCAGCGCTGTCCGTCCTCTCCTCGCAGAGTACTTTGTACCACCAACAGGGGAGCTAGATGAGTATAACGCCCTCTTCGATGAAGCAGGACGGACCATGAGTGCCGAGGATTAGAGGGTAGACGGCTCATCTATGCAGTACATCAGCTCCAACACGCGCAACCTGGTAAACTCAACGTTGATCCTCTCCGAGTTTGAAGCTGCGGAGGTCGCCCTCGTGCCCCAAAGCTACGCCTATCTCAAAAGCAGGTACTCCAAGCAGTTGGAAGCCACACCCGCCGAGCGTCAAGGCGTATATAGGATCACGCCGCGCGACTATGTTGGGCGTATCAGCTTACCGGGGGGAGTGACCCTTGTTATCCGGCCAAAGGTGGCAGTGACCAACACCTTTTACATGCTTTGCGCGGAGGCAGGAGTGGCCCACTTTGAGGGGCTGCCTATAGCATTGGAGACGCGCAGCGACTTTTATGCCTTCATAGCAGCCAGCTTCATAGCACAAGTCAGCAAGCTGCTTCAGCAGGGACTTTACCGGCACTTCGTGCCGCACGAAGAAAACCTCCCTTTTGTGCGGGGTAGAATTATGCTGGCAGCGCAGATAAGGCGCTACGGAGAGCTAAAGCATCGCCATGCCTGCGCCTACACAGACCTGACCGCAGACACCGCCGAAAACAGGGCGCTCGCGACAACGTTGCACTCTTTACCTGCTCTCCTGGGGCAAGGCGAGAGAGAGCTGAGCCGCACAGCGCGGAGTCTGCTGCGCCGCTTCGAGGGTGTCAGCGTCATAGGGCGAGATGACGCGCTCGACCTCCTGCGTGGCATCAGGCTGCACAGGCTGAACGCCCGCTATCACCAGCTGCTGGGGATTTGCAGACTAATACTGAGTAATCTCAGCCTTGATGAAAAGAGCGGGCCGGAACCGTTCGCCTCGTTCCTGATCAACATGCCCCGGCTCTTTGAGGGCTTCCTGACAGCAAGGCTGCGTGCATATCTACCCGTCTACGGCCTGCGGGTGGTCGCGCAACGACATGACTATCTGGACGAAGCGCGGCAGGTCGGCATTCGTCCCGATGTGCTGGTCTATGCCCGCACAGGGAGAGAACCCCTGCTGGTGCTGGACGCCAAGTATAGGAGGCCGGAAGGGACGCATAGCGGGTTGAACCGCGATCTTTATCAGGTGAGCGCCTATCTCGACCGTTATGCCCTGAAGCGCGGGGTGCTCGTCTACCCGCAGTTCGCCGCGAAAGCAAACGCCGAGTTGAAACTGCATGGAACCTCTAAACACCTGCATGTCACCACCCTCGACCTTTCAGCGCCCAGCCCTGCCGCGCTGGAGGCGAATTGCGCCACCTTAGCAGAGCATATCGCACACCTTGCTATCGACTTCGGAGAGTAGGCGCTAACTACCTTGCAAAGCACCTGACACACCGTGAATGAGTGCGGGAAAGCCCTATCCCCATATTCTGTCTCCACCCGGTGCTATAATATATGCATGCACGCAACCTTATCTCCCTTACTTGGTTAATAGACTCGTGAGCGCACAAAGTTCCGAGGGAGTAGCCCAGCCCAGCCTGCGAGAGCAAAGCAGGCTGGCAATAATCGTTCAGCCCCTTGGGATTGTGGCTGCCCTCACGATCGTAGGCTTCGCTTTGCGCCGCTACCACCTTGGCGCAGAGTCCTTCTGGTTTGATGAGGCGGATATCGTCAAGCAGGCCCAGCAACAACTCTCCACCCTTGTGCAAAGTTTCACGGCTGCGGGCGAGAACGGCCCTCTCTACGTTCTCTTGTTGCACTACTGGGTCGCCGCAATCAATGGACACCCCAACGTCGCCCGAATAATGCACATCATCTTCGGCCAGAGCTATGAGGCCCCTATACGCGGGCTATCAGCCACCTTCGGCGCGGCGGCCATTCCCCTCATGTACATATTGGGGCGGCGCGTCGCGGGTTCAACTGTGGGTCTGGTCGCGGCGCTGCTGCTCACTTTCAATCCATTCCACATCTGGTACTCGCAGGACGCCAAGATGTACGCCATGCTGGTCTTTATGACCCTGGCGAGCACTACCCTCTACATCTACGCCTGGGAGCGCAACGCGCTATGGCTGTGGGCCGCTTATGCGACCGCCACATTAGCCATGCTAACCACCCACAGCCTGGCTGGAGTGGTTTTACTGGCTCAAATCATCGCGGTGCCCTGGCTGGCTCGTGGCTTTCGACGGCAAAGTGAAGACACAAGAGGCGCGAAGCAAGAAACCCCTATGCGGCTCGTGCGCTGGGGCCTGGCGACGCTCCTCATCTTCGCGCCTTTCTTGCCGATATTGTGGCTGCGCTCCACGGCTCTCTTTACCGACACCCTCAACGTCGGAGGCTGGTATTCCGCCACTACCCTTACCGATATTTTGTTGACAATATTCGTGAAGTTTGCTGTAAACCAGGCCATTCCGCCCTGGGAAGCTGTAGGCGGCGTAACTATGGCTGCTCTCGCTATCGCCGGTGCGCTCTGGCTGCTTGACTTTAGAGTGCGCATTCCTCGCCGCTCGGATCCGAAAGAAAGCACAATCTTACCAGGGGAAGCGCAGCACCGTAGCGCCCGCCGATGGGACCCACGGCCAAACCCCGAATCGGCGCTGGTTCTTTTCCTTTATCTGGTGCCTGTGCTGGCTTTCTGGTTGCTGACGTTGCGCCTGCCCCTCTTTCAGCCGCGCTACCTTATCATGGCGCTGCCCCCCTACCTGATTCTGGCGGCAGGCGGGCTGCTGGCGGCGGGACGCAGGCACGCGCTCTTGATGGTGGCTCCTGCCGGCATCTTTGGGCTGGCGACGGCAATAGCCCTCCTGAGCGTGAACTATTCGCAACAGCCGCAGAAAGAAGATTGGCGTGGAGCGATGAGTTATATCGCGGACCACGCTAGGCTGCGCGACACGATCATCATCTTCCCCGGCTACCTGGTCACTGCGGCGCAGACTTACTATCAGCCTGGTGGCCCAGGCCGTGTGCCTGATATACCTATCAGCACCATCCCCAGCCTCAGCACACAGGGCTTCGGAGAGCGCGAGCTTGAAGCACAGCTTGCCGGTGCGGTGCGCTGCCACGAGCGCGTGTGGCTGGTGGTCTCGCCCCCGCGCCAGCAGCAGGAAGACCCACAGAACAAGGTGCAGAGCTGGTTGCAGTACAACTATCACACCTTTGATACAAAGCAGTTCCTCGGCGTTACACTCTATGGGATCGCCTTCAACGGAATACCTGATTGCAGCTTCTATCCAGGCCCAGACTACCCTGAGACATACAACTTCGAGAATGGCCTGCAATTCCGGGGCTACATCTATGAGCTACGCGACAATGCTACCACGCAGCCTGATGCATCGTACTTCCCTCTTACCCTCTACTGGCACAATAGTAAAAAGCTGGCAGCTGATTATATGGTGCGTATACGGATCAGGGATAAGGCCGGGCGCGTGGTGGTAGATGACGCAGCAGGCATGTACAACGGCTACTGGCCTACAAGCGAATGGCCCACCGACACATACACCATAGACTATCGCGACCTGCGCCTCCCAGGAGGCCTCACCCCAGGCAGCTACACGGTCTCAATAGAGCTATACCCCAAGGGGCACCCCGACCAGCCCCTCAAGCTGCAAAACGGCGGCACAGAGATAACGTTGCAAACACCCCTGCAAGTGGTGCCCTGGAAACCCCAGTAGAGCGCGGCATGCGAAGATCATTGCTTCCCAAAGTGCCCATTCTTCCTCGGCCATCCATCTTTATCGGGCGCCCGGCAAGTCACACTAAGAGCCTGTTTAACAACATTGACAGGAGGGGGAGGAATGAGGTAGAGAATCAGTATGAGAACTCCACCTTATCCTTCGGACCTGACAGATGAGCAGTGGCACAAGCTCGAACCACTGCTTCCAG
>DAHVFG010000084.1:0-12758 GCA_027317125.1 Chloroflexota bacterium | reverse complement strand
TCTTCAATTTGAGCCAGGGTTGGCTGCGGGGTCTCATACGACCAACTAGCCAATTGCTCAATTACTTGTTCCGCCTGCGCCATAAGCGCAGCCTTCATCTGCTCGTGTGTTCGTCTCATTGAGAGCCTCCATCCTCTGCTTGGAATGCTCCCATTATCTCAGACTTTGCCCCCTATCTGAAATGCACCCACCAGGAAAAAAGGTCTTGACAGCAGCACGGCCTTATGATATAATTTCCTGTCCAGGGCAAAAACCCCTTTATATGATACAGCAACAGACGCGAGCATAGTTCTACCTGTCCAGCCAAGCAGCAATGAGGCTGCGTGACGGGAGTTAGCGCTTGTGTCTCTTTTGCTGTCTTCCGAGCGTTGTGCTGAGTATTTAGAGTTTAACAGGAGCCACCAATTATGACTACAGCCATCCGCCCGCAGAGCGCCCCTACCTTTTCACCCCGCACCGAGGAAGAGCAGTTGGCATCGGTTGGTCGCCGTAACTTCGGCAAAATACCCTCCGTCATGCCTATGCCTAACCTGATACAAATACAGGTAGACTCGTTCGACTGGTTCAAGAATCAGGGCTTGCAAGAGCTTTTCGAAGAGATCTCGCCTATCACCGACTTCACGGGTAAAAACATGGAACTGCGCTTCCTCGATTATCACTTCGGGGAGCCGCGCTACTCTGTGCTTGAGTGCCGCCAGCGCGACATGACTTATGCCGCCCCACTGCGCGTGCGCGTACAGCTACTTATAAAAGAAACAGGCGAAATAAAAGAATCAGAGATATTCATGGGCGATTTTCCGCTCATGACCGAGACGGGTACATTCGTTATCAACGGCGCTGAGCGCGTCGTGGTGTCGCAGCTTGTGCGCTCGCCAGGTGTTTACTTTACCGCAGCCGAGGATACGAACACAGGCCGCCAGCTTTTCGGGGCCAAGCTGATCCCTAATCGCGGCGCATGGCTTGAGTTTGAAAGCTCTAACAAAGACGTACTGTCGGTGAAGGTAGACCGCAAGCGCAAAATCCCTGTGACCATCTTGCTCCGCTCTATCGGCTATGCTGATGACGACGAGCTGATGGAGCTTTTCAAGAATGCCAACACCAACCCCGACCACAACTATATCAAGTCAACAATAGACAAAGACAGCACTCACTCGCAGGAAGAGGCTGTAATCGAGTTTTACAAGAGGCTGCGCCCAGGCGACCCCCCTACCAAGGATAACGCTGAAAGCCTGCTCAACTCCCTGCTCTTTAATGCTCGCCGCTACGACCTGGCGAAGGTTGGCCGTTACAAGCTGAACAAACGCCTCGGCCTTGATGTAGACCTCGACAAGCGAACGCTCACCAAAGAAGACCTGCTCCGCATAGTGGAGCACATTATCGAGCTTAACAACCTGGAGCTTGACCCGACAAAGTTTGTCCGCCCTGATGATATTGACCACCTGGGCAACCGCCGAGTGCGTGCGGTAGGCGAGCTAATTCAGGCGCAGTTCCGCGTCGGCCTCCTTCGCATGGAGCGCGTGATCAAAGAGCGCATGTCTATACAGGACCCGGAGACGGCATCACCTGGCGCGCTGATCAACATCCGCCCTGTGGTGGCTGCAATGCGCGAGTTCTTCGGAGGTTCACAGCTTTCGCAGTTCATGGACCAGACGAACCCACTCTCAGAGCTAAATCATAAGCGCCGCCTCTCAGCTCTCGGCCCAGGCGGCCTCTCACGCGACCGCGCAGGTTTCGATGTGCGTGACGTGCATGAGAGCCACTATGGTCGTATCTGCCCGGTGGAGACACCCGAAGGCCCGAATATCGGCCTTATCGGCTCGCTCGCGACCTATGCCCGCATCAATGAGTTCGGCTTCATAGAGACGCCTTATCGCCGCGTAGCCAACACCGTAAACAACGAAGTTGACGCTCTTGTCGGCCATATCCTGCGCGAAGATGTCGAAGACAAGTCAGGTAAACCCATAGGCACGGCAGGCACTCTCATAACAGCGGAGCTGGCTAAAAAGCTGGCTAAGACAGACCTTGCACGCGTAAAGGTGAAGCCGAGGGTCACAGACGAGATCGTCTATCTTTCAGCAGACGTGGAGGATAACTACATCGTCGTGCAGGCAAACGCCCGTGTTGACGAAACAGACCACTTCAAGGATCGCAGTGTAACGGTGCGACACCACCAGCAGTTTCTCCAGGAGAACGTTGACCGTGTGGACTATATGGACGTGTCGCCCAAGCAGGTGGTGTCGGTAGCGACGGCGTTGATACCCTTCCTGGAGCACGACGACGCAAACCGCGCCTTGATGGGCGCTAACATGCAGCGTCAGGCTGTGCCGTTGCTCCTGCCGCGCTCACCTATCGTGGGCACCGGCATCGAGTGGCAGGCAGCACGCGACTCCGGTCAGGTGGTGCTAGCACGCCAGCCGGGTGTGGTCGCAAGCGCCGAAGCCAATCGCATAGTTATCCGAGACGATGAAGGGCAAGAGCACGAGTACTTTATGCAGAAGTTTGTTCGCTCCAACCAGGACACCTGCATCAATCAGCGGCCCATAGTGGCCGCCGGCGATCGTGTCCTATTGGGCGATGCTCTGGCCGACTCCTCGTCAACTGAGATGGGCGAACTGGCCCTCGGCCAGAATATCCTGGTGGCCTTCATGAGCTTCGAGGGTGGCAACTTCGAAGACGCTATCATAATCTCGCAGAGGCTCGTCCAGGACGATGTCTTTACATCTATCCACATCGAGAAGTACGAGGTGGAAGCACGCGAGACAAAGCTGGGGCCTGAAGAGATAACACGCGACATACCGAACGTCGGCGAGGACTCGCTGAAGAACCTGGACGAGCGCGGTATCATATATGTAGGCGCGGAAGTGACCGCTAACGACATCCTGGTGGGCAAGATCACTCCCAAGGGAGAGACCGAGCTTACTCCTGAAGAGCGCCTGCTGAGGGCTATCTTCGGTGAGAAGGCACGCGAAGTAAAAGACACTTCGTTGAGAGTGCCCCACGGTGTTCGCGGCAAGGTGATTGACGTGAAAGTCTTCTCCCGCGCCAACAACGACGAGCTTCCAGCGGGCGTGAGCCAGATGGTGCGCGCCTCTATCGCCCAGAAGCGCAAGATTAGCGTGGGCGACAAAATGGCCGGGCGGCATGGCAACAAAGGCGTTATATCGCGCATCCTCCCTCCAGAGGATATGCCTTTCCTGCCGGACGGAACACCTGTAGATATTATCCTCAACCCCCTCGGTGTTCCTCACCGTATGAACATCGGGCAGATTCTGGAGACACACCTCGGCTGGGCCGCTGAAAAGCTTGGCTACAAGGTTGCGACCCCCGTCTTCGATGGGGCAAGTGAAGAGGCTATTCACAACGAGTTGGAGCGAGCCGGGTTGCCCCGCGACGGCAAAGTAGAGTTGTACGATGGGCGTACCGGCGAAAAGTTCGACAATCCGGTGACTGTGGGGCAGATTTATATGCTCAAGCTGGCCCACCTTGTCGAGGACAAAATCCACGCAAGGTCCACAGGCCCCTACAGCCTGGTAACTCAGCAGCCGCTGGGTGGCAAGGCGCAGTTCGGTGGGCAGCGCTTCGGCGAGATGGAAGTCTGGGCGCTGGAAGCTTACGGCGCTGCGCATACACTACAGGAAATGCTCACCGTCAAGTCGGACGATGTGATGGGCCGCGTGAAGACTTACGAGGCAATAGTCAAGGGCGAGAACATCATGGAAGCGGGGGTGCCGGAGTCGTTCAAGGTGCTTGTAAAAGAGCTACAGTCCCTCGGCCTGAACGTCGAAGTGCTGACCCAGGACGACATGCCCGTCGCCCTCGCCGATGATGCCGCCGGTGATATGCTCTCCGAACTGGAAGGCATCAACCTGAGCGGCTTCGAGGCCGACGAGCGAGACCGCGTCTAACGACGAATTTATGAATCAGTAATTATGAATTAGTAATTATGAATTATCGGTGATGTGATTAGCAGGTCGAAATTCACAATTACTAATTCATAATTCAGCCTGCGGCGGAGTAGTTTCCCGGAGGGGTAGATGCTAGAAGTAAACAATTTTAACGCGATACGAATAAGCCTGGCCTCGCCTGAGAAGATTAAAGAATGGTCGCATGGTGAGGTCACCAAACCGGAAACAATAAACTACCGCACGCTCAAGCCTGAGCGCGACGGTCTTTTCTGTGAGCGGATCTTTGGCCCACAGAAGGATTGGGAATGCTATTGCGGCAAATATAAGAGAGTTCGCTATAAAGGCACGATCTGCGACAAGTGCGGCGTAGAGGTGACACGCTCCCGTGTGCGTCGCGAGCGCATGGGCCACATCGAGCTTGCCTCGCCCGTGTCGCACATCTGGTATGTAAAAGGTACGCCCTCCCGCCTCGGCCTGCTCCTCGACATCTCGCCACGCAACCTTGAGCGGGTGCTTTACTTCGCCACATACATCGTCACAGAAGTAAACGAAGAGGAACGCCAGCTCCAGGTAGAGCGAGTGCAAGCTGACGCCGAAAAGCGGGTCAACGACATAGTCGAGAAGACACAAGCTCGCATAAACGATTTACAGTCGGGCCTCCGCGAGGAGATAGCCGAAATCCAGGCGAGCGATAAAGAGAGCCGCACCGAGCTGGATGCGAACCTCAAGGCCGCCAAAAAGGAAGCAGGCTCACAGATGCGTGCCATCGAGCGCCAGCTAAAAAAGCAGTTAGGCCAGGCGCTGGCCGAGGATATATACCTGCCCGGCTCGAACACAGTTGTAGCCTCGGCGGGCGAAGTGGCAAGCGACGATACAATCGCTCGTCTCAAGCAGATTGCAGAAGAGCACCTCTCTGATGTACAGGAGGCTATACGCCGCCAGAGCCAGCATTCGCAGGACATCGCGGGCGCTACACGCGACCAGCGCTCTTATGTGGCTATACAGGAGAGTGAGCAGATTCAGGCGCGCGCCAATCGCGAAGTTGAAGAAGTGCGCCGGCACGTAGAAGAGCGAATAGACCAGCTGGAGAAGATAGCGCTTCATGAGCTTATAACTGAGCAGACCTACCGTGAAATAAGCGAACTCTTCCCCGGGGTTTTCCACGCAGGCATGGGCGCGGAAGCAATCCTTGATATAGTGGGCAAGCTCGACCTGGATAGTCTGGCAAGCGAGCTGCGCCATGAGTTCCAATCGGTGGGCGGGCAGCGCCGCAAGAAGGCGGCCAAGAGGCTGCGCGTCGTCGAGGCTTTTCGCAAATCGGAGAACCACCCTGCCTGGATGATGTTCACCGCATTGCCGGTTATCCCGCCCGACCTGCGCCCGATGGTGCAGCTTGATGGCGGGCGCTTCGCAACTTCCGACCTGAACGACCTTTACCGCCGCGTTATCAACCGCAACAACCGCCTCAAGAGGCTGTTAGAGCTAGGCGCGCCGGAGATCATCATCCGCAACGAGAAGCGTATGCTTCAAGAGTCGGTGGATGCGCTGATTGACAACGGTCGCCGGGGCCGGGTGGTATCCGGCTCAGGCAAGCATCGCCTCAAGTCTTTGAGCGATATGCTCAAGGGCAAGCAAGGGCGCTTCCGCCAGAACTTGCTTGGCAAGCGGGTGGACTACTCGGGCCGCTCAGTTATCGTAGTTGGGCCTGAGCTAAAACTGCACCAGTGCGGCCTTCCGAAGAAGATGGCGCTGGAGCTATTCAAGCCTTTTGTGATGCGCCGCCTTGTTTCTCAAGGTCTGGCTCATAACATAAAGAGCGCGAAGCGTATCGTAGAGCGCGTCAGACCGGAAGTGTGGGATGTGCTGGAAGAGGTTATCAAGGATTACCTTGTCCTTCTCAACCGTGCACCCTCCCTCCACAGGCTCTCAATCCAGGCTTTCGAGGCTGTGCTGATCGAAGGCTCGGCCATCCACCTGCACCCGCTAGTCTGCTCGGCCTTCAACGCCGACTTCGACGGCGACCAGATGGCTGTGCATGTGCCTCTCTCATCAGCCGCGCAGCGCGAGGCACGTGAGAGGATGCTCTCCGTTTACAATATGCTGTCACCCGCCAACGGTGACCCTATCGTGTCGCCGTCGCAGGACATAGTCCTCGGGTGCTACTATATGACCGTGAGACGACCTGGAACCGATGGCGAAGGTAAGGCGTTCTCGTCGCGCGACGAGGCTATTCTGGCCTACAACAGTGGTGTGATCAATCTGCAAGCGCCTATCTTTGTGCGTATGCCCCGGCCTGACGGCAAAAACGAGTTGCTTGACACTACGGCGGGGCGGTTGATATTCAACGAAGTAGTTGCCCGCTACAATGACAGATTGCCTGTAGAGGAGCAGATTGCGTACCGCAACCAGGCGATGGAGAAAGGCGCGCTACGAGCTCTCATGGGCGAATGCCACCGCAAGCTGGGAGCAATCTGGAGCGCGGAGATAGCCGACGCGTTCAAGAGGCTGGGCTTCCGTTTCGCCACCAAATCGGGCATGTCCGTGGCGGTAGCCGACATAGAAATGCCGGCCAACAAAGCGCAAATGCTTGAGAAGTCAGACGCCGAGGTAGAGCAGATCGAGCGCGCCCACCGCCGGGGCCTGATTACCGAGCAAGAGCGATACGAAACCGTTATCCGCATCTGGAATGAGACAACGGATGCCCTCACCAATGAGCTAGAGAAGGTAATGGACCCCTACGGCCTTATCTCTACCCTCGCAAACTCAGGCGCGACCAAGGCTCGTTTCAAGCAGATACGCCAGTTGGCCGCAATGCGCGGCTTGATAGCCGACCCATCGGGGCGCATCATTGACCTGCCTATCCGCTCAAACTTCCGCGAAGGGCTGACGGTGCTCGAATACTTCGTCTCCACGCATGGTGGCCGCAAAGGTCTGGCAGACACCGCGCTGCGTACAGCAGACGCCGGTTATCTTACGCGGCGACTGGTAGACGTGGCCCAGGACGTGATCGTCCTTTCTAACGACTGCGGCGCGACCTCCGGTATCTGGCTCTCGTGGCCCCAGAACAAAGACGTGGCTGACACGATGGCTTCACGGGTAATAGGCCGTTTCGCAGGCCAGCCAATCACTCACCCGCTGACAGGAGAGATAATACTCGATGCCAACGAGGAAATCACCGAAGAGGTGATGCATGTGGTTACGGCGGCTGTAGAAGAGTGGCTCGCGCCACGGCGCGATGAGTTGGCGAAATCAGGCAAGAGCATAGATGAGCAGGAGAGGCTCTTAGCAGAGGAGCGGGCTAACTACCAGATCAATGTACGCTCCCCTCTATTGTGCGAGATGGACTACGGTGTTTGCCAGCTCTGCTATGGCCGTTCACTGCACAACAACAAAATCGTAGATATGGGTGAGGCTGTAGGCATTATAGCCGCGCAGTCTATCGGTGAGCCGGGCACACAACTGACCCTGCGAACGTTCCACACAGGGGGCGTGGCTTCCAGCGAGGACATCACCCAGGGTCTGCCGCGTGTGGAAGAACTTTTTGAAGCACGTGTGCCTAAAGGCCAGGCAATCCTCGCGGAGATAGACGGCGTCGTCGAAATCATCCGCGAGGAAGAAGGCGGCAAGAAGATAAGGCTAACTCATAGCGAAGTTTACGACGACGACTACCCGCTGCCTAGAAACCATGAGCTACTTGTGGCCGAGGGCGACATGGTGGCCGAGGGCGACCCGCTCTTCCGCTCGCCGCTCAAAGGTCATGAGGACGACGTAACGCTGGCCCGCGTGAGTGGTCGCGTGATCGTGGAAAGCAAAAAGAAGCTGGTAATCCGAGCAGAAGAGCAAGAGCAGCGCGAACACCTGCTGCCCCACAATGCCCAGTTTGAGGTAACCGAGGGCGAGCATGTGAACGCCGGTCAGCCTCTGACGCGCGGCGCACAGAACCCGCAGGAAATCCTGCACATTCTCGGTCGCGAGGCGGTGCAGCGATACCTGGTGGACGAAGTGCAGCGCGTTTATCGCTCGCAAGGCGTGAACGTGAACGATAAGCATATCGAGGTTATCGTGCGGCAAATGCTCCGCAAAGTCCGTGTTGATATGCCAGGCGACACCGAGCTTCTCCCCGGTGAGATGGTAGAGCGATTCGTACTCACCGAGGTGAACGCTCGTGCGATAGCAGCCGGTGGCGAGGCAGCTATGGCGACCCCTGTGCTGCTAGGCATCACCAAGGCGTCGCTCTCGACAGACTCTTTCCTCTCGGCGGCTTCCTTCCAGGAGACCACACGAGTGCTGACCGAGGCGGCGATAAACGGCCAGGTTGACAGGTTGCGCGGCCTGAAAGAGAACGTGATCATCGGCAAGCTAATCCCTGCCGGGTCGGGTGCGCGCTTCGGCCTTCAGCCCGACTTCGACATGGTAGCCCAGGGTGAGAACATAGACACCTACCTCAGCGCGACTGATTCTCTCAGCGCGTATGAAGGAGAGAATGCTCCTGGGCTTGGAGCGGGGTTGGAGATAGCTGAAGGCTTCACCGAGGCTACTCCTGCCTACCCGTTAGAGCTAGACGGCGATGGCAACGGCTTCGCCTCCATGCCCGGCTTCGCGCCTTTACCCTATGGAACTGAAAGTTCCGCCGAGTTGACCGCAGCCTTGCTGGAACCCGAAGCAGACCTCGAAGCTGATGAAGATGTGGCAGAGGCTGCTGAAGACGACGCGGAGCAAAGAGAAGTTGCATCGCTAGGCGAGCCTGAAGCTAGCCCTATGGATTTCCTCAACGAGCATGGCACCACCTTCGACCCTGATGAAGGTACCGGTCTGGAAGAAGCTTAGAAGATACATAGCCGAGGCTTCACATTCCTGACCTGATTATCGAGGGAAGCAAGAAGATCTAAAGCTGAAACAAAGACACAGCCTCATTGTGGGCTGTGTCTTTGTTTTAGCAAGGGAAAGCTCTCGCTGTGCGTAGTGAGCCAAAGGCAGGCGAGGCGCATCGGCGCTCACTTACCTGGGTCTGTCATATCGAGGTGAACTACCCAGCGAAGAAAGAGAGTGCCCAGCAGAACCAGTATCATGAGAATAACCGCTAGTATGGCGAGTAGAGCGGTCCCAAAAGTTCCGCCCGGCGTAAAAAAGATCGAGATGAGCCAGGCGGCAGAGAAGTCAACAGCCATGAGAGCGCTGTAGAGGAATGCTGCCCAATCGTTGAAGAAAATCGGGTAAAACTCTCGCCGAAGCCACCGGCTTATCGCTGCGACCTCTGCCCCAATAAGCAGCAGTAAAAACAGCCATACAAACATCGCCATCCCCTCCTTTCTCAGGTTGCTGAAGTTAACACACAGCACAACTCTATTCGGTTCAGCCCTTTTGTGCCTGGTTCATAGTAAAGAGGGTTCAGCGCGATTGCTTCCTGCCTCGTACTCATGCTAGAATCAGCGTGCGCCTACGATAGCACTCTGGGATTGCGGTTGCAGTTACGAAGAGAAACCAGGTGTGGTCTGGAGATAGTTTATGTTGACGTGCTTTTGCAAGTGACGCATACCTTTGGCGATAAGCAAGCTCGCGCCCTGGCGACGTGGCCGGCGCTCGCCCTTGTTCTGCTCATGGGCGCATGGCTGCGGGTCGGTAGCCACAACTGGGACCAGGGCAAGAGCCTGAACGTTGATGAATACCGCATAACCAAGCTGACCATTCAGAGGGTGCAGATACCGCCCGGCACTTCACTTTCGACGCTTTTCGACCCCCAGAGCAGCCCAATGAACCCCCGCGCCGACGGCACAGAATACCCATATGGCACTCTTCCTCTCTATCTGGGCAAAGCCGCCAGCACGCTAGCCTTCGTGACTACAGGTGATCGGTATTTTGCGAGCTTCAACGGCACGCAACAGACGGGGCGCGTTCTCTCAGGGCTGCTCGATACGCTTGTTGCGCTGGTGATTTTCTTTGTCGGCAAGCGCGTTTGGGGCGCTGGCGTGGGGCTTGTGGCAGCCGCCTTTTATGCGCTTGCCGCGCTGCCGATTCAGATAGGCCACTTCTATATCTCCGATGGCTTCATGAGCGCCGCGATGTCGGTCGTCTTGCTCTGTAGCGTTATCTACTACCAGAGTGGGAAGGTGTGGGCACTGGGGCTTGCAGGGCTCTTCTCAGGGCTGGCGCTCGCATGCAAGCTAAGCGCGGTGCCTGTGCTTGTGCTTGTAGCGGGCGCTGCGCTTGGGCGATGGCTCATTGAGCGGCGGCATCCTGGCGCAAGCCAGAGTCGCCTGAGATTGCCTTTGCTCCTGGGAATGGCGGGTGCGGGCGTTGCCGCCGGTCTCTTCGCCGGCGACCCCTTTGCGCTGCTTGATGCGCCTACTTACCTCAAGCAGTTGAATGAGCAGGCAACAATCCAGGCTGGAGCTAACGACCAGTGGTTTACCCGCAAGTATGTCGGCACATGGCCCGTGCTCTATCCCTGGTCGCAGCTACTGATCGGCGTTGGACCGCTTGTGGGGCTGGCAGGCACAGCAGGGGTAGTATGGGGCTGTAGGCGTTTGTGGCGAGAAGGTAAATGGGCCGGGGGTCTGCTACTGCTGGGTGGTGTGTCATACTTCGCATCTGTAGCGTTCCTGGAAGCTAAATGGGTGCGATATCTGCTGCCCGTGGCTCCCTACCTTTGTCTATTCGCCGCGTCTTTCACTCTTTGGTTGGCCGGCAGGTTGGCGCGAAACAGTAGCAAGCTTCTTCTGCCTCTACAGTTAGCAATCCTGGGCCTACTGCTGGTGCCCGCACTGCTCGAAGCGCTGGCAGTCAATGCCATATACCTGGGGCAGCACACCCAGGTCAAAGCTTCGCGTTGGATATACGATTATGTGCCGCCGGGAAGCAGCATCGGGCTGGAGACGACTGCTCAGCAGATGCCACTCTCCATTCCTGGCGAGCTTGACCCTGAGAAGGCGTACAAGCTGGTTAGCTGGGACCCACTGGCGGATAGGCCAGGCGAGGAAACATCAGCCACTTTACGTGCGGAGTTGGGGAACGCTGACTACCTGGTGATTGATGCAACACAGTCCTATCGTACGGTGCCACACCTCCCATGGCGGTATCCTGTGCAAATCCGCTATTATCAGCTACTATTTAGCGGAGAGCTGGGCTTCGACATGGCTTACGCCTCGAAGTCTTACCCCACCATCTTTGGCGTTCAGATTCCCGATGACAACGGCTGGGTAGACGCCTCCTACATGGACTCCAGCCACCCACCTATCTACATCTTCAAGAAGCAGCGTACCTTGAGCGATGCACAGTGGACTCTCCTCTTTGCGAATGCAGTAAAACAGCCATCAGTGGCGACCCGGCACGCGCCGTAGCTTGCTTTGATTTAGTGCTCGCCCCCAATCTCTTGCATTGTTGTAAACTATACTTATGAGGGCCAAGTTTTGCGGATGTGTCAATCCTCCTCAACAATTGTTGTACGAAGAGCCCTATCTTCTAACTCTCCTCCTTGTGGGGAGTGGCCCCCGTAGAGGGGTGGGTTTACATAAGTATAGGGGCAAGCGCTTCGATTTTGCCAAAATCACCCTCCAAGGGTGACAGCTTGCCCGCATTTGCACCCCTCTCTGCCCCCTGGCGCTTCGTTCCTGAACCATAACCTGCTTCTTTACCGTATTCTCTTACATCCTCTTTATAACCCCTTGCTCCATCAAAACCCTACCCTTGAAAGCTCCCATAGGGAAAGGGGCCAGGGCATGCTACGAAAAGAGGAGGAGGCCTGAAGGCCTCCTCCTCTTACTAAGCTAACGGGTAACTATTGGCCGATTTACTGGTTGACTGCACCTGGAGCGAGCTTCCTTGTTGGTTGGCAGTTAGGGAAGAAAGTATTGGCGTCAATCTTGGAAGCCTGCCCACGTGTGGTGTTGTTCCCCCACCTGAAGTATGGTCGGTTCTGTGCGTCACATGGCTCCTGTGGGATTGTGCCGCACGCATATCCTCCCATTACTCCTCGGTTCGTTAGCCTGTTGATGTAGTCGTAGAATGGGTTGCCAGCAGGTACATCTGTGTAGATCTGTGGCCCTGGGTCATCAGCTATGCCTGCTGCATTGGAGATGATCTTGGAGATCTGCCCTCTTGTAGCCTGTGCTCCTGGTCTGAAGTATGGGCGGTTCTGGCTGTCGCATGGCTCCTGTGGGATTGTGCCGCAGTCGTACCCACCCATGAACCCTCTAGAGGTAAGGCGGTTTATGTAGTCGTAGAAGGGACTGCCTGGTGGCACGTCTGTGTAGATCTGAGGCCCTGGATCGTCAGTGTAGCCAACTGAGTTGGAGACTATCTTTGAGATCTGCCCACGAGTGACCTGGTTATTCGGGCGGAACGTTCCGTCGTCATAACCGGAGACGATGCCCTTGCAGGCAAGGCACTCTATGTTGGCGTAGAAGGTGTTGTCAGGTGGCACGTCTGAGAAGCTAATCGTGCATGCTGTAGGTGAGGGTGCGAAGGTGGCCGTGGCCTCAGAGGTTGAAGTCTCTGTGGCTCCGCCTGGCGTTGACGTAGCTTCTGTTGTGCTTGTTTCTGTAGCTCCTGTGGTAGAGGTAGCTTGCGTAGTACCTGTAGCCTGTGTGGTAGAAGTAGCTTGAGTAGTAGAGGTAGGCACTGTTGTGGCTGTACCTGTGGGGCAGCCACCGCCGCCTGCTGTGCCACTGCCACGTATGACCCAGTTGCCCGGTAAGCCGAAGCTGTCTATCGTTCCTAGCAGATCGTTGTTCCCCAGGTTGTTGTAGTCCGGATCAGAGCTTGTGCTCATTCCTGCCACGAAGCTCCGCCCTTGTGAGGCGTCCGTGTCCAACCCTGCCGGGTAGTCCAGTCCTGAGTTGCCTCCACTGTGATATG
>DAHVFG010000083.1:0-12760 GCA_027317125.1 Chloroflexota bacterium | reverse complement strand
CGCCTATCCCTAACACCCCTGCTGAGAAGGCGGGTTTACGCGCTAAGGACATCATCATTGCTGTTGACGGGCGCGACATCACCAGGATGAGCACCGACCAGATATCCGCCCTGATAAGGGGAACGGCAGGCACAAAAGTGCGCCTCACACTGGTGCGTGGCAGCGCACCGCCCTTCAGCGTAGAGCTAACTCGCGCCAGCATTGACGTGCCAGCGGTTACAACGAAGATGCTCGATGGCAATATTGACCTGATCACCGTGAGTATCTTCGGCGACAAGACCACGCCTGAGTTTGACCAGGCGTTGCAGGATGCCCAGAGCAAGAATGTAAAAGGCATCATACTTGACCTGCGTAATAACGGCGGCGGTTGGGTAACTGATGCTCAGGAGATGCTTGGGCGCTTCTTGCCGGAAGGCAAGGTTGCTTTCTACGAGTCGCGCAAGGCAGACCACTCGCAGGATATACCCCAGGCGGTCATCTCCAACGGGCCAAAGCTGCTCGATATGCCTCTGGTAGTGCTGGTCAATGGCGGCACCGCCTCTGCCTCTGAGCTTGTCTCCGGCGCACTCCAGGACTACGGGCGCGCTAAACTGGTGGGTGAGCAAACTTTCGGCAAAGGTTCGGAGCAGCGCGTTCACACCCTCTCCGATGGGTCGAGCGCGCGCATCACCTTCGCTCACTGGCTTACACCCAATAAGCGAGATATAAACCCCAAGCGCACACCTACGCCCGACCCTAACGGCACGCCTCTGCCACTGCCCACCTTTACGCCTACCCCGCAAGCTACAGCGCCCCCTGCCGCCGCCACCGCTACCGCCGAGGCCCAGCCCCTGGTGCCCAGCCTGACTGATCGCGGCCTTACTCCGGATGTGGTGGTAGTGCGCACTGAGAAGGACTACCAGGACAACAAAGACCCGCAGCTTGATCGTGCCCTCAGCCTGATACAAAGCGGGCGCTAGCAGTCAGGGGTCGGGGACAAGCTGGCTTGTCCCCGGAAAGAGGAGCTTTGCAGCCTTTACAGATATTTCTTGTGCTCCTGGGCCTTATGCTCGCTGTTGGGGGCGTGGCGATGCTGGTGCGCATGTCGCGCAGAGATGACTCCACCGCGCGCCGGCCTTACGTGCCCTTTGGTATGGTCGCCGTTGGCTTGATTATTGCGTATCGCTCGTACAGCGATTTTGCAACCTTTGATGCCCAGGACCTGACAATCATCTTCTTCTTCGCCTTTGCCTTTCTCGGCTTGCTGGGCCTGCAATTCTTCGTAGTTGACCGCAGCAAGCGAAGTGTTGATAGCGTTGACAAGCAAAACCCTGATAATGCGGATACCAAAGGTGGTGGCCCATGGACGACATAGAAGTCTTTTTCCTTTGCGAGGGGTGCCAGAGCGCTGAGAGTGTAGCCACCCGGCTCGCGAGCTTCATCAGCACAGCGACCAGGACCATTGACCTGGCTATCTACTCTTTCAACCTGTGCGACGGCGTGCGGGAGATAGTGGTCGGCGCATTGCGAGAGCGCGCAAATGCTGGGGTGCAGATAAGGATTGCCTACGATGCAGGCTCCCAGCAGGATCAGATTGCCGAGCCGGACGCTGACGCCTGCGATATGAGCACCCCACAGTTCGTCACCTCTACGGGCTTGCCCTCAAAGGCGATAGAGGGCTACCGCGCCCTGATGCACGACAAGTACATTGTTATTGACGCGGGCACGCCAGCCGCCAGAATCTGGACAGGCTCCGTCAACTTCACTGATGATAGCTGGACCCTACAGGAGAGCAACATCATTACTTTGCGCTCACAGCGCCTCGCCGGAGCCTACACGCAGGATTTCGATGAGCTGTGGATAGACAGCAATATCACTACTTCGGGCGTGCTAGACAGCGACCGGGACACATTGCAGTACAAGGGGCAGCCCGCTCAGGTGCGAGTTGATTTTGCTCCAACAGAAGGCGAGTGGATAGACGGGGCAATCGCCGACATGGTAGCCTCCGCGAAAGAGCGAGTCACTATCGCCGCTGTCGTTGTCACATCGGGTAAGATAATAGACGCGTTGCAGGGGCTGGCGCAACGCGGCGTGCCTCTCGAAGGGATATACGATAGAACCCAGATGCAGGGGGTGCAGTACCAGTGGAAGATGGTTCCGGCTAACCTCTGGAAGATAGGCGCTTTCCAGGGGATAGTGGACTACGGCCATCTTGCAGGCAAGAAGAGCACACCATACAGCCCCACCAGCAAGCACGACTTCATGCATAACAAGGTGATGGTGATAGACGACACGGTGATCACCGGGTCGTACAACTTTTCGCGCCATGCCCAGCAGAACGCGGAGAATGTGCTTATTATTCAGTCTCCTGCCCTTGCCGATACCTACCGCCAGTACATATACAGCCTGATGGCTAAATACGGCTCAGGCGGTGATGGCGTGGGTCCTGTGACTACCGCAACAGTGCCGCAACCAGCGATAGCGCCGCCAGAGACCACGTTGTAGCAAGCGCCAATCTACCTGTCGCCTCCTTGCCAAAGAGCCTCGTTACAACAGCAACCACAAGAATGGCGACCGCATAAGCCAGGCTTACCCATAGAGCCGATAGCGTGGGAGTAACACCCCAAAGAGGCGCTGCCCCCAGGCCAAGCCACGCCAGCCAGCGCACGCTGCCTGCCAAATCCCTCCCAGAGGGGCGCGCCAGCTTCGCAAGCCCAACACCCACAGCCAGCAGAGAGAGCCAGTCGGCGAGCGAAGGTGTGCCTGATGTAGTGAGTAGTGCGCGCCTACCCGCCACCGGAGCCATGATCGCCAGCGTGACCGCCACCCCTGCCAGTGCGTCCTGACGATCCTGCTTGTGTCCCCAAAGCACATCCGCCGACAGCGACAGCGCGATCAGCCCCGCTAGGGAGAAAGTATCAGCGGGAAGTGGCAGAGGCGCTGCGCCGGGGAGTGGTAGCAAAGGTAGTGCAGCCCAGGCTGTGGCAAGCGCAAGCAGGTTGGCTTGGCTCAAATCACGGGCTAGCGAAGCAAGCTTGAGCCATTCTATGCCATCCACCCCCAGGCGCAAGACGAGTAGAGCGGCCAGCATCCACAGTCCGCCAGGGTAGATAAAAAGGCGCGGCAGCAGCGCCAGGGTCCAATCTGAAAAGAGGGAGAGGTCCAGGCTCATTCTCTCTGGGCTTCCGTCTCTTCACCTTCTGAGACTCGGGCCAGCCGCTTGAGCCAGTAGAGCACGGCGAAGGCCAGAAAGACAGCGAGGGCTGTGCCGGTGGCGGGCAGAGCGGCCAGAAGGGTCTCCTGCGGCGATCTTACCAGCAGCCCCACATCCGGGCCGCTCTCCAACAGCCTGGGTACACCAACTCCCCCTGCCATAGCCCCTACAGCAGGACGCACAGCAAAGTCTATGAGCGCCTGCGGGTAGATGGCAGCCAGAGTGAGAAGTATAAGCCCAAGCAGTGGGCCAATTTGCCGCCCGCCGGAGTGTTCAGTTTCTATACCCGGTCTTTCCCACGTGGCGACTGCCAGGAGAAGCACCGCGGGGAGGAGGATCGCCGTTATAAGCCCATAGCCGAGGTCGAGCGCACCCTGGGCGATAAGCCAGAGCCCCGCAAAGCCGCCGAGAAGTAGAAAGTGGCTGTTACCCGCGAATGCGGCACCCATAGAAGCCCATATAATGGCTGTGAGAGTAATCGCCAGCGCTCCTGCCGCTGCCAGCGGCGAGCCTGATGCTAATCCAAAGGCTGCTATGGCTGCTGCGCTCATAGCCGGGATAGCCACCACGCGCCAGCCCGACATTGCCAGGGCGGTCTGATAAGATGCAGCCAACAACGCAATAGCTCCGAGGAGCGTCAAAGCCCAGATGCTGTAGGCATCCCAGGGTGCGGCTACAAGCGCCTTTGCCAGCAGATACGGAGCTGAGATCGCGTATATCGCCACGAGCCTTCGTTGCGCGAGTTCAATATGGGCGCTTGCATATCGCAGCCAGCCGCTAAAAGGCCAGCAGCCTGACCTGATCATAGATACAACGCCTAGCGTCGCCGCGACCGGCACGGGCCAGACTTGGGATGCCCCACCAGGTGGAGGGGCGAAGGGCGGTATAACTCCAATGAGAAGCAACAAGAGGAGCGGCCAACCTGCTGCGTGCAGCGCGAAGCCGACGCGGTTGCTGGCGTTACAGGGCCGAGTGGAACGTAGCGCCTGCCAGATGCATAGCCCCGCTACTTCCCAGCCCAGGTAGAGGAGCCAGGGGTCGCGGGCGTAGGCCATGCTCAGCATCCCTACAGACATCAGTGCTACATAAAGGGCCGCCGGAGCGCCTTCCACCTTCGCACTTGCTACCGCCATAGCCAGGCTCCACACCACGCCTAAGACGAGGGATAAGCCATCTACGCGAAAGAGCAAGCCAACAGGCGCGCCTATCAGGTCGGCGGAGTGCACGCCCGCCACGATAGGCGCGAAGAGTAGCAGTTGGGCCGCTGCCAGAGCGACGTTGATAGCTGTGAGCCAGCATGAGGAGGCGTGCAGGCTCCGGCGCATTTCGGGCAGCGACAATCTATGAGCCTTTTACGCCCAGAGCCGAGATGTTGCTCCGCTCTTTCTCCATCTCAAGCAGGGCGCGTTTGCGCTCGATACTCCAGCGGTAGCCAGTCATCTTACCATTCCCGGCGATTACTCTATGGCAGGGGATTAACAGCGCCACTTTGTTGGTGGCGCAGGCTCGCGCTACAGCTCTGACAGCGTTTGGCGCTCCCACCGCCTGGGCCACCTCGCTGTACGAGCGTGTAGCGCCGTAGGGTATCCTTCTAAGCTCGTCCCAGACGCGCATCTGGAAAGCTGTTGCCTGGACATCAAGGGGTAGGTCCAGGTGAGGGCGCGCGCCTTGCAGATGGCTCAAGATCGCGTTGACATATGGGGCCAGCCTCGCCTCATCTCTGCTGATTTGCGCCGCTGGATACTCGGCATTGACTTCCGCTTCCAGCGCGCTGTCATCCCCACCGATACTTACAGCGCATACTCCCATCGTAGTGGCGGCGACCAGCAGGCGGCCAAGCGGACTATCTACTATTGCATAGCTGATCTGCATTCCGGCTCCTCCCTGGCGATAAGTAGCGGGCGTCATACCAAGCTGTGAGGGGGCTTGCTCATAAAGGCGGCTGCTGGAACTGTATCCCGCTTCGTAAAGCGCTTTTGTTACACTCTCTCCTTTTTTGAGCTCTTTCTTGAGTATAGCTACGCGGCAGGCATGGGCATACTGGCGCGGCGTGACGCCCATGATGCGCTTGAAGGTGCGTTGCAGGTGGTAAGGGCTTGTATTCGCGTGCGCGCCCATCTCCGCGAGGGTGGGTGCCCTTTCCTCTAGCAGATGCTGTTCTATAAAGCTGCGTACCTGCTCTATTATCTCTACGTTGGGGTCGTCTTCTTTCAGCCCTATCGGTTTGCAACGCAAGCATGGCCGAAAGCCTGCTTGCTCGGCTGCGCGCGGCTGAGCAAAGAATAACACCTGCTGTCGTTGTGGCCGCCTGGATGGGCACGATGGGCGGCAATAGACGCCTGTAGAGCGTACCGCGTAAACGAACGCACCATCGGCATTCTTGTCTCTGTCGAGCACAGAGCGCCATTTTGCTTCTTCTTGCGTAGCCAACATATCTTGCTTTCCTTCTTCTCTGGCTGGCGAGAGCCGCCTGCCTATCTTTTATTATCGTATGCTTCCATAATAACCTCAGAGGGCAGGTGAAGTCTATCCGCTTCTTGTGCACCAAAGTACCGATCTGGTAGGCAGATGAGTAAGAAGGTGTATAATATAGTTGCGACGCTGTCAACGTCCCCTGCGTATATACATCAGGAGGATCTGTTATGGGCAAAGCGTCATTCTTGAAAGTGTTACGGGCCTCCTACCTGGCTTCTTTGCTGCTGGGCACCTTGCTGCTGGGGTCAGGGGGCATCCTGCGGCCTCTCGCTGCCGGGGCTTCTAACCTAGCGCAGGCTCAAGGCCACGTGGATGTGGGCGACTTCAAGCTGCCTATCACCCCTATTAGCGCTCAGTATTACAACCGCCTCATCCAGACCGCCGAAGACGACGGCGCGGCTGCCCTGGTTATCAGGATAGATACGCCGGGTGGCCTTGTCGACTCGATGCAGGGGATGGTTCAACGCACTCTCGCCAGCCGTGTGCCCGTGATAGCCTATGTTTCGCCACAGGGCGCTATGGCCGCCTCCGCCGGGTTGTACCTGGTTTACTCCGCGCATATCGCGGCCATGTCCCCCAACACCACCATAGGCTCCTCCGAAGTTATCTTGCAGAGCGGCGACTCCTCGGGCAGTAGCACGCCCGAAAGCGGGGATGCCGCCGCCGAACGCCGCAAGGTGACGAACCTGCTCGTTTCGCAGATCCGCAACCTCGCCGATGAGCGCCATCGTAATGCGGACTTTGGGGAGAAGGCTGTGCGCGAGAGCGCCAACCTCGGCGCACAGGCCGCCCTCGACCAGCATGTAGTGGACATATTATCTCCCAGCGTTGATGACCTGCTGAGCCAGGCCGACGGCAAGCAAGTAAGCGTCAACGGGCAGACAGTAACTCTCAAAACTAAAGGCGCTACTCAGCACAACATATCCTCCAACTTCGCTGAGGACGTACTGATACTAATAACCAATCCCAGCGTGGCCTTTGTGCTGATTAGCCTGGGCACCCTTGGCCTCACATGGGAGTTTATCAATCCAGGTGCGGTCTTTCCCGGGGTGGTGGGGGCATTGCTGCTGCTGGTCGGCTTCCTGGCGCTGGGCACGCTGCCTGTCAATGTCTCTGGCGTAGTCTTTATGATCCTCGCTTTTGTGCTCTTTATCGCTGACGTTTTCCTCCCCACGCACGGCATTCTCACAGCAGGAGGCATTATATCACTGATACTCGGCGGGCTGCTGCTGGTGAATACGACTGCCGCCCCCGGCCTGCCTGGAGTGTCACCTGTTGTGGTGCTGGGCACAGCCACCGGGTTGGGGGCCTTCTTCTTCTTTGCAGTTTACAAAGTTTTCATGGCGAGGCGCAAGCGCCCGGCTACCGGACGCGAAGGGCTGGTGGGGCGTATCGCTGAGACGCGCACCGAGCTCTCTCCACAGGGGATGGTCTTCGTCTCAGGTGAGCTTTGGAACGCAGTGAGCGCCAACGGCCCTATACCCTCAGGCCAGCCTGTGCGCGTGGTCGGCGCGCAGGGTCTTCAACTGACGGTGCGCCCTGAAACAGAAGCAGGCGAAGGGATAGAGACGAAGAAGCTGTGAGAAGCCTTCTCTGGGGTCACTAACCTCAAGGCTATTGGCTACCGGCCACTGACCACTATAAAGGAGTTTACATAATGGATGCTTTACTTGGGCTATTGTCGTTTCTTGTGCCTCTTGTCGTAGTAGTGCTTGCGATAGCAGGCTCGGCTGTGAAGATCGTGCAAGAGTACGAGAGAGGGGTCATCTTCCGATTAGGCCGCCTGGTTGGGGCGCGCGGCCCCGGATTGTTCTTTATTATTCCATTTGTTGATCGTATGGTGAAGGTAGACCTGCGTGTTGTCACACTTGATGTGCCCGCGCAGGAGGTTATCACTCGCGATAACGTAACGGTGCGCGTGAACGCGGTGCTCTACTTCAGGGTATTCGATCCTGAGAAGGCGGTTGTAGCTGTGACCGACTTTGTGCGCGCCACCCACCAGATCGCCCAGACCACCCTGCGAAGCGTTCTCGGCCAGTCGGACCTCGACCAGCTGCTGGCGCAACGCGAAGAGATCAACATGAAGCTCCAACATATCATTGACGAGCAGACCGAGCCATGGGGCATCAAAGTAGGCATAGTAGAGGTGAAGGACCTGGAATTGCCTCAGAGCATGCAGAGAGCAATGGCGCGCCAGGCTGAAGCCGAGCGCGAGAAGCGAGCCAAGATTATTCATGCATCAGGTGAGTTCGAGGCCTCGAAAGCCCTGTCGGAAGCTGCACACATTATCGGCTCAGAGCCTGCTACCTTGCAGTTACGCTATCTGCAAACGCTGACCGAAATCGCCTCCGAAAAGAACTCGACTATAGTCTTCCCACTCCCGATAGAGTTCCTTAGCCTGTTGCAGGGCGTGACGGGTGGTCCCAGCGCGGGCTATCGCAACGGCAGGGACGGCGGGGGGCCGTCTATCTCTGAGCCGTCGCCCAATACTCTGCCCGTTGGCACCGACACGGGCGCTTTGCCCGCCGGAGAGGTGGGCATCGCCGGCAGCGCGGAGGAAGAGAAGGGACCGATCTTCGGCCTTGGGGAGGCTGATTCGGAGGCGATAGCCGCGGAGCATGCTCGCTTTATAGCTGGGGACATACCAACACGCGGTGGCGAAGATCCGCTGCCTGGCCGCTCTTAGCTGTGCTTTGTTAGAGTAAACATCCAGATCAGGGTATTAGGTGGAAAGAGACCAGTAACTTCGCATAGCGAAGTTACTGGTCTCTTTCCGAGAAGAAAAGTTTCTCCACACGCGTGGGGAGAGCTTTGGTGTGGCCTTACTTTAGTACAGTATCAGCGTGCCATAACTTGTGTAAGCGTTCAGGGTTAGAGTGGACAATCGTCAAGGCGTGCCTGGGCGGGTGCACCCGCGCGGATACCCCAAGAAGATTGCTCCACCCTTACTCTGAACACTTACCAGCTCCTGTCACTTTGCTTTTGCGGCCCGCAACGTATATAATTTTAGAGTCCCCTTGCGGCTATCAGAGTTCAACTTATAAGAGAGAATAATGCGCATCGAAGATGATAACTACTGGCACACGGCGCAACGACTGCCTTATGTGCCTGAGACTGGTGAGAACGACACTGAGCCTGGAAGCTCACGCAACGCCGGTAGCCGAACCGCCTGGCGCGATCTATTGGAAACTATAACCGTTACTCTCCTCATATTTTTCATGTCGCGGGCAGTGGTGCAGAGCTATAGAGTTGAGGGGAGCAGTATGCTGCCAACCCTCCGTACCGACGAGTACCTCTTTGTAAATAAGGGTCTCTACTTCCGCTATGACGCCAATTATCTGGCTGAGATGACCGATCCTAATGTCAAACCGGATATGCACTACCTCTTTCATGGTCCTCAGCGGGGCGATATCGTGGTTTTTGCCTCGCCCGTTGAGCCTATAGACTACATCAAGAGGGTGATAGCTGTGTCAGGAGAGACCGTGAGGGTTAAGGCCGATCCTGACCCTGTAGGCGACCCTAACCGCAACTGCGGCGTCTGTGGTGTCTACGTAAATGGGGTAAAGCTGAAGGAACCATATGTTAAGGCTACTCCTGACTATGACTGGCCGCCCGCCGGTCAATCGGATGTGATTCCGCCAGGGTATATCTTTGTGATGGGTGATAACAGGCGCAACTCAAGCGACTCGCATATATGGGGACCGCTTGATGAGAGCAGGCTGATTGGCACAGCCTTTGTGTCGTACTGGCCTAAAGATAGCTGGGGTCTGCTCCCACACCCTACCTATGCTAACCAGCAATGAGGGCTGAGGACTGAGACCGTTGTAGCTAACTCAGCCCTCAGCAACTCGTTACCGCCTACGACTTCTTTTAATCCAAGGCCATGCGAGCAGCACAGCCAATCCTCCTATTACCGCCAGCGCCGATAGAAGCGATATGAGTCTTCCGGTGGTCCAGCTATTTGGGCGAAACTGCATGGAGATCGTATGCTGGCCCGTTTCTACCTTGATCGCTCGGTAAGCGTAGTCAGCTTGCTCTACAGGAACATCTAGCCCATCTACCTTTGCCTGCCAGCCGGGATACCATACATCCGTAAGCACGACCCAGCCTGGAGATGTGGCATTCACAGATATATCCACAGCATTAGCTGTATACCGGGTTGCGCGCACAGACTCTCCGGTGGGGGAAGCCTGCGTTTCAGCAGTGCCTGGGGCGGCGCTCGTCACCGGGGTGCCACTCGCCAGCATCACAGTGTGGCGCGGCTCAATGCCGAAAGTTGAGATTATATCCACCGTCTTCTGGCCGTCCGCCTCTATACGCGCATCGTGTACCAGAAAGAGGCGTGGCATAGCGTTCTTATTGGTGTAGACATTGAAGCCGTTGTAGCCCTCCACAAGCGACCACTTGGCCTGGTTTTCGTGGGTAATAACGGTCGAAGCGACCTGGAATAAAGCGCCGGTCAGGTCGTACAAAGGGCTATTCTGGTTGCGCTTAGCCTGCTCCCAAAGGGTGTTATACCTTTCAACTTCTAACGGGTTGAAAGCCCCACCCGTATCATAGAGGGGGGCGTCGGCGTTTCTGCTGCTGATGAGGAGGGCGGTTGCGGGCTGCCAGATATTCTGGACATCCGTGTCACTATCTATACGCATCGGCACGCCTGTTGCTTTGTTGATAGTAGCTTTCTCCAGGAGCGCAATGGCATCGAAGTTCTTATAGCCTGCCTGAATATCAACCGTCGTTGGATTGAAGCGGCTGTTGGGCGAAAAAATGTCGAGCACCAGCAAGCCGACTACGAGCGCTGCCATGAGACCCGCGCCTATTCTAGCCCTGTAAGCGGCCCAGCCCACGCCTGCTAACGCGCCGAGCCACAGCACCAGCATACCGAGGTTATTGATAGCGCCTGGCATCTTACTGTTCTCCGCGCCGTTATTCAGCAGTATCTCTTTATAGAAGGCAGGCATCACCCCGAAGACGGCGATTACCACCGCCCCGCTCAGGCCCACTAACCACCACATGGCGTTGCGCCGGGCTGTCGTCTGCTTGCCACTTAGAGCCTCCTGTAGCCCATCTAACCCATAGGCCGCTAGCCCCGCAAGGCCGAAGCTCAGCAACACCAGCGCACGCCCCGCGTCACGTAGCTTGTTGAAGCCTGGGGCGAACTTGTATATCCACGCCCCCAGAATCGAGAGATCGCCTACCATCAGGAGGAGGGCAAGTATTACAAGAGCGGCAAAGAAGCCGAGCATCCTCTTGCGTCGGAGCGCCAGCCCTGCGAGCGCCAGCGCTATCGTGACTACCCCGGAGTAGCCCCAGTTCTCAGTGGTCTGGTATTGCCCGAAAGCATAATTAGTAGGATTGCTGCCATACACGGTGGGCAGTACCATGTTAAGCAGAGTTACAGGCTGGTCAGGAAACTGGCTCGCCTCTTCATAGCTTACTGTGGAGCGTGAGGACTGTGCGCTCAACTCTACGCTTGGGAGGAGTTGAACAGCCCCTATGCCCAGCGCGATTGCCACTATTAACGCACCTTTAGCCACCCAGGGCATGGTGCTTTTCCCGGTGAGCGGCTGCTTCTGAAAGAGGAGAAAGAGCCAGAGCAAGCCTGCTGCCATCAAACCGTAGGAGAATATTTGCACGTGTCCGGCAAGGAGCGACATCGTCAGGCACAGCCCTGCCACAATTGCCCACACCCAGCCCGCGAGCGCATGACTTATATAGGCGCGGCGCAGGGTGAGCAACACCAGTGGTATCCAGGTTGCCACCAGCACCATCGGCAGGTGGCCCAGGTGCGCGACCATAAAGCCGCTGAAAGCGAAGGCCACACCTCCCGCCAGCGCACCCACCCTGCGCAACCCTATATCTCTCAAGAAGAGATAAGTAAAGGCTGCGGCCAGCCAGTAATGGGCCACGAGCAGCCACTCTAGATCGCGATATTCGATATTGGTAAAAAGGTAGAGCATCCAGTTGATCGGATAGAAGATCCCCGTTTGTACGTCAGCCGCCGTCGGCATACCCGAGAAGAGGTATGGGTTCCAGAGTGGTATGCTACCCGCTTTTATCTGGCTGGCGACGTAGGAGTAGGTGGGGAAGTAGAGGGATGCCAGGTCCCCGCCCCCGGCAGGCATAGAAACCGCTTCTTCGGTGAGAGGCCGCCAGAAGAAGCCTCCCGTGAGAAGCCCCAGGAGTGATAGGGCAGCCACATCCAGGTGAAGGCCTGGCCTGCTCGCCACGGCTTTGTGCCATCGGTAAGCCCAGAGGAATGCCACAACAGCAACCACGCCAAGGGCTGCTATGGCAAGGATACCGGGCAAGCCCTGAATCAAGGCTTATCTCTCGCGGTGGGCACAGCCTGAGGTGTAGCGTTTTTAAGCTGCGCGCTCACTTCGCTCGTGGGTGAGGCAGCTCTAAAGGCAGCTAACCCTGCACCTTGCTGGATAGCGGCTATTACGCCCATTATCGCCACAGGCACCAGGCCGATGACATGGTATATAATTGCGAAGCTTTGTGTAACCTCCGGCGGTTGGCCGAAGGCCCCCAGCACAGTAACCACCGCCAGCTCGAAAGGCCCTACGTAGCCGGGTGCAGATGGCACCGCCATGCTGAGGTTTGTCACCACCACTAGCACAGCCGCCGCCAGGGGGCTGATCTCTATGTTGAAGGTGAGGAGCAGCAGATACATAGCAAGAACATTCAGGCCCCACGTCGCTAACGACCACAAAACCAGCCGCAAGGCAACAGGAGGGTTCGATAGAGGGGCCAAACCCTCAAGCACCTGCGCGGTGGCAGCTTCTATCCTGGTTGAGAGACGCTGTGGGAGCCGGGCGGATAAAATACTTATCAATTTGCGAGCAAGCTCCGGGCGCAATACCAGCCCCATCAAGATGAGAGCTAGCGCCAGCTCCGCGATGCCGAGCGCCACAGCCTGATTCTGGAAAGTGCTCGGCAGTCCCACGAACGGCAGGCTTATCCCCAGCAGTAAAAGCAGCGTCAAAACATCCAGCACCTTCTCAACGAAGATAGTGGAAAAGACGCGTGGCGCGGGAATACCTGAGCGCGCGCCCGCTATAATGCCTCGCGCCACCTCGCCCGCTC
>DAHVFG010000082.1:0-12879 GCA_027317125.1 Chloroflexota bacterium | reverse complement strand
CCCTTACGCACCCTCACCCCCAAACCCCCTCTCCCTTCATGGGAGAGGGGGTTTGGGGGTGAGGGTAGATGGCGCAACACCCGCACAGATACCCCTTGACGATTGCTCCACCCCAACTCTGAACAGTTACCTCGTAACCCACTTTTGACGCTCTGCTCTCCCGATGCTACAATGCGGGCATATGGACAAGATTGCTGCACCTGGCTACCCATTGCATATAACTCGCTCGCTTTTGGCTGCTGAGAAGGAGTGTGCGCGGAGTGGTGCCACTACAGGTTGCGAGGCAGCTGTTATACGGCTGGCCGAGGCTATTATATATTACGTTGGGGCTGTGGCTGTGGGGCAATACTCACAGGCGCTTTTCACACAGGGGATAGAGCCTGACCCCACCCTCAGCCGCAGCCTTCGCAGCCTGCGCCGCCTCCTACCAGGGCAGTGGCTGGGGTGGGCTTCACGAGGGTTGAGAGTTGTGCACGATGAGCAGGTGGTTGGTCTCGCGCGGTGGTACTCAGGAGAGAAAGGCGTAGATGTCACAAGCGCGTATGAAGCCCTGCGGCGCGCTATGGTAGAATATCTCGCTTACACAGGGGAGTATGGACCACGTTCTGCGGTGTCGCCGCGCCTGTTGTTGGAGCTTATAGACCAGTTTCGCATCAGGCGGGGCAAAATGCCGGGCGATGCACTGCCGCCCGACCTGCAAGCAGAGGTGAGTGCGGCCCTCTTGAGCGGGCTGCGGGCTATGCTCTTGAATGCAGCTTTTCTCTCAGAATACCCGCTCTACGCCCCCCAACAGCGCCGGCTCCTGATGGGCGCTAAAGCCACAACACCCATGCCTCCTATGACGGCCCCCACTGACACGACCGCCACGATTCTCCTCTACCCACCCGGTGAGATACCCGACTACACAAAGCGTCCCAACCTCCAGGCCGAGCAGATTCCCCTTTTCCCATTGGACCCCCTTCTGGTCTATATCCATTGTGACCGCTGCGACCGCTATCTTATCGCCGCCCTGAAAGAGGTGGTTGCGAATGCCCCTTCTTATGTGGGCATAGACCCCGATTGCGGGCATGGACTCGCGAAAGGTGAAATGTGAGGGGATAGGAATAGCGAGTGGAGCATTGGGTATTGCATAGAGCGCACGGATAAATGTGCTATATCCATAATCCCTTAGATTTCACGCCATCTCACGCCAGTGGCACATGCATCTCGAACCTGCGTACCTGGGGCGTTATGCGTGTGCTGCCGTGGGTGTCGGCTGCGGCGGGGAGTATAGCCACCACCAGAACTGCCATATCGTCGGCGGGGCGGTTGTTATCGAGGTCGAGAGCACGAGCCAGCAAGTAATCGCCAAGCTCCCTGGCTGAGGGGCTTCCCCCTGCCAGACGCTCACCCACCCGGGTCAGGATGTCTATTGAGGAGCCTGAGCGCGCCCCCGCCTCCATCAGCCCATCAGTGTAGGTGACTACATAGGTATGGGCATCCAGTGGCAGCTCTGTGATTACAGGCTTGGTCATAGAATAGACGCCTATGGGAGTGGAAGGCTCATTCAGTACCGTAACGCCGCTGCCGTCGGGCCGCGATAGGAGGATGGGGCAATGGCTGTTGCGTGACATCACAAGGGTCATACTCGATAGGTCTATAGAAAGGATCACGAGGGTGGCCGACACCTTACCCCCGCGATAAGTGTAAAGATAATCATGGACGGAGCGCGCCACCGCCCCATCGCGCGCGCCATCCTTTATCATGCTGATAGCCTTGGTAGTCACCAGATGGGACAAGCTTTTCGCGGAACGCCCACTTCCCTGCCCATCGGCCAGCACCACAGAGAAACCCCCATGTGGCCTCTCGACCACCTCGACGGTATCTCCACTTTCGCGGCTGGCATATTTGTTTGTTTTAGCCACAGCTATTTGTATATCGAGCATTTGTTGAAACGTATTGCGCATCGCCTACTACTTAATTTAGCACGTGTGGGTGCGGAGCCTACTTCTCCAGCCCCTTACGTGGTACGTGGCACACAGCGCTCGCCTTTACTCCTCTCATAACTATAAAAGTAGATCCAACAGCTTATACGCGATGTAGCCCAGGCCAAAACAGACGGGGATCGTGAATATCCAGGCTTTGACTATGTTGAAGGCCACACCCCAGCGTACAGCGGAGAGACGGCGGGAGGCGCCTACGCCCAGTATGGCTGAGGAGATGACATGTGTCGTGCTCAACGGGAAGCCGAGCCGCGAAGCTGTCTCTATGACGGCGGCTGCCGTGGTTTCAGCAGCGAAGCCATGTATCGGCTCTAGGTGAACCAGACGCTGCCCCATAGTGCGGATAATACGCCAACCGCCCGCAGCCGTGCCAAAGGCCATAGCAGTCGCCGCAAGTATTATCACGGCAACCGGTATATTAGGCAAGCCCGCCTTGTCTACAGAGAGCTTGAAACCGGCGGAAAAGAGAGACAGCGTAATTACACCCATCGTCTTCTGCGCATCGTTGGAGCCGTGACTGTAAGCCATAAACGCCGCTGAGAGTATTTGCAGTCTGCGGAACGTGCCGCCAACCTTCTTCGGGGTCGCCTTAGCGAAGGCCCACAGCAGAAAGCGCATGAAAAGTCCGGCTATGATAAAGCCGATGATAGGTGAGAGAATAAGGGGAAGGACAACTTTGTTCAGCAACCCCGACCAGATAACGTGGTCAGCGCCCAGGGCGGCTGCCCCTGCTCCCACAATCCCTCCAATCAGCGCATGGCTCGACGATGATGGTATGGCAAAGTACCAGGTAAGCAAGTTCCAGATGATAGCGCCAATGAGAGCGGCTATCACCAGAAGCTGCGCTGAGGCAAAGTTGAGGCCCTTGACTGCTGTTGGGTCCACGAGGCCCGAGGTTATCGTCTTGGCTACTGCCTGGCCGGTTAGCGCACCGACAAAGTTCAGGACGGCTGACATCAAGATCGCCATCCCTGGGCTCAACACACGTGTCGAGACGACTGTAGCAATGGCATTAGCCGTGTCGTGGAAACCATTGATAAAGTCGAAAGCGACGGCGAGTACTATAACCAGGCCCAGCATGAGCCAGTTGAAGAGGCCAAGATCAGGCATTTTTGATTACGAGACCTCGCAACACGTCCGCTATGTCTTCGGCTTTATCTGTGGCCCCTTCCATTTCTTCATATATATCGCGCCACTTGATGATGTGTATAACATCTTCGGGGTGGGAGAATAGCTCAGCCAGCCCTGCGCGCAAGAGGTCGTCGGCTTTGTTCTCCAGGCTATTTATCTGGATAACCGAGGCTTGTATCAGCTCCAGTTCTTTGCGCTTTCGTAGGTGAGGCACCGCCTTGACCACTTCCTCAGTGCAGCCCACTATACAGTCGGAAAGCTGCTGTGCCGTGGGCGGCACCACCTCTACTTTGTAAACCGCCATCATGTCGGCGGCGGAGTGGATGAAGTCGGTCACATTGTCAATGGCGCTATAGAGATTGATAATGTCTTCACGGTCCAGCGGCGTAACAAAGCTCTTATTCAACTGCTCGTAGATACGGTGCCCGATTTCATCGCCGCGGTGTTCGTACTCGTGCAGCCGTGAGGCCGCCTCCAGAGGATTGTGGAAATCGTAGCAAAGCTCTCTTAGACCTATTGCGGCTTGCAACGAGTTGTTAGCAGCATCCTCAAACCATTGGAAGAAGCTCGTATCGTCCTTCTTGAGGAAGTTAAAAAGGGCCATAGTCCTACCTTACCACTTCGCGGAGTTATGAGTTATGAACGACTGACCACTCGTATCCTGTGATTACTCATGTTTGGAGAGCACTTCACGCTGCTCATACATTCGGGCGTAGTAGTCCGCGAACTCTCCCGACTTTATTTTCCCCCACCACCACCGGTTACTAGAGTACCAATCAACTGTCGCCTTAAGCCCCTCTTCATATGGCGTAGTGGGCTGCCAACCTAACTCCTGGCGGGCCTTTGAGGTGTCTATGGAGTAACGGCGGTCATGGCCGGGACGGTCCTGCACGTAGTGAATGAGGGTGCGCGGCTTGCCGAGTAAGTCGAGCACGCGATAGGTCACGTCGATATTCTCGCGCTCGTTGCCCCCACCTATATTGTATGCCTGGCCGGGTGTGCCACGACGCAGAGCCGCTTCTATCCCCTCGCAATGGTCGAGCACATACATCCAGTCGCGCACCTGCCTGCCGTCGCCATAGATAGGAATAGGCTTGCCTTCAATAGCGTTGGTGATGAAGAGAGGCAGCATCTTCTCAGGGTATTGGTAGGGGCCGTACGTATTAGAGCCGCGTGTGACTATCACAGGTGTTCCATATGTAGTATAGTAGGCCAGACACTGCAATTCGCCCCCCGACTTGGAGGCTGAGTATGGCGAGCGCGGCTCCAGCCTGTCTGTCTCTTTGGACGAGCCTTCGAGCACAGCGCCGTACACCTCATCAGTAGACACTTGCAGCAGCCGTTCCAGGCCGAAGTTGCGTGTGGCCTCAAGGAGTACGTACACACCGTATACATCGGTTTGTATGAACCCTCCTGGCTCCTCGATGGAGCGGTCTACGTGCGACTCGGCGGCAAAGTTGACTATGGTGTCTATACCGAACTGCTGTATCGTCTCATCCACCCCGGCCTGGTCAGCTATATCGCCCTTGACAAAGGTGAAACGCGGGTTATCCGCGATGTCCATCAGGTTATCGGGGTTGCCCGCATATGTCAGCTTGTCATAGACCACGATCTGATAGCTGGGGTGCTTTTGAAGCATCATCCTGGCAAAGTTACTCCCTATAAATCCGGCTCCGCCAGTGACCATTATCCTTTGCAAAGTTTTTTCCTTTCATATTACGCACTACTTACGCGCTACGTCCAGCATATCCAGCACTTGCTGGGCGTGCTCACGATAGTGGTCGGTTAGCCAGTCCAGTATGTCAGAAGCACGCGTTGGGTAAGGCTCTTCGGCCCCAGGATAGTATACCGAGGCTGCCACGCTATATTGTTCCTCTTCAAGGTCGCGCAGCTTGGCGGCGAGCGCGTCGTGGGCCGCTTCCATCGTCTCAAGGTTAGCCCTGTGGCCTTCGCCTTCGCTGAGGGGAACGCTGGCTTGTGGGGCCTTGTGAGCTTCTACTTGCTCGTCGTCGCTTACAGCGCCCGCCATTTTCACTTCCCGGTATTCTGCTTCCTTCATCAGATCGAGCAACACCGAGTACATATTGATTGAGCCTGTGACATGCGGCACCAGGTCGCTTATAGAGTAGTCGTCGCCTTCCGGCTTGTAGTCTAACGCCTCGTTGGGCACGCTGCTGAGTGCGCTCTCAAAGTCATCACGCGCGTGGTCAAAGTCAGCCAGCGCCGTCTGCCTCTCTATTATCTCTCCAGCTATCTTATCCATAGGTTGCCTCCCTGGAAGCATCGCGCTGGTATTGTGTAAGTTGAGGAGCAAAGATGTCACGCCCGTAATCTCTTACGCGATACGCACCATGCACTACGCGCCTACAGCACTCCAACTTTGCTGTTGTCGCCCAGCAGCATCTTATACGCCTTTGGTTTGATGGGCGAGCGGTTTATCTCCACATTGCGGCCAATCAGGCTATCTTCCAGGCGGCCCGGCAGGTCTATCACCTGGCTGTTTTCCAGGATAATAGAGTGCTCTACCTCGCTGTCTGTGATGGTGCATCCATAGTTGATAGCGGTATAAGGACCTACATAGGAGTTCACTATGCGAGTGCGTGCGCCGATAATGGCGGGCCCTCTGATCACCGAGTTGACGATCTCTGCGCTTTGCTCGATAACTACCTTGCCTTTGATCTGGCTCTCGCTATCCACGAAACCTTCTATACATGGGATCAGCTTATCGAGGACCAGGTGATTTACAGCCAGCATATCTTCGAGCTTGCCTGTGTCAATCCACCACCCTTCGAGCACGCGGGGGTGGACATGATAGCCTGCATCAAGCAGATATTGGATCGCGTCGGTGATCTCATATTCGTTGCGCCAGGAGGGTTTTATATTGTGTACAGCCTCGAATATATGGCTGTCAAACATGTAGATACCAACCAGCGCGAGGTCGCTCACGAACTCGCGAGGCTTCTCGATGAGGCGTTTTACTCGTTGATCTTCCAGCTCAGCGACGCCGAACTGCTCAGGATTAGGCACCTGTTTGAGCAGCACCTGGCAGTTCCAGTCGCTGTTCCTGAAATCGTCCACGAAAGAAGCAAGGCGATCTTCCAACATGTTATCGCCAAGATACATCACGAAAGAAGCGCTGCCCAAGAACCCCTCGGCTACCATAACGGCATGAGCCAGCCCTAACGGCTCAGACTGCTCGATGTAAGTTACATTGGCTCCCCAGCGTTCGCCTGTACCCACAGCCTGCTTGATCTCGGCACGTGTATCGCCGACCACAATACCAATATCAGTTATACCTGCGGCGACCAGATCTTCTATACCGTAGAATAGGACCGGCTTGTTAGCCACCGGCACAAGCTGCTTGGCGCTGGTGTAGGTGATAGGCCGCAGGCGAGTGCCTTTGCCGCCGCTAAGTATGAGTCCTTTCACGAATCCTCCTCTACCGATCTTTGCCCGCCCCCCTATTTTCTCGCACAGAATAGCACAGAGGCATGGGCGTGTCAAAGCAAGCCAAACCGGTAAGCGTGCAGATTTAGGGTGGAGCAATCTTCTTGGGGTATCTGTGCGCCGGTGCGCCCTCACCCCATGCCCCTCTCCCATGAAGGGAGAGGGGGCTTTGTGCATGGTGAGTGTACAGAAGATACAGTTGTTCTCCCATGAAGGAAGAGGGGGCTTTCTTGTTGGGGAGTACAAGGGACACCCATGTAACCCCGCCAGGAGTTATGCTACCTGCACCTCTAATCTGTTTATGGGTGGGCCTGTGATCCCTTGACAAAATGCGGCGTCTGTTGCTACTATGACTGCGGGCAACGACGCTTGGAGGGGCCGAGGTTATGAACAAGCAGAATAGAGCCAGGTCGGGAGAGTCTGACCACCATTTCGTGCCACCCACATCTTTAGATAACACAGACTATCTCCATGCGCCTCTGCTACGGCCGCCTCTTTACCACGCAAGAACTTCTTCCTCTCATCAAATAGACAGTTTGCTAGATACCGAACAAGCCCCACGCCAGATTGTGGTCGTAGGCGTTTGCTCCGCAGGCAAATCTACACTGGTGCGTAGGCTGCGCGAGAAGGGTTACAGGGCGCGGGCTTGCGCGCAAGAGCACTCAGGCGTGCCTCACCTGTGGCAGCGCCAGAACCCCGACCTCCTATTTTACCTTGACGCCTCTATACACACGATCAGGCGGCGCAGGGGAGCACACTGGCAGCAGAGCATGCTTGACGCGCAACACAATCGACTTGCCCACGCCCGCGAGCACTGCGATCTCTATATACATACCGACGGCCTCTCTCCTGACGACGTGCTGTCAAAGGCGATCACATTTCTGTGGAATCAGTAGCTACGAGTTACACGTGGGGCTAACGTTGTAACTCCGCCGAAGGGGAGGGAGGCGGAAATGGAACCTATGCACCACGAGTACAGCTTTATATCTGACGGCCCTAATTTGACCCCGTGCGACGTAGCCCGTATATCCAGAGCTTCGGGGGGCCAGGGCGCTAGCCGCCCTTTTGTAAGCATGTCAGCAGAGGCGCAGCGCAAAGTAGCGGCCTCGCGAGCTATCGTAGATCGCGTTGTGGAGCGCGGCGAGGTGATATACGGCATCACCACAGGATTCGGGGCTTTCAAGGATCGGGTTATCCCCCACGACGAATTAGCGCAGTTGCAGATCAACCTTATTCTCAGCCAGTGCGTAGGCGTTGGCCCTCCTCTGCCTGCGGAGGTGGTGCGGGCGATGATGATCTGCCGGGCGCATACCCTCTCGCTCGGATATTCAGGTATACGCCCTCAAACGCTGCAACTCCTCTACGATATGCTCAACGCCGGGATACACCCGCATGTGCCTGAGCAAGGGTCGGTCGGTGCGAGCGGCGACCTTGCTCCACTGTCCCACATGGCTTTGGCGATGATAGGGCGCGGCAAGGCTGAATGGAATGGGCACTCTATGCCTGCGAGTGAAGCGTTACGCGGGGCCAGGCTCGAACCCGCAGTGCTATCCTACAAAGAGGGGCTAGCCCTCTCCAACGGCACCTCGCTTATGTCGGGCATCCTCGCTCTGGCCCTCTGCGATGCAGATGCCCTGTGTGAAACGGCGGACGTGATCGGCGCGATGAGCCTGGAAGCGTTACAGGGAGTGCCCGCCGCTTTTGACCCGCGCGTACACGCCGCCAGGGGCCAGCATGGGCAGATCGCCTCGGCTGCCCGTATACGCCGGCTTACAGAGGGGAGCACTCTCATGTGGCGTGCGCCTTCGGGGGATGGCGTGGGAAAAACGGCGGTGGGCAAGGTGCAAGACGCATACTCCCTCCGCTGTATGCCCCAGGTGCACGGCCCTGTCCGTGATGCGGTGGAGTATGTAAACCATGTGCTCACTATTGAATTGAATGGCGCTGAAGACAACCCCCTGGTCTTTGGCGCGGGCGATGTAGGAGAAGAAGAAAGCTCCGCCATATTGTCAGGAGGCAACTTCCATGGCGCTCCTATCTCGGTAGCGGCGGACTTCCTGGGGACTGCTCTTTGCCAGCTTGCATCAATCAGCGAGCGGCGGCAGGCAAGGCTCGTAGACATAGCAGCGCACGGCGGCCTCTTCCCCGCCTTTCTGATCGAGGATGGCGGCCTCAATAGCGGCTTTATGATGGTGCAGTACACATCAGCTGCCCTCGTCTCTGAAAACAAGAGCCTGGCCCACCCTGCCAGCGTTGACACGATCCCCACTTCGGCCAACACCGAGGACCACGTAAGCATGGGGCCTATCGCCGCTCGCCACACCCGCTCTATAGTAGCTAACGTCAGCCGCGTGCTGGCCCTCGAAGCTATGATGGCAGCCCAGGCGATTGACTTCCGTCTGAAAGCCGACCCACAAGCCCACATGGGGGCAGGCACACGCGCCGCCTACGAGATGGTGCGCTCGCGAATACCCTTCCTGGAGAAAGACGAAGACTTCCAGCCATACATCGCGGCGGCTGAGGAGCTTGTGGCCTCTGCCGCCTTCGGCGGGATCAGCTTCCACTTCGCGGAGCTATGAACTAACGATTGATGCATAACCCTATTTCCAGGCACAAAATGCCTCACGATTCTGCTGGGTGCTTCGTCTTCTCAGGCATAAGAGAGGATCGGTTATGCATCAATCGTAAACTAGAAATTTGAGTTACGTGGGTCCAATTCATAATTCCTTTTTGCGAAACTATTGCAATCAGGTAAGTCCCTGTGTATAATGGTCAAACTATTTAACCCCATAGCAATACATCGCAGCCGATAGCCACCAAGACTTAACCAAAACTCACATGGGAGACCTGTTATGGCCGCCAGGTTGCGCTCCCTCCTCTTCTTGTTGCTGTTCGTGATACTGCTTGGGCTGATGGGGGTAACTGCAACCGGAGCAGCCTCCGCTATAGATACGCCAGCCAGCCCGGGTCCTGATTGGCTTCCTGAGTGCTACAGCACAAATGACCAAATACAAACCTTTCTCCAGCAAAGCGCCGCCCGCTACCCACAAATCGCCGCCCTCACCGACGCCGGGCTTTCCTGGGAAGGCACTCGCCACCTCTGGCTCCTCAAGCTGACGAACAACGCTGCGCCCGGCCCCAAGCCCGTCATCTACCTGGTGGCAGCGCAACGCCCGCGCGATATCGCTACCGCTGAGATGCTGTTGAGGTACGCTAACTACCTGACGCGCAACTACGGCGTTGACCCCGACGTCACCTGGCTGCTCGACAATCGCTCGGTCTATCTTCTACCGATGGCTAACCCCGACGGCTATTTCCAGGTATACTCCAACGCCTTCAACTGGGCGAAGAACACGGACAACGGCAACGGGTGCGGCGATCCGAGTAATTGGGGCACAGACCTGAACCGCAATTATCCATTCCACTGGAATGAGCGCGGCACAAGCGGCGACCCGTGTGATAGCTCGTATCCGGGCCCTTCAGCACTCTTCGAGCCCGAGAGCCAGCATATCCTCTCGTCTTTGGCGGGAAGCAGCCCCGCGCTACTGATAAACTTGCAAGCGCCCGGCCCTGCGGTTGTCTATCCGTGGGGCTATTCTTCGGCAGCCGCACCAGATGTCGCAGGGTTCGACGCGTTGGGCTGGAAGCTGGGGCGGCTAAACGGCACTCCACGTTCCTCTGTAAGCTCCGAATACAGCTATCTCGCGGCAAGGGAGCAGGCAATCAGCGGCGACCTGACAGACGCGGCCTACGGACTGTACGGCGCACCCAGTCTTAGCCTGAGTATCGGCGCTACCCTGAACCCCGACTGCGGAAACCTCAACTCTCTCTGGGAGGCGCAGCGCCCGGCGTTGCTTTACGCTACCAAAGCTGTGGGCGCTACTACTTCCAACACCTTGTCGCATGCCTTCGGGCCTGATGTAAGTAGTCTGGCTGCCGTATCCTCGCAGGGGAGCTTGCAGGTGACAGGGGTGCTATCGGCCAACTACGGCACGGTGGCAGGCGCTGTGTATGCTATAGATGCGCCTGGCGATGATGGTTCGGGCACCCCGATGAGCGGCGATTTCGGTGGGGGCACAGCCAACGTATCTGCGAACGTTGACACATCAGGGCTGGCGAATGGCCGCCACCTGCTGCTGGCTCAAGGGGTGAACAGCACAGGGCAGTGGGGAGTCTTCTCCTCGCTCTTTTTCACTGTGACAGGAAACGTTGCCACCCCGACACCCCTGGTAAGCGCCACGCCGCCACCTGCTACACCAACACGAACCGGCACAGCCACCAGCACGCCCTCAGCCACCCTAACGCTCACAGCAACGCCTACATCGCCTGCGACAAGCACTTCAACAGTCACTCCGACCACAACTGCTTTGAGTGAGACTAACACCGTTACCCCCACGCGCACGCAGACAGGCACGGTTACTCCCACCCGCACAACTACTCCTACTCGCACCTCTACAGGCACAGCTACAAATACCCCCCCGCCAACAAGCACGCGCACCCTCACACCCAGCCGAACTCCTACATTCACGCGCACCCCCAGCGCAACGCGCACACAGATGTCTACACGAACCCCCAGCGCGACGCGCACTCCGAGCAGCACTCGAACTCCTACGCCAACCCGCACTCCAAGCTATACACCCACGCCCATTTTGACCGGTACACCTGTAAGCACCCATACTGACACGCCTACTCGTACTCCAACCTTTACACGCACCCCGACCCTGACCCGCACACCAACGCGAACCGGCACACCTAGCTACACGCGCACGTCTACCTCTACGCCCACGTCTGTGCTGCCCCGAACCGCAACCCCGCTGCCCTGTGAAGAATACAGCGACGTTTCCTCAGGTCAATATTTCTACCAGGCTGTTGACTGGCTTACCTGTCGAGGCATCGTTTCGGGCTACGCCGACGGCACCTTCCGGCCATTCAACCCTGCTACGCGGGCGCAGATAGTCAAAATGGTGGTAGCGGGAGAGGGGTGGGACTTGATAGCGCCGGAGGAGCCGACTTTCAGCGATGTGCAGCCCGCAGATTGGTTCTACAGCGTAGTGGAGACGGGTGCTGCCCACCACATCATCGGAGGATATGCGGACGGCACCTTCCACCCCAACAGTCAAGTCACACGCGCTCAGCTGTCAAAGATAATCGTCCTCGCAGAGGGGTGGACACTGCTTGACCCGGAGACGCCCCACTTCTCTGATGTGCCGAGGGGCAGCGTCTTCTACAGCTACATCGAGACCGCGCGGGCTTACGCCATAGTATCGGGCTATGGCGACGGAACCTTCCGCCCCAACTCAAACGCCACAAGGGGGCAGCTTTCCAAGATGCTCTATATAGCCCTTTCCCTCCAGCGGCGGAATTAGCAATTAGCAATTGCGGGTTGCGGTAATACAGTGCCCAATTTCGTGCCCAATTTCGTGCAGCGAAGGGCAGCTTCTGGTATAATTAGAGTGTATGAGCGAAGAGCGGGCAGAAGGCAGGAACGGCGGCGGCCCTGTTGCGGAAAACCGCAAAGCCAGGCACGATTACTTCATTGATGAGACGATAGAGGCGGGAATCGTCCTTGTTGGCTCGGAGATAAAGAGTGTACGAGCGAGGCATGTAAACCTGCGAGAGAGCTATGTTCGTATCGAGCGCGGCGAGGCATGGCTGCTCAACGCACACATCTCCACCTGGCCGCAAGCGGGCACTCACTGGAACCATGAACCAACACGCCCACGCAAACTGCTTCTCCACCAGAACGAGATAGACCATCTCAGGGCGAAGGTAGAGCAGAAAGGGCAGACGCTGGTGCCGCTGAGGATGTACCTCGTGCGGGGCAGGGCCAAGCTCGAAGTGGCGATTGCCAGGGGCAAGAAACTCTACGACAAGCGTGATAGCATGGCGGAGCGCGATTCGCAGCGCGAGATCGAACGGGCATTTAGTGAGCGCAATAGAGGCGGCGAATAACCGCCACAACCTATATCTGGGGCTGCATGGCTTCGACAGGGAGGGAAGTTTAGGGATTGCAAGCCGAGGTGCCTTACCTCGTAAAACAGGGGCAAAGCCAGTAACTGGCACAAATAACTACGCTCTCGCTGCAGCTTAAGTAGCGACGCCCGACCTGCCTGACCCCGGGTGGTTGGACCGGGCGACACAAACCGGGGTGCTGCTACTCTAGCGCCTGGGAAGGGTAGCCTAAGACTAACAGGCTAACGCAAAGTCACTCCGCCCGTGGAGGGGCACTGCGCGAAACTAATACGCGGGATAAGCTTGTAGCATATCTCTGGCTGAACTTTTTGGACAGGGGTTCGATTCCCCTCAGCTCCACCAGACA